>SYFT01000017.1 GCA_005799825.1 Acidobacteriota bacterium | reverse complement strand
GGTCAATCCGCGCGAGTCGCGCACGGTGCCGTACTTGTCGACGGCCACCGTCATTCCGCTGGCCAAGGTGGCCGCCTGGATCATGGTCGGACGCAGTCTCGCCGACCAGGGACTTACGGAAGACCTCACCGTGTCAGGGTTCTTCGTTAAGACGCCGGTGTTCCCGTTTGTGCGATTCCCCGGGGTCGATACGCTGCTGGGGCCTGAGATGAAGTCCACCGGCGAAGTGATGGGCGGCGCCGAGTCGTTTGGCGTGGCATTCGCGAAGGCACAGATGGGCGCCGGGCAGATGCTGCCTCAGGGCGGCACGGCGTTTATCAGCGTCAACAACTACGACAAGGCCAACGTGGTGCCTATTGCAAAAGGGCTGGTGGAACTCGGATTTTCGATTATGGCCACGCGTGGCACGGCGGTGTACCTGCGTGCGCACGGTGTGGACGCCGAGATCGTATTCAAGATCAACGAAGGCCGCCCGCACGTAGGCGACGAAATGGTGAACAAGCGCATTTCGCTGGTGATCAACACACCGCTGGGCCGCGAGTCATTTTTTGACGATCGCGCCGTGCGCCGTGCGGCGATGCTCCAGGGCATCCCCGCGATTACGACGCTCACCGGGGCGTCCGCCGTGATCAGTGCCATCAAGGCCCTGCGCACTGAGGGCCTGACCGTCAAATCGCTGCAGGAATATCACGCTGAGTGAGTTGAGAACTTAGGAACTGGGGCACTGGGGAACACACATGGACAACGTCACGCTTCTGAAGAATCTCTACAACGCGTTTGGCAGCGGGGATATCCCGACTGTGCTTGGGGCGATGAGCACGGACATCAAGCTGGCATCAGGCTGAGAGCAATCCGTGGTTTCGGACGGACTACAAGTTCAGACTGATACTGCGGAAAACGATCGACAGTGCGGGGCCGCTTCAGGTGTCAGATGCCCCGCCACTGAGCAAGCGAGAGTTGGCCTCGCTCTACTCGGCCTGGGCCGACAACATTGTCGAAGCCTATCGCGCGATGTACCTCGGGGCAGATGGGGGGGGCTGGTTGTGGTGTCGGCCGTTCGTTTCGACGACGCCAAATTGGCCGACGCCGATCCGTCGCGTGGGCCCTTTACCGCTTCACGCGGCGCGCCCCTGCGGCTTGTGCATGGCGCAACCGCTATTCTGATCTGGGGGGTCCCCAGGGCAGCGCGTGTCACGACGCGGTCAGCCACGACGTTCAATCACTTCGAGGCCAAAAGTAATGTCTCTTGAGCATCTTCCCATTGAGGAGCGCTTCGTGCGGGCGTCAGGCCCGGGTGGACAAAACGTCAACAAGGTATCCACCGCCGTCGAGTTGCGACTCGACGTCGGTCGTGCCGATCTGCCGGCCGCAGTCAAGGCGCGGCTCAGGGTGCTGGCGGGACGCCGGATGGTGGGTGATGACATTCTGCTGATCGACAGCCGCGTGTATCGCACACAGGCGCAGAACCGTGACGCGGCCCGAGTGCGGCTCGAGAACCTTCTTGCGGAAGCCGCCGTGCGCCCCAAGGCCCGGCGCAAGACCAAGCCCACCGTGGCCTCGCGTGCACGGCGGACCGACGAGAAGGTCCTCCGGGCGAAGGTGAAGGAAAGCCGTAGGAAACTTGGGAACTTAGAAACTTAGGAAATTAGGAACTTCACTTCCCCAGTTCCTAACTTCCTAATTTACTTAAGTAAAAATATGCGTCGCTGACCGGCGAACGCCTTGAGACTTGCCGTCTCAGCATCGATGCCGTTCGTGAACTGCTCGTTCGTGGTGAGCTTCTTGGTGTCACGCATCACTTCCGCCTCGATAAGCGCGCGGTGTTTCGCCACCATCGGGCCCAGCACCTTCCAGTCGAGCCACCGCTGGGCGATGTCCTTCACGTAGCTGGCGTAACGCGCCTTGAGCGCGGGCACTGCCAGCAACTTCGACAGCAGAGGCCGGGCCGGATTGTCGATGCCGGTGAACATGTCGAGTGTCACGCCCCCTCCGCCGCCGGCGCGCTCACCGCCTGGCGGCATTGGCATTGGCGGCATGGGTTGGCCCACGCCACCAGGAGGAGCCGGAAGCATCACCATGCCGCCTCCCCCATCGGGTCTGGGGCGTCCGCCGGCCGGGGTCCCATTCGCAGGCACGAAACGCAATGCGCCACCGCTAGAGAAGGTCTCGTTTGTATCGTGCGGAATGATGTGAAAGCGCCGCTTCAGGTCTTGATAGATGTTGTAGTCACTGGCGCGCACCCAATAGCCGTCAGAGTTGACCAGGGCCACATCGAGCGCCAGGAATTTCAGTGCGCCGTCGATGTCGAGGATGGGAGAGAGCTCCGCTTCGAGTTTGTCGGCGGGCGTGGTGTTGAGCACTTTCGTCATCTGAATGAAGTCGGCCCACGCTTTGGGCGTATCCTTGCTCTTAATTTCATACAGCGCCTTGTAGGGGGCGACGTCATCGCCGATGTATTCGAGGCCACCGCGGCCGCCTGGGCTTCCGGGCACAGTCCACCGCACGCCTTCGGTGGTGGAGAAGTGATCGCGCAGCCATTCCTTGTTGAACTGCTGGGCGCTGGGATACACGCCCCAGTTTTCGCCGTTGATCACCACACGCACGAAGTTGGCGTGTCCGGCCTGAAGATACTGCCGGGCAATCTGCTGATAGAGCACCGCACGCATGAGCGTGGGGTCGCCGTTTGAGTTGAGCAGATTCAGCGTGCGATACCCACCCGGGACGGCCTGGTTCTCGTGAACAAAATCGATGGCGACGTTAAGTGACCGCTTCGATGCGGCCGGCACCATGAAAAATGACGACGCGCCACGGAAGTGGACGCCGACGTCGCGATAGGTCTTGCCATCGACTACCAGCGTGGCCGGCACTTCAACGTCGGTGTTGTTAAACGCGTCAAGCTCCGCTTCCCAGTCCGCGTGTTCGAATGTGAAGAATAACGTACGCATCGTGCCCAGGTCATAAAACGGCGTCGTCGCAGGCTTCACATCGGCGGGGGCGATCGCGATCCCCGGCATAGCCGGCGCCATGCCCTGCCCCCCACGGCCACCCGGCCTTGGTCCACCTCGGCCACCGCGCCCATCCCCGGGGTTGGCCGCCATGAACTCCCGCGCGGCCCTCCGTTCGTCGCTGTTGAGGCGCCCGTCCCCATCCTTGTCGAACTGGGCCACGAGCTTGCGTTCGCCCATCTGCATGCCGCCGGGGCCCTGTGCCGCGATGGGGCCGGCACTCACCAGGGCGAAAAGGAGGGCGATGAGCGGGAAGGGGCGTTTCATGGCGATGTCACTCTGGTTAGTCCGTGTCAGGCGTATCCCGGAAGAGGTCTATTTCCTGGACGCCCTCGATGCGGTTCAATGACTTCACAAGGTCGTCAGGCGAGCAGCCTGGTCTGAGCCTCGTGGTGTATGACACGTCAATGGCGAGTCCCTGGCGAGCGGTTTTGATGGACCGAAGGTGCCGGTGCTCGAGGTGAGTGTTAAGCACGCCCCCCAACAGGGGCTCCAGATCAACGCCGGTCGCCATGCGAATGGTGAGCGTGAACGAATCGAGCGGGCCAACACCGCTGGCCACGACGTCTTTGGGCCGCATCAACGCCGCCACCGTGCCGACCACGACCAGGCCGATGCCGGCCACCCAATGGTCGTTGGCGCCTACCGCCATGCCGACGACGACCGCGAAGATGACAAACGCGGTGTCCTGGGTATCGCGAACGACCGTGCGGAATCGTACGATGGAGAGCGCACCAACCAGGCTGAAGGCGCGCGCCACGTTGTCGCCGATCACCTGAGTCACCATCGCGATCAGCACCGACAACAGTACTAGGGTGGCTGGGAAAGTGGGCGAAGCGTCGGTGAGGTCGCGCGTATGGCGGTAGGTCCAGGCGACCACGCCGCCGAGCAGCGCGGCAATCACCAGCCGGATGAAGACATCAAGCGGGACGAGTGCAGGCCCCGGCTGCAGCACATTGGTCAGGAAGCTTGGCATGTGGTGCTTTCCTCCGACGCGGGGTCCGACGCCAAACCGAGCGCGGCCATGGAGAGCCGGTATTTGGAGACAGGCGCCGGTTGCAGACCGAACTCTTCGACGAGCGCCTTGAACACGGCGGGCATGCCCACCCGATACTTCAGTTCGAGGATGACCTTGTCCTCGAGCACCGGTTGGCTTGATCCATCCTGAAACTCGCGGCGGCGGGTGGGCCAGGCCTCAAGATGTTCATCCATCGTGAGCCGTGCGAAGCCATAGGGCGTGCTGGCCAATCGTGCGACGCGGTTGTACGCCACCTGGCAGACTGGCGCGAGACGCCGCGCTGCGAGCCGATGGCCAAACCACGCGCCCGGCCAGTCGTCGGGCCAGGCGTCAGCACCGGATTCCAAGTGTGCGAGGTCGCTGAGGGGCACGAGCGTCCTTCGTTTGGTGAGCAAGTTCTTTGTGCGGAGCTTCCGTTCCAGGAAGACCATGTCCGAGTCGGCGTAGCGGCGAATGCGGAACTTGGAGCGCCCGAACGAGCCGCGTCGGAAAAAGACGTCCTGGGCCGCCGTGTCGGCATACAAGCTAGTAATGCGGTAGTAGTCGGCGTCCTCACCGGATCCGTAGGGGTCGGGAGGCAGACGGCCCCTCGCCCAGGCTCGAATGGCGTCGGCGTCGGAGGGTGCGAGGAGGAACTTGACTTCGGAGGCGAAACGGCGACGTTCGAGCAATTCTTCAAATATCCTCTGATGCAAGGATACCTCAACACCTAGGGCAGTTTATTCCGTTGTTACACAGAACCCCTAAAAATGGGGGGGGGGATGCTTCCGCCCCCCCCAGAGATGGTCGCGGTGCTACCGGAGGCGCAGTCGCACCATCACGGCGATGGTGCGATTCTTGGCGGTGTCGCCCGATTTCTTGGCGAAGTTCGTGAGCCCGTGGGAGTAACGCGCGTCGACCCTGACCCGGCCCATTTCGACGCCGGCGCCAACGACCGCGCTGAAGTCCAGGTCTTCTACATCGTCACTGACGTCGACCGTCAGCCCGAGGAGCTCGCTGCTTGCCTCAGCCTTTAACTTGTAGCTGGCCTGAACACCCGCGAAGGGGTGAAACCGCCTACCGGTGTCCGACGCGGTTCCAAGCGTCAACAGCACCGGCGCGTCGAGGTCCTTCACGCGAGACATCACATCAGAGCCGGGTGTTTCGTCGGTTGCGCCCCGCTGGCTGAAGAGGCCTTCGACTCTGAGGCCGAGGGTATCGGTAATCCGAGCACCGAGAAACACACCGCCGACGCCACCCAATCGCCTTCCCGATTCGGTGTCCGACTTGATCGTGGCGGAATTCACGCCGCCCTTGATTTCGAAGGTGATGGAGGGTACTGCCTGCGCAGCCGAAACCGCGGGCACAAGTACGAGAAAAGCCAGAGCGAGTGAAAGGCCCCGAAGTCGAACCGTCATGATGTCTCCTCGAGCGACAGGCTTCCGACTACCTAAATTGTGGTGCGGCCGTCCAGCCATCGACGCGCCCACGTCGCTCGACGGACACCTGCCGTGTAGATAGTGCGTACGTCGCACGCGCCTAGATTGCAATTTCTGCAACCTTGGCGACCAATCACTGCCGCGGTATGGCATCTGACTTGAGCCCGCGTTTTGCATTGCCGTGGGGCATGCCCTTCGGCCTATCGCTTTCCCTCATCGTTGTCACAGGCGTCACTGCGGGTCTGATCTCGCAGGTGGAAAGCGCCGCCGCGGCGGCCGTCGCCACCTTCACTGTGGTTCTGGCCATTGCCCTTGCGTGGGGCTGTGGGCGATGGGGCCAGGGGTGCGCCTGGTGCGCCGCGGGGGCAGTGGCGCTGACCGTCGGCGCGTTTGCACGCGATACCGCCCTCGCACCGGTGCCGTCGTCGATCGCTGGCGCAGCAGAACCCATCCTAATTGATGGTCGTCTGCGACGGGATGCGTCGATCGGAGAGACCGGTGTGCGTCTGGAACTCGACGACGTGCGGCTGCAGGTCATGGGTGATCCACCCGAGGCGCTCGACCGTTTTCAAGTACTCACCATCGTCAACGGCGAACTCGCAGCCGGGTCGGTTGGGCAGTGGACTGCGGGGCGCCGCGTCAGAATGCCGGCCCGACTTCGGGTGCCCTCTGTCGTGCGTAATCCAGGGTCGCCGAGTCCTACCTGGCAGCGACTCACGCGCCCATTTGACCTGGTGGCTACGGTGAAGAGCGCCGCCCTGGTGCAGGTGGAGCCTGGCACGGCCTGGCAGGAGGCGGCGGCGGCCGTGCGCCGCCATGTGCGTGTGGTCGCAGCGCGATGGCTCGTACCGCTGGGTGGTGACAGTGCCGCCGTGGTGACCGCGATCCTCATCGGTGATCGCGCCGGGCTTGACGAGGCCGCCACCAGGCGACTGCAGGTGGCCGGCACGTTTCACGTCATTGCCATCTCCGGCGGCAACGTAGCCATCCTCACGGCGTTGTGTCTGTTTGTGTTCCGGCTGTTCATCCGCCTCGACCAAATCCCCGTCTTGCTCACACTTGTGATTGTCGTCGCCTATGGCCTGGTGGTGGGACGCGACGCATCTGTGGTGCGCGCCGTGATTGCCGCCACCTTATATCTGGGCTTACGGCTGACTGGACTCGTGCCCAAACCGATCAATGTGCTGGCACTGACCGCACTCATTTCTGTGGTGACCGACCCACTGGTGGTGCTGGACGTAGGAGCGTGGCTGTCGTTTGGCGCCACGTTTGGTCTCATCTCGATACTGCCGCGCCTGATGGGAGATGCTCCGCGGGGCCCGCACCGCAACTGGGTGATGGCTTTTCGGCTCGTCAAGGGTTTGTTCCTGGCCACCGTAGCGGCGGAGATCGTCATCCTGCCGATGGCCGCATCGGTCTTCATGCGTGTGGGTGTGGCCGGCCTGCTGCTGAACTTTGTCGCCATTCCCGCCATGGTGCTAGCGCAGCTGTCGGGCCTCCTGCTGATCGTGCTGGGCACGTGGCCATACTTCCACGGACCAGCATCGTTGCTGGCGTTGACTGCGTACAAAGCGACCTGGGCCCTGACGGGGTCAGCCGGACTGGTGGATCTGGTGCCGTGGGTGTCGTGGCGCGTCCCGCCTCCGCCGGTGGTGCTGACGACGGGGTATTACGCGATGGTTGTGCTAGCGCTCGTGTGGCGTGGTCGTCGTTGGGTCGAGCGTGGCGCTGTCGGTGCCGCAACGGCCTGCGCCTGCCTCATCGTGACTGCGCCGTGGGCGCCCTGGCAGCGTCCGGCACCGGGGTGGGTGCGTGCCACGATGATCGACGTCGGCCAGGGCGAGGCCATTGTCGTGCAGTTTGCCAGCGGTCACGTACTGCTCGTTGATGCCGGGGGGTCGGCCGGGAGGTTTGATGTCGGCGGCCGCGTCGTGACGCCCGCGCTCTGGGCATTGGGTATCAGGAAGATCGACTGGCTGGCGATCACTCATGCCGATGTGGATCACGCCGGAGGCGCGATGAGTGTGGCCGGCGACCTGCCACCCGTCGAAATCTGGGAGGGCGTCCCTGTGCCGGCCCAACCACTGATGGGCGAGTTACGGCGTGTCGCGCAAGCGAGTGGTGCGGCCTGGCGGCGACTGCAGACGGGACATCGGGTTGAACTGGACAACGCCGTGATCGACGTGTTGCATCCACTCATACCCGACTGGGAACGTCGTGGTGTGCGCAATGATGACTCGGTCGTGCTCCGCCTGCGTATTGGACTGGTGGAGGTGCTACTGACCGGTGACGCGGGACCGGAGTTCGAGCAGCCTTTCACGCGCAGCGATTCATCATCGCCCATTCGCATCCTCAAGTTGGGGCACCACGGTAGCCGGACGTCTTCCGGAGAAGACTTCCTGGACCGGTATGCACCGACGATTGCTTTGGTGTCGGCAGGCCAGGACAACATATTCGGTCATCCTTCACCGGTGGTCATGGGTCGGCTGGCACGCCGCAGTATCGACGTATTCCGGACCGACCATGACGGTGCCGTGGTTATCGAGACCGACGGGCGCGAGGCGCACGTGCGGACCGTGACCGGGCGATCTTTGGTGGTGACGACCGTTTCACCCGCTGCCACGCGGCCTCCAGTTCTTCCGTAGTGGCGGCATGTACGCTGGAGCCGCGCCGCTCCAGATCGGCTTCGACGGCGGCAAACCGTGACGAAAATTTTTCATTGGCGGCACGCAGCGCGCTTTCGGGCTCGAGCTTGAGCTTGCGGGCGAGGTTGGCGATCGAAAACAGCAGGTCGCCCAGTTCTTCAGCCGCCCGTTCCGGGTTCTGGGTCAGTGCTTCGCGCAGTTCGCGCACCTCCTCGTCAATTTTGTCCACTACGCCGATGGTGTCGGGCCAGTCAAAGCCGACCGCCGCCACGCGCGTGCCGATTTCGTAGGCGCGCAACAGGCTCGGCAGCGCGCGGGGCACGCCCGACAGCAGGCGGTTCTTCGCGCCCGCGCTGTGCTGTTCCGACGCCTTGATCTGTTCCCACTGCGTCAGCACGGCCGACGGCGTCGAGGGCAGCCCCTGACGGCCCTTGCGGCCGCGTGGAAGCGGCCGTCCAGAGGAGGTGAAGACATGCGGATGGCGCCGTATGAGCTTGGCGGCAATGGCGTCGAGCGCATCCGCCATGTCGAAGCGTCCGGCTTCAGCCGCGATTTGAGCGTGGAAGACGCACTGAAACATCACATCCCCGAGTTCGCCGGGCAGCGCGTCCAGGTCGCCCTGGTCCAGGGTTTCGAGCGCCTCATAGGTTTCCTCCAGCAGGAAGGGCCGCAGGCTTGCGTGAGTCTGCTCCCGGTCCCACGGGCAGCCGCATTTCGAGCGAAGCGTGGCCATGATGCGCACGAGCCGAGCCATGGACCTGCCGGCGCGGGCCGCGCGGACTGACGGAGGCGTGACGACACGTTTTGCTGTGGGCATTGCTGTCATTTATAACCAACTGCAAGCGCGAGATGGCAAATAATCCTTGGTGATGCAGGTGCTGTTTCTCGGGACGGGCACGTCACATGGTGTGCCGATGATCGGCTGCGACTGCGCGGTGTGCCGGTCGCAGGACCCGCGCGACTCGCGCCTGCGTCCGTCGCTATACCTCGAATGCGATGACGGAATGAGGGTCCTGGTGGATACGACGCCGGACCTCCGACAGCAGGCGTTGCGCCACAACCTGCGGAAGGTCGACGCCGTCATCTACACGCACTCACACGCGGACCACATCCTCGGGCTGGACGAGTTGCGTCGCTATAACCACATGACCCGGGCCGCGTTGCCGCTGTACGGCGACGCGGCGACGCTCGCCGACATTCGCCGGGTGTTCAGCTACGTTTTTGAAACCGGAGGTGCGTCGGGCGGTGGGGTGCCCGACCTGCGTCTCAACACAATCGTTGGGCCGTTTTGTCTGGGCCGGACGGAGATCCAGCCGCTCAGGGTCCTGCATGGCGGTCGGCCGGTGCTGGCCTTCCGCATCGGCACATTCGCCTATTTGACCGACTGTAACGAGATTCCCGACGAGACGAAGGTCCAACTGCAGGGGCTCGATGTGCTGGTGCTGGATGCCCTGCGCAGGAAGCGCCATCCGACGCATTTTTCCATTGATGAGGCCGTGGCGGTAGCGCGTCAACTCGGCGCGCGTCAGACACTGTTCACGCACTGCTGTCACGACCTTGGCCATGCCGAAACGTGCGCGTCACTTCCCGAGGGCATGGCGCTCGCATACGATGGTCTGCAGGTTGCATGCACATAGCGCACTTTCCCGTCGGCGCGCCGCCGCACTGGCCTCGTCCGGTGGCCGCGCTCGGAAATTTTGACGGTGTCCACCGCGGACACCAGAAAATCCTCGACCGCGTGAAGGTCCAGGCCGCCGCGTGCGGTGGTAACCCTGTGGTGGTCACGTTCGATCCCCATCCCCCGCGCGTCGTGCGGCCCGAGAAGGCGCCGCCGATGCTGATGACCCTGGCGCAGAGGCTTGAAACCTTCGGACGCGCAGGCGTGTACGGGGTGGCGGTGGTCCAGTTCACACCCGAGATGGCCCGCTGGGAACCCGAAGCGTTTATCGACCGCGTGCTGGTGGACTGGCTGCAGGTGGCCGAGGTGTGGGTGGGCGCGAACTTCCTGTTTGGCCGGGAGCGGCTCGGTACGTTCACGCTTCTTAAGGCTCTTGGCGAAGACCGAGGGTTCCTGACCGGCAACATCGAACCGGTGCGCTACAGGGATTTTGTTGTCTCAAGCACGCGCATCCGACGCCTGATTGCGGAGGGCCGTGTGGGCGAGTCGGCCGAACTGCTGGGTCACTACTACTTTCTGGACGGTGTGGTGGTGCATGGAGAACAAATCGGACGGCGCCTCGGATTTCCCACTGCGAATCTTCACGTAGCGAACGAACTGCTCCCGGCCTACGGTATCTACGCCACCATTGCCGTGATTGACGGCGTCCGGCACCCGGCTGTGACAAGCGTTGGCATTCGCCCAACCATCACCGGCGACGGGCCGGCCACCGTTGAGACACACCTGCTTGACGGGGCGATGGATTTGTACGGCACATCCATGCGGCTGGAGTTTGTGGAGTGGCTGCGGCCTGAGGAAAAATTTGACAGCCTCGAGGCCCTCAGTGCGCAGATCGACCTCGACTGCGAAGCCGGACGCCGCGTGATCGCGCGCGAGGGCCTATGAGGGCTGGGGGTTACGGCGCCCTCGTCCTTCCGGATAGAATTAGGACACGATGTCGGATCCGGTGAATTTGATCGTCCCCGCGGACGAACGTTTTCGGAATGTGGCGCCCGAAGTAGGGGGCCGGTACGTGGTGGCCGCCGGCGGTTCGGAAAGTGACGCGAGTGCGCTCGTGGGCGCGTTGACCGAGGCCATTGGTGCGCTGACCGCCGGGACGCTCGCGGCCGATGCCGGGCTGGAACTGACGTTGGAATCGCCGGGCAACGCCGTGGAAATCACGGTGCGCTGCGGCGTGAAGTCGTCGGTCGTCACACACCCTCTGCCGGCAGCCCGGGTCTGATCTCGCCTGCCGAGCGTTCGGCACGTGTTCTGTTATGCGCCTGTTTAATACCCTGACCCGAACCGAGGAAGACTTCGTGCCCGCCGATGGCACGACGGTCCGGATGTACACGTGCGGTCTGACGGTGTATGCCCGCGGCCATATCGGCAATTTCCGCACGTTCATCAGCCTGGATGTGTTGCGGCGCGCCCTCCGTCACCAGGAAGGCTACGCCATGCGCCACGTCATGAATTTCACCGACGTGGACGACAAGACCATCAACGCCTCCCAGCAGGCCGGCATGTCGCTGCGCGACTACACCGACCTGTACATCCAGGCGTTCCGCGATGACTGCGCGACCCTGGGCCTGGAACCGGTGGAAGAAAATCCGCGCGCGACCGACGATGCGAACCTGCGCGCCATGGTGGACATGATCGCGCAGCTCAAAACGCATGGTCACACCTACGAGTCAGACGGATCGACGTATTTCCGCATCGCGACACTGCCCGACTACGGCAAACTCGCTCGGCTGGATCACGAGGGCATCCAGGCCGGGGTCCGGGTGGATACCGACACGTACGACAAGCAGGATGCGCGCGACTTCGTGTTGTGGAAGGCCACCAAGGCGGGCGAGCCGACCTGGGACTACGGATGTGGTCCGGGCCGGCCGGGCTGGCACATCGCGTGCTCCGCGATGGCGCTGCGCCTGCTGGGCGAGGGGCCCATCGACATTCACGGTGGTGGCATCGATCTGATCTTTCCGCACCACGAAAACGAGATCGCCCAGGCTGAGGGGGCGACCGGACGGCAGTTCTCGCGGTTTTGGGTGCACGTGGAGTTCCTGCACCTTGACCACAAGAAGATGTCGAAGTCGCTCGGAAATGTCTACAACGTGCAGGACATCCTCGACCGCGGGTTCAAGGCGTCGGCGCTCCGCTACGCATTGATTTCAGTCCACTACCGCAAACAGCTGACGTTTAGCTTCGAGATCCTGACCCAGGCCGACGCCGCGTTGACGCGCCTCACCGACTTCCTGGCGCGCATCGACCGTGTAGCCGGCGGTGACGCGCATCCGGAGATCGCCTCGCGAGTCACGGCCGCACGTGAGGAGTTCCGTAGCAAAATTGCCTCGGACCTCAATGTACCTGGTGGCCTCGGCGTGATGTTCGAACTCCTCCGCGAGATGAACGCGGCCATGGACCAGGAGGGGGGCCGGGCACTTGGCGCGGCCGACGCCGACCTGATTCGTGAGGCGTTCGAGGAGTTTGACAAGGTGTTGGGCGTAGTGGCAGTGCGACGCCGTGAAGAGGCCGCGCCGCCCGTGCCCGAAGAGGAAGTTCGTGCCCTCATCGACGAGCGTCGTCAGGCCCGGCGCGATCGACAGTTCGGCAAGGCCGATGACATTCGCGCTGGTCTCGAGGCGCGCGGCGTGATTCTCGAGGATTCTCCCACCGGAACCAGGTGGAAGCGAAAGTAGCTGGCCCATGATCACCACACCGAATATCAAGACCGCGCTGCCGGGCCCCAAGGCCGCGGCAATCATCGCGCGCGACGCCAAGCGCGTGTCCACGTCCTACACCCGCGACTATCCGTTTGTGATGGCCCGGGGCGAAGGCGCCGTGGTCGAAGATGTGGATGGCAACGTGTTCCTCGACTGCGCGGCGGGCATCGCCGTGACCAGCACAGGGCACTCACACCCCGACGTGGTCAAGGCCATTGTGGACCAGGCCCACAAATACCTGCACATGTCGGGGACGGACTTTTTTTACGAGCCTCAGGTGCAACTGGCCGAAGAGATGGCGGCAATCGTGCCCATCGACGGCGAGGTCCGGTCGTTTTTCGGTAACTCCGGCACCGAGGCCAATGAAGCAGCCCTCAAGCTGGCGAAGTACCACACGAAGCGCATGAACATCATCGCGTTCCTGGGGTCGTTCCATGGCCGGACGCTGGGGGCGCTGGCCGCCACGTCCAGCAAGTTCATCCAGCGCCGCGGCTTTGGTCCGATGATGCCGGGCGTGTTCCACGCGCCGTACGCTAACTGCTACCGCTGCCCTGTGGGCCTCAAGCCCGAGTCCTGCCAGGCCGAGTGCCTCGGCTTTGTCGAGGAACAAATCCTGGTGCATCTGGTCTCGCCCGATGAGGTGGCAGGCGTGCTGGTGGAACCGATTCAGGGTGAAGGCGGGTACGTTGTGCCGGCGCCCGTGTTCCACCAGCGGCTGCGCGACCTGACGACCAGACACGGGATGATGCTCATCATGGACGAGGTGCAGTCCGGCATGGGCCGCACTGGCCGGATGTTTGCCGCCGAACACTTCGGCGTCAAAGCCGACATCGTCACCATCGCCAAAGGCATTGCGTCGGGGTTGCCTCTGAGTGCCACCGCTGCCCGGGCCGACGTTATGAACTGGCCGCCGGGAGCGCACGCCAGCACGTTTGGTGGCAACCCGCTGAGCTGCGTCGCCGCCCTCGAGACAATCAAGGTGCTGCGGGCGGGACTGATCCAGAACGCGGAAACAGTGGGGAACCACCTGATTGACCGCCTGCTCGCCCTAAAAGACAAATACCCGCTCATCGGCGATGTCCGGGGCAAGGGGCTGATGGTCGGCGTGGAACTGGTGCGCGATCGCCAGACCAAGGAGCGCGCCACAACCGAGCGCGACCGCATCGTCCAGGCCATGTTCAAACGTGGGGTCCTGATCCTCGGCGCCGGCCGCAATGCCCTTCGCTTCGCTCCCCCGCTGGTTATCAACACCGTTCAGATTGACTCGGTCCTGGACATCTTTGAAGAGGCGCTTGGGGAACTGGGGAACTGTAAGAAAGTAAGGGTGGGTAGGCTGGGCACGTAAGAAATTCCTGGCGCCAGGCGCTCCTCCGAGAACGCCACGAACTGCGGGGGCTGGCAGGTGGCACCCGATTTGCCACGCAACAGGACGTGCGACTTCTCTACGGTAACTACGAAGCCGGAAAAGCAGGGGAAAACCTCGCTGCTGAGGAACTTCGCCGCCAGGGGTACGTCATTCTTGCGCGCCGCTATCGCACCAGGTTTGGAGAAATTGACATCGTCGCGCAAGACGATGAGACGTTGGTGTTTGTGGAGGTGAAGGCACGCCGGACAGACCGGTATGGCTCGGCCGCCGAGAGCGTCACCGATTGGAAGCAGCGGCGCATTGCCGCGATGGCGCTCGATTATCTAGGGTGGGTGGGTCGTCTGGAAGACCCGTGCCGTTTCGACGTGGTGGCCATCGATGGACTGGGCACCGGCCAGCCCAAGGTCAAGGTCATTAAAGAGGCCTTCTTCGCGCACTAGTCGCGGAAATTTCCGAACTGGAGTTCAACGCCGAAGTCCTGCGCCCGCAGGATCTGGATGGCATTCTGCAGCTCGTCCTTTGAGGACGAGGTCACGCGCAGTTGGTCGCCCTGGATGGTGACCTGAATCTTCTTCAGCTTCTGTTCCTTCACGAACTTGGTGATGTCGCGGGCCGCATCCGAGCTGATCCCCTGCTGCAACTCCACCCTACGTTTCACGAGCGCGCCGCCGATGGGCTCGATGTCGCCGGGCTTCAGGTTCTTGGTGGGCACACCCCGGCGAATCAGGCGGGTTAGCACAATCTCCCAGACCGCTTCCATCTTGAAGTTGTCGTCGGCAACCAGTTCGATGAGGTTCTCTTTGGCCTTCAGCTCGATTGTGGACTTTGACCCCTTGAAGTCGTAGCGCTGGGCCAGTTCCTTTTTCGCTTGGTTGATGGCGTTGTCAACTTCCTGGAGATCGACCTTGGATGTGATGTCAAACGATGCTTGGGCAGCCATGAAGAGATGTTACGACATCAGGCATGTGCCCAATGGTGCCCAGGCCGCCGTGCCCGCCAGCCAGATGCGGAACGGCTCCGAGACAATGACAAATGCCCCGCCCCATCCAACGGCCGGATGCAGCCGGCGATTCCGCCAAGTGTCCACGCCAATGCACAGGAGAACAGCGAGGGTGGTGAGGCCCACGAACACCGGCAGGCCGCCGTCTTCAATCACCGGGATTCGAGCGATGGCGGGGGTGAGAATGCTGCCCGTCGCAAGTAGCATCAGCCGCTTGTGCACGGCGCTGCGCCGCCGGTTCCAGAGGGCGATACCGACGAGCGTGGCAAAGACCGCGATGGTGACGATGGGAATCGCCATGAACAAGAGTGGCGTGATCGCTGGGGCCGGGGTGACGCCGCGCCTGCCTGCGTCGATCGTGGTCGCGATGCTCACGGGGACCATGGGCACGACTAGCGCTCCCCGGCCACGTCCAGTTTGCGATGCAGATCGGTTCGGCCAGCGGCCACGAGCCGGAGCTGGACCAGAAACAGCGCCAGCCACGCCGTCATGATGGCGCGGTGGATCGGCAACAACCACGACAGCGGTGGCGCGTCGAACAGGGCGCTGAGGTAGAACGTCCGCGAGAACTCTGCAAAGACAATCAGGGTGCACACCACCGCGACCCACCAGTAGAAACGATGTGCGCTTGCCCGAATTGATGGTGAGGACATGCCACCCTCCAGGCCGCCCGGTGTGCTGTGCGGCGAGCGGACTCAACTTACCACTAGCCCATGGGCTTGACGTCCACTTTCTCGCCGCGGACGGTCTTGCCTTTCATGGCCTTGACGACCTTCGTGGCCAGGGCTTCTGAGACTTCCACGGTTGAGAACTGGTCGTTGATGCGGATGGCGCCGAGGTCGCGTGAGGTGATCCCGGCTTCGCCGGTGATCGCGCCCACCAGATCGGCCGGCCGCACCCCATCGTCTTTTCCGACGCTGAAGGCGAGGACGACGCGGCTGCTGCCGCTGTCGCCGCGATCCGCGCGGTCGCGGGGCGCTCGTGGGCGCTCGGGCGCGGCTTCTGGCGCGTCATCTGGCGTGGCGTTCGCCTTCGCCGCGTAGGGTTTGTCGCCATAGGTCTTCGCGCCGTAGGGCCTGGATGCGTAGGGCTTCGCTCCGTAGGGCGTCGCTCTAGCGGCGCCGGACCTGTCGGGGGCGCCGTACGTGCGCGCCGGTCGGGACGGAGGCGGCGGGGGGATCTCGGCGTCGGCACCCTTGGCTGTCGGTGAATCTGACTCCGTCTGGAACATGGCGAGGGCGGCCGCCGCGATATCTACCATTTCGAAGTCTTCGGCCAGCGACTGCACGAGCGCGCGCGTTTCGTCGAGGTCGCCGGCAGTGATGCGCGTGATGAGCGAGGCGCGGGTGGTGTCCAGTCGCTTGGCCTTTAGCGCGGCCAGCGTCGGCAGCGTGACGATCTCGATCTTCTGTTTAATCAGGGTTTCGATATAACGCAGCGTGCGCTGTTCGCGCGGATCCACGAGCGTGATGGCTACACCTTCGCGACCGATCCGGCCCGTGCGGCCGATGCGGTGGATGTAGACCTCGGGTGCCGTGGGGATGTCGTAGTTGATGACATGCGAGACGTGGTCGATGTCCAGGCCGCGTGCAGCGACGTCGGTGGCCACCAGCACGTCGGACTTGCCGGTGCGGAACAGTTGCATGACGCGATCGCGCTGCCGCTGATCGAGGCCGCCGTGCAGCGCCTGTGCGCCGTAGCCGTGTGACTTGAGCGTGTCGGTCAACTCGTCCACTTCGATGCGCGTGCGGCAGAACACGATGGCCGACGTCGGGTCTTCAAACTCGAGGATGCGACCCAGCGCGAAGCTCTTTTGCTGGCGCGACACCATGTACGCCACCTGCCGCACGAGCGGCATCTTGCCGGGGGCACGCTTTTCGGCCTTGATGGTGATGCGCTCCGGCTTGCGCAGGTGGCGTTCGGCAATCGATGCGATGCGTGGCGCCATCGTGGCGGCAAACAGCGCCGTCTGCCTCGTCTCAGGCGTGGAGGTCAGGATGGCTTCCAGGTCTTCGGCGAAGCCCATGTCCAGCATCTCGTCGGCTTCGTCCAGCACAAGGATTTCGAGCGACGTCAGGTCGAGCGTCTTGCGGCGAAGGTGATCGAGCGCGCGGCCGGGCGTTGCGACCACGATGTCCACGCCGCGCCGGAGGGCGCGAATCTGCTGATCCATCGGCGCGCCTCCATACAGCGGTACCACCGTCAGGGTCGTCTTCTTCGCGTACTTGTGGATGGCCTCAGCCACCTGCATGGCCAATTCGCGGGTTGGCACGAGGACCATGGCGCGAACCGCGCCCTTCTTCTCGGCGGGCGTTTCGATCAGGCGGTGCAGCAGGGGCAGCGCAAACGCGGCCGTCTTGCCGGTGCCTGTGCCGGCCTGGCCGATGATGTCTCGACCCGACAGCAGCACTGGAATCGCTTCGCGCTGAATCGGTGTGGCTTCTTCGTATCCAAGTGCCGCAACGGCCTTGACGAGTGCGTCAACAAGCCCAAGGGCGGCAAAACCAGAAGGGGAAGGGGTAGAGGTATCGGTATCCTTCTCTTTGCTACTCACTGCCTAATTGTACTGCCTGGGGGCTATTCGTGCCTGAGGGCCTGAATGGGGTCTAAACGGGCCGCACGCCTGGCTGGGAAGCTTCCGGCCACAAGGCTCACGAGCAGCGCGAAGACCATGGCGCCGAGGATCAGCCACCAGGGGAGCGAAAACAGGTCGCCGGCCGTGCCGCCCTGTCGTTCGATGTAAATATTGGCGCCGATGTTGATGAGCCGGCCCACGCCCCAGCCGAGGACGATGCCGGCCACGCCGCCGATGAGGCCAATCGTGGCGGCCTCCACAAGGAAGATGCCGCGCACGTCGCGGTCGCTGCCGCCGATGGCTTTCATGATGCCGATTTCACGGGTGCGCTCGAGAATCGACATGACCATCGTATTGACGATACCGAGTGAAGAGACCGCAAGCGCGACGGACCCGACAAGCGCGAGCAGGATGTCCAGCAGCAGGAACGCGCGTTTGGCTCCTTGCAGCGCATCATTCAACGAGAAGGCCGTGAACCCCATCGCCTTGATCTGATCCTGCACATCCTGCGTGTTCGCCGCGGAAGTCACGCGCACGGTGACGGCCGTGTAGCGGCGCGTCTGCGGCGCTGCGCCCTGGAGGAAGGCTTGTGGGTTTGCGATGGCACGGGCATTGATCGCGCGGGCCTGTTCGAGCGGGATCATGATGGCAGAAAGACCCAGGCTGGCGCCTGGCGCGGGATCGCGTTCAACGATGCCCACGATCGTGAACGGCCGGCTGACGCGCGTGACCTGCACACCGGCGACAAACTCTGGAGTACCGGCGGCATTGGATGCACTGTCGGCGTAGGACAACTCGAGTGTCTGGCCGACAAGCGAACCCGGCGCATCCGCATTGAGCTGCTGGGCCATGTCGAGACTAAGCATCAATGACGGGCTGGTGGCGTCCGGGAAGAAGGCGCCGTGGGTGATTGTCTGGAAGGCGCCTTCACCACGCGACGATTCGGGAATGCCCGCGGCCAACGCTGCGTTTGTGCGTCCGTCGAATGTGTAGGACATCGGAATGCGCAGGGTGGGGTAGGCATCGCGCACATGCGAGAGTGCGGCAAACCGCGCAACCGCCGCGTCATCGAGCGGTGCCGCCGGCGGTGCGGGCGTGGCATTGCCCCGGCCACCCCGACCGCCACGTCCCGCGACGCGGCCGAGGCCCATCCCGCCCATGCCTGGGATGTTGGCGCGACCCGAGGTCACCGTAATGCTGTCGAACACGCCCGACTGTGTGAGCCGGCCCACCACTTGCTCCTGCAACCCCACACCGAGTGAGACCATGCCGGCGAGTGACGCGATTCCAATCGCCACGCCGAGTGTGGTGAGGCTCGTGCGCAGCCGCGACTGCCGCAGGTTCCTGAACGCGAGCAGGAGGGTGTCGGTGAAGGTCATGCCCGCTCCAATACGGCACCGGTGTCGGAGATGACGTTCCCGTCGAGAAGTGTGACCGTACGGCGCGCATATGCGGCAGCGAGCGCGGCGTCATGCGTCACGAGGATGACGGTTTTGCCGTCACGCTCGTTCAACGTTCGCACCAGATCCATGATTTCACATGAGGTGCGGCTGTCGAGGTTGCCCGTCGGTTCGTCGGCCAGCAACAGGGGCGGCTGGTTGGCCAGGGCGCGTGCCACGGCCACACGTTGCTGTTCGCCACCTGAAAGTTCCTTCGGCCTGTGGCGCTGGCGCCCCCCAAGCCCCATCGTCTCGAGTAGCGCCGACGCGCGCTGATCACGTTCGGCTCGGGGCACGCCTGCGAACATCAGCGAGAGCGCGACATTCTCTACGGCGGTCATCGACGGCACGAGGTTGAACGACTGAAAGATCATGCCGACGGTGTTGCGCCGATGCAGGCTGAGTTCGTCGCGGCTCATGCGAGCCAGATCGCGGCCTTGCACCTCAAGGGAACCCGCACTGGGCTGGTCGAGTCCACCAATGAGATTCAGCAGCGTGGACTTTCCTGATCCCGACGTGCCGACAAGCGCCAGGAACTCGCCGTCGGCGACGTCAAGCGACAAGTCATCCAGGGCCTTTACGATCGTGCCGCCCATGGGGTAGTGACGGCAAAGGTGTCGCGTGTGGAGCATGACTGTGAGACGGGCGGCTATGGTATCGCACAACGAAGGGACCACTCGCACCGATTCAGGGCCGGGTGCCGGGTGGGCGCCACAGGGTTGGGATATGCTTCCGGTGGGACACCCGTCATGACTGCATGCATCCGCCGGTTCGCCGTGGGCATCGCTTCGGCTGTCGTTCTCGCCGCCGCGATTTCGTCCACGCCACACACAGCCCTGCTCGCGCAGGCGGGCGCGCCGCCCCTGACCCAGGCGCTGCCGGTGGATCCGGATGTCACCACCGGGCAGTTTGATAACGGTCTGAAGTACATGATTCGCAAGAACGCGCTTCCCGCCGGGCGCGCGGAATTGCGGCTGGTGGTCAATGTCGGGTCGCTGGTCGAGGACAACGATCAGTTGGGCCTGGCGCATTTCGTCGAGCACATGGCGTTTAACGGGACGAAGAACTTCCCGAAGCTGGACACGGTAGCGTTCCTCGAGTCCATCGGCATGCGGTTCGGCCCGAGCATCAACGCGTCCACGAGCTTCGACGAAACGATCTACATGCTGCAGGTGCCGACTGATAAGCCTGAGGTGCTGGGTCGGTCCATGTTGATCCTGGAAGACTGGGCCCGGAACGTCAGTTTTGAGCCAGCCGAGATCGACAAGGAGCGCGGCGTCATCATTGAAGAGTGGCGCCTGCGCCGCGGCGCCGGCGCGCGGATGCAGGACCAGCAGTTTCCGACGTTGCTGAAGGGCTCACGGTATGCCGAGCGCCTGCCGATTGGCACCGTGGAGAGCCTGCAGACGTTCAAACACGAGAGCCTGACGCGGTTCTACAAAGACTGGTATCGGCCCGACCTGATGACGGTAATTGCGGTCGGCGACTTTGACGCGGCCGCGATGCAGAAGCTCATCGCCACACACTTTGGCGCGATGCCGAAGGCGACGAACCCGCGTCCGCTGCCGACCTATGCGGTGCCGCCGCAACCCGGCACGCTGTATGCGATCGCCAGCGACGCCGAAGCGCCGATGACTACCGTCAGTGTCTACGGCAAGATGGCGCTGCGCGACCAGTCCACCGTGGGCTCCTATCGCCGGCAGATAGTGGAAGGCATGTTCGCCGGGATGCTGAACGCGCGGTTTGGCGAGATGTCGCAGAAGCCCGATGCCCCGTTCATAGCGGCGGGTGCGGCTCGCGGGTTGTTCGTAAAGAGCGCCGAAGCCTCGATGCTCAACGCCATGGTGAAGGAGGGCGGCATTGAGAAGGGGCTGACCGCGCTCTACGCCGAGGCCGAGCGCGTGGTGAAGTTCGGGTTCACGCAGTCGGAGTTCGATCGGCAGAAGACCAACTTCCTGCGCGGCCTTGAGCAGGCGCTGGCCGAAAAGGACAAGCGGCCGTCCGGGCAGTTGGCGGCCGAGTACATTCGTGCGGTGACACAGGGCGAGCCGATTCCTGGACTCGCTTTTGAAGTCGATCTCACCAAAAGGATGGTGCCGACGATCACCCTTGCAGAAGTGAACGGCCTTGCCGTGGAGTGGGTGCCCGAAGGGAATCGGGTGGTGCTCGTGAGTGCGCCCAGGAAGGAGGGCGTTCCGCTGCCGATCGAAAATCAGCTGTCGGCGGCCATCGCTGCCGGCGCGTCGGCGCCTCTGACCGCCTACGTGGATACGGTGACGGCCACGACGCTCATGACCACTGTGCCCACGCCGGGCCGGATCACGAAAGAAACGCCCCGTGGGTTCGGCGTGACCGAGTGGGATCTCTCGAATGGCATCAAGGTGGTGCTCAAGCCCACCGACTTCAAGGAAGACGAGATCTTGTTCCGAGCCTTCAGCGCCGGCGGGAGTTCGCTGGCGAGTGATGCAGATTTTCTCTCTGCGGATGCGGCCTCGGCCCTCGTGGGCATCGGCGGGCTGGGCAAGTTGAGCAATATCGAGCTGGGCAAGGCCATGGCGGGAAAAGTGGCCGCGGCTTCGGCCTCGATCACCGAATGTGAAGAGGGCCTAGGCGGCCGCGCCGCGAAGAAGGATCTGGAAACGATGTTCCAGCTGGCCTGGCTGCGGGTGATGGAACCGCGCGCCGACCCTGTGGTGTTTGGCGTCATGCTGGGCCAAATGAAGTCGATGCTGGCCAACCAGCAGGCCTCACCGGAATTCGCGTTTGCCGAGATGGTCAGCAAGACCATGACGCAGGATCATCCCCGGGCACGGACCCCAACACCCGAGCAACTCGCGACCGTGAGTCTCGACACGGCGATGCGGTTCTACAAAGAGCGGTTCGCCGACATGGGCGACTTCACGTTTGTGTTTGTGGGCAGTCTTGTTCCCGCCGTGGTGCGCCCGCTGGTGGAGCGCTACATTGGCAGCCTGCCCTCACTGGGCCGCAAGGAGACCTGGAAGGACATCGGCGAGCGCACACCCGAGGGTGTGATCGAGCGGGAGGTGCGCAAGGGCATCGAGCCCAAGAGCCAGACGTCGGTCATCTTCAACGGACCGTTTCAGTACAATCAGGAGCAGCGGGTAGCCATCCGTGCGATGGCCGACATCCTCCAGACGCGGCTGCGTGAGACGTTGCGTGAAGAACTGGGCGGCACCTACAGCGTGGGAGTGGGCGCAAGCTACGAAGACCGGCCGCGCGAACAGTATCAAGTGTCGATCAGTTTCGGCAGCGACCCGAGCCGCACCGAGTCACTGGGCAAGCGGGTGTTTGCGGAAATCCAGGCGTTCATCGCCAGCGGCCCCACCGAGAAGCAGGTGAGCGACGTGAAGGCCGCGATGCTTCGCGACTTCGAGACCGACATCAAGCAAAACGCGTACGTGCTGTCTCAGACCGCGTTCAAGTACCAGCACGGCGAGGCGCCAGAGACGCTGCTCGACATCCCGTCGTATTACGAGAAGCTCACCGCGGCCGGCATCCAGGCTGCCGCCCGGACCTATCTCAACATGTCGCGCTACGTGAAAGTGGTGCTGCTGCCGGAGAAATGAGCTTAGGACAGCAACAGATCCAGATCGTCCGTGCTGAGGCCGCGCAGGCCCACCGGGTTGGCTGAGAGCACCGCCTCGGCCAGCGCACGCTTGGTCTGCTGCAGCGCCAGGACCTTTTCTTCCACCGTGTCTTCGGCGATCAGCCGATAGGCAAAGACTTCCTTGGTCTGCCCGATGCGGTGGGTGCGGTCGATGGCCTGTGCCTCCACTGCGGGGTTCCACCAGGGGTCGAGCAGGAACACGTAGTCGGCTGCCGTCAGGTTGAGACCCACGCCTCCGGCTTTGAGACTCACTAGGAACACCTGGCACGACGGATCTTCCTGAAAAAGCCTCACGGGCGTGGCCCGATCACGCGTCCTACCGTCGAGATACTCGTAGGTGATTTTCGCCTGGTCCAGCATCGGCCGCACGAGCGCCAGGAGGCTAGTGAACTGCGAAAACACCAGGGCTTTGTGGCCTTCGCCCACGACTTCTCGCAGGTTCTCAAGGAGTAGGTCGAGCTTCGAGGACGGGTCGGCCTGCCGCGCCGGTGAGACGAGCCCAGGATGGCACGCCGCCTGGCGCAATCGCAGTAGCGCTTCCAGAATCTGGAGCCCCGACTGCCCGAGCCCGACTTTTGACACCCGCGAGAGCAGCGAGTCTCGATAGTGCCGGCGCAGTGCGTCATAAAATCTGCGCTCGCGCGGCGTCAGCACACACGTCAGCGTCTGCTCGGTGCGCGCGGGCAACTCCGTCGCCACCTGCGCCTTAGTTCTGCGCAGCAGGAACGGTTTCAGGCCGCGCGCGATCAGGGCCACGGTGTCGGCATCCGGCTGCGATGCGGACGTCGCGCGCTGGAACATCGACGACCGCCCAAGCAGCCCGGAGTTGAGAAACTCAAACAGGCTCCACAACTCGCCGAGGTGGTTCTCAATGGGCGTGCCCGACAGCGCGAGTCGATGCCGGCTCTTGAGCAGGCGCACGGCCTTTGACGCCACGGTCGCAGCGTTCTTGATCATCTGGGCTTCGTCGAGAATCACATATTCAAACTCGACCTCCTTGAGCCGCTCGATATCGCGCCTGACCGTGCCGTACGTCACGAGCACCAGGTCGTAGTCGCCGATGTGTCCTTCGACCAGGCGTCGGTGACTGGCGGAGTAGTCGAGCACCCGCAGTGTTGGCGTGAACGTGGCGGCCTCGTTCATCCAGTTGTGAATGACGGATCGCGGCACGACGACCAGTGATGGCCGGGGGCCGCGCGATTCTTCCGGGGCATTGGCCCGGGTATCGGAGACGCGTGCCAATTCCGCGAGCACCGTCACCGTCTTGCCGAGACCCATGTCATCGGCGAGGCATCCGCCGAACTTGAAGTGACGCAGGAACTGAATCCAGCCGAGGGCTTCGCGCTGGTAACTGCGCAGCGTGCCCGTGAAGATGGCTGGCGGGTCCAGCGCTTCAGCGCGGTCAAACGTCGCTAGGCGCTCCCGCATGCGCGCGAACGCGTCGTCTACCTTGACGTCGGCGTACGTCGCCTGGGCGGCGAGCATGGCGTCCAGCAGCGCAGCCTGCGACGGCTGATACCTGATTGAGCCGTCGTCATTTTCGATGCCCGCGGCAGCGAGCGGCGCATACCGCCTGAGCCATTCGTCGGGCAACATACCGACCGACCCGTCGCCGAGCGCGATGGTCTTTTCTCCGCGGCGCAGCGCCGCCAGCAACTCCACGAGTGACGCCGAGGCGTTGCCAAATGGGACCACAGCGGTCAGGTCGAACCAGTCCACGCCCGACGTCACCGTGAGGCGCGCGGGTCCCGCGGCCTTGTACGGCACGCCTCCGGCCTCAACGCGCCAGCCCTCTTGAATCAACGTGCGGACGAACGCGCCGAGATCTTTCGCCGGCACACGCCACGCGCCAGGATCGTCCAGCGATGCGCGCACCGCATCAAGGCTGAGCAACTGTTCGAACGCCTCCTGCTCAGCTTCTGGATCGCGATGGATGATTCGCTGGCGGTCCATGTCGAAAAACGTCTCTGCTTGCGCCGCCGGCACGCGCGTGCCGTCATAGTCGAACGACAAGGTGGCTTCGACGTGCGAATCGGCCGGCGAAGGGGCAGATCCAGCCGGTGCTCCGACCGGCGACTCCACAGACTTGAGGTACAAACGGGCCGACGGCGCCACCCGAAGCGGCGCGAGGATCAACGACTCGGGCAAAGTGGCCGGATCAACCCCCAGCCGATTGAGCATCTGCGCGAGACGCGCGGTGTCTGCGGCAGGGACCAGAACGTGGCCCTGTTCGCGCAGGAGTGACAGGACGCCGAACGATGGACCTGGATCAAACGCCGCCACGCGTTCGTGCGTGAAGAGCAGGCCCACTTCGAGCAACAGCACTGGGTCGGTGACTTTCAGCCGGTCTTCGCGCCGGACCAACACGCCCGACACCCAATGCCCTTCGGGGTCGTCCTCAGGAAGTGCTTCCAGAGTGAACCGCCACACCGGGCCGTCGTCCCACTGCAACGGCCGGATGGACGTGGACTCGGGCCCCTCGCGCAGGATTAACCGGCCGGCCCGCGCCGCCAGAGGCACCCACTCGAGTGCCAGAGCGCCTGGCAGGATGAAGCGCAGACCGCTGTCAGATCGCGGCTGATCCAACTGGTCGGTGTCACGCGCCGTGGCGCCGAGGAGCGACGCCAGCAGCCGGCGGTCTGTAGGCGCCGCGGTCAGCGCTTCATTCGGGCCGGCGGCAGCCGGCGCAGGCCGATCCCACGTGCCGTCCGCGCGCCGCGTTCGGGCGAGGAGACGCACCACCAGGGCGCCTTCGTCGCGGGTGGCCGCACGATCTACGGCAAACAGATATTCGACGCGGTGGCCCGCCCCCGGCGGCGCGGCATCTTCCGCATCCCGCCGAAGTTGGCGGTCCATTTCAGTGAGAAATTCGTTGATCGTCACAAATAAGTCCGGTAAACACGTCAATCTCTCATCATGAGCGATCGAACGCGATCTGTCGAGCTTTGATATGTTTAAGTGTTTACAGGGGGCCCTATGGCAGTTCGCTTGGGAGACGTTGCACCAGATTTCAGCGCAGACACCACACAGGGCACCGTCAATGTTCACGAATGGAAAGGCAACGGCTGGGCCATCCTATTTTCGCATCCCAGGGACTTCACGCCCGTGTCCACCACCGAACTGGGTGCCGCGGCCGCACTTAAGGGCGAGTTCGACAAGCGCAACTGCAAGATGATTGGCCTGAGCGTGGACGGGGTCGAATCCCACGTCCGTTGGGAAGGCGACATTAAGGACGTGACGGGCCATCAGGTCAACTTCCCGATGATCGGCGATCCCAACAAGAAAGTGGCCGACCTCTCCGACATGATCCACCCCAACGCGAGCGACACCGCCACCGTGCGATCGGTGTTCATCATTGGGCCCGACAACAAGGTCAAGCTCACGCTGACCTATCCCGCATCCACCGGCCGGAATTTCATGGAGTTGCTGCGCGTGCTCGACTCGCTGCAGCTCACGGCCAAATACTCCGTCTCCACTCCTGCTGACTGGAAGCAGGGCAAAGACGTCATCATCGTGCCGGCCGTCTCCGACGCCGACGCCAAAACCAAGTTTCCGAAGGGTTTCGAAACCAAGAAGCCCTACTTGCGGGTCACCCCGCAACCGGACAGATAACCGAGGAAAATGTCCACGCCCGATCGACTCCGTATTGCCCTATTTATCGACTTTGACAACATCGAAATTGGTGTGAAAAACACCCTCGGGGCCGCGTTTGACGCCGGCCTCGTGCTCGAGGCGCTCAAGGAGCGCGGTGAGGTCGTCTCCAAAATGGCCTACAGCGACTGGCAGCGCGCCGGTGGCTACAGCCGTGCACTCACGCAGCACGCCATTCGCATGGTGCAGCGCAACCTGACGCCCGGCGGCGACAAGAACGGGGCCGACATCAACCTCGCCCTCGACGCGCTGGAGATGGCCTTCACCCATCCCCACATCAACGCCTTCGTCATCGTCGGCGGCGACAGCGATTTCATCAGCCTGGTGGAGAAGCTTAAGCAGTACGACAAGAAAGTGTTTGTCGTGGGCGGGCAGCAGTTCACGAGCATCATCATGCAGCGCAACTGCCATGAGTTCATCGCGTACGAGAACCTCATTGGCGGAGGTCGCCGACAGGTCGGCCCGCGCGCGGCCAGGAGCGAGCGCTCGGAATTGGGCGACGTGATTCCGCTGGTGAAACGCGCGATGAAAGTGCTAATCGAGCGCGACGTGGACCCACAGCTGGGACTGCTCAAGAGTACGCTGCTGCAACTGGACTCCAGGTTCTCAGAGCGAAACTACGGCGCGGGTTCGTTCCGCGACTTTGCGCAGAAACTTGAGAAGGCCGGTGTGCTGCGCGTGCACCAGGCCAAAGGCGGTTGGCTCGTGGCGCCGGCCGAGGGAGTAAACCTCTCAGAGGTGCCGCCGCCGGCAGGAGATGCGGAAGCAGTGGCAGTGGCGGCAGCGCCGGCCGCTGAACGGCCAGAGCAGCATGACCGGCACGACCGTCGCGACAGGCACGGACGCGGGCGGCAGCCTCAGCAGCAGACACAGACGCCGCAGCAGTCCGCCCAGCTCGGCGCCGAGCCCACGGGCCCCGTGCAGGTGCTGGGCACGCCGGCCGAGGGCGTCAGCGAGATGTATCGGATTATCACGACGTCCGACGTGCGCAAGTGGCCCCTGTACCTGCGCACCGTGAAGCAGGTGCTGCGGGCGCAGACGCCGCCGTTCGACGAACGCGCCTACGGATTTGCCTCGCTGGTAGACCTGCTGCGCGCGTCGCACAAGGAAGGCGCGTTCCGCGTCGAGCGCGATCGGCAAGGTGTGATTCGGGTGTTCCAGAGCGGCAGCGCGGGATTGCCGTCGGCTCAGACGCCAGACGCGACCGCCGAACCTGTATCGGCCCAGCCTGATACGGCCGCCAACGCGGATGTGGGTGAGGAATTATCGGTAGTGGTCCAAGCGGCCGCCAAGGCTGCACCCGCAAAGAAAAAGCGCGCGGCCGGGAAACCGAAGACTCCTGCGGCTGTGAAGAAGCCTGCGCGGAAAAAGAAGCAGTCCTGAGTCCACGGTCCAGTGTCCGGCAGACTCGGAACGCTGGACCCTGAACTCTGGACTCAGGACGAAGCTTTATTTCTTCGCGAAGCCGGTGACGATGACCTCGACGTTGTGCGCGGCGCGGATGCCGTAGACGCCGTCGAGTGACTTGAGCTTGCCGGCCATGACCAGTTCGGCCTTGTCGTATCCGCCCACCACCGCGCCGTTGATCGAGCACTCTGCGCGACCGCCCTTGACTGACCACGCCACTTCCTGCGTGACGGACTGGCCCTTTTCGGCTTTCTTGACCGATTCAGCCGGTGCGCCGCGCGGACCATTCATCCTAAAGGTCAGGGTCTTGCCTTCCGGGGCTGTGCCGCTGAACCCGCGGATGATGACCGTGCCCGAACCGTAGGGCGCGCAATACAGCAGGCTCGCGTCGGGCGAACCGAGGTCATTGCCGCCGATGAAGACGCCGTAGGGATGCGGGTGGTCATTGAGGCTCATGTAGGACGGCTCGGTGAACGTCGCCGACACCGTGTAGTCGCCCGACGCCGTGTTGGCCGAGTTCCAGTAGCTGATGGCCGGGCCGGTCATGATGGTGAACTTGCCTGCGGCCAGCACCAGCTTCGCGTCTTCAACTTTACCCGCGCCGTCGGCCTTGCCGGCCCAACCGGGCGCCATGATTCCACCACCCGCAACCTTGCGGTCCGCATCCTGGGCGGCCGCGGCCTGCTGGGCTTGCACTGCGCTGCCAACTACCAGTGTGACCGCTAACGCCGCCACCGATACATACACTGCTCGCATGTCTGAACTCCTTAGAGAAAACTTGAGGACGCCTATTCTACACGGACGGGTCCCTTTTACATCCGGCTTCTTCTGGAGCCTCAATCGCGAGAACGAATTGTGCGATATCGTCCTCGCATGTCCCGACTGTCGCACGCGACTCCGATGTTCCTGATAGCCGTGGTGTTCACACTGGTTCCCCAGCTGTCTGCCCAACGTCCGCCGGTGATGGGGCGGAACGCGGGCGTGTCGGCCGGGCATCCGTTGACGACCGCCGTGGCGATTGAGATTTTGCAGAAGGGCGGCAACGCGTTTGATGCAGGTGTGGCGGCGATGCTCGTGGGCGGGGTGGTGGAGCAGGATCTGTACGGGTTCGGCGGCGAGGGCCTGGTGCTTGTGTATCCGCAGAGCGAGCGGGCGGTGACGTCGGTGGTGGGGCAGGGGTGGGCTGCGAGGGCTGCGACGATTGACTGGTTTACGTCGCGCAACAAGACGCTGGCCGGCGCCGGACTGGATCCAGTGGTGGTGCCGGGCGCACCCCATGCGGCACTGACCGTGCTTGAAAAGTGGGGCACACTGTCGTTTGCCCAGGTGTCAGCGCGCGCCATCGAGTATGCGCGCGACGGTTTCCCGTTGCGGCCACGCACCGCGTCCACCATTGCACGCAACCAGGACTTCATCAAGGCGTGGCCCATGAATCAGAAGATGTGGCTTAAGGCCGATGGCTCGTTCTACGACGCGGGGGACACAATCCAGATGCCCGACCTGGCCGCGACACTCCGAAAAATGGTGGATGCCGAGCGGGCGGCGGTGATTGGTGGACGCGCGGCGGGCATCGCGGCCGCGCGGGACCGGTTTTACAAGGGCGATATCGCTCGAGAGATCGTGTCCTTCCTCAGGCAGCATGGCTCGCCCTTCGATGAGGCGGACTTTGCGGACTTCTATGCGCGCGTGGAGCCAGGCACCTCGGTGACGTATCGCGGCTACCAGGTCTACAAGCAGGGCTTCAACAGCCAGGGGCCGACGCTGCTTCAGGCCCTCAACATTCTCGAGACGTTCGACCTGCAGAGGATGGGACACAACTCGGCCGACTACCTGCACGTAGTGGCCGAGGCGCTCAAAATGGGTTACGCCGATCGCGACAGCTATTATGCCGACCCTTCGTTTGTGGACGTGCCCGCAACGGGGCTGCTGTCGAAGGCCTATGCGAAGCAGCGCGCGTCGCAGATCGACATGACGAAGGCCGAGGCCGAACAGGTCGCTGGTGATCCCCTGCCATTCGATCCTGCTGTGAAGTCATGGCCGTTCTGGATCGCGCGTCGACCAGCCGGCTCCGTCAACTCCGCCTGCCCGGAAGGCGGGCCCGTTCGCGCGGGTGACGAGGATCCGTCCCTGAAAGACACCACGCACATTGCCATCATCGATAAGGACGGCAATGTGTTCGACGCCACACCGTCGGGTGGATGGATCACCGGCGGCGTGATTGCGGGCAATACAGGTGTGGGACTCTCCACGCGTGGTGAGCAGTTCTGGCTTGATCCAACGAAGGCTGGGCAGATCCGCCCGCGCTCTCGCCCGCGCTACACGCTCACGCCGAGCATCATCCTGCAGAACGGCGAACCGTTCCTCGCGCTGGGGACGCCGGGCGGCGACAACCAGGAGCAGACAATCTTGCAGGCGCTTCTGAATGTGCTCGAGTTCCGATCGGCCTGGTATCCCAATCTCCACGCCGCTTTTGAACTGCCGCGCATCCAGACCTTTCACTTCCTGGGCTCTTTCTGGCCGCACCGCATTGACGCCAACCGGCTCGATCTGGAAACCGGTATCCCGCAGGCCGTGCGCGACTCACTCAAGGCTCGAGGTCACGACGTCCGCTTCGTCCCACCGTTCTCCATCAGTGGTTGCGCCACGGGCGTCATGATCGACCCGCGAACAGGCTCGAGGCTTGCGGGCGCCGACCCTCGACGCGACTGTTACGCCGCCGCGTACTGAACAGTTCTAAGGTTCACACGAGGCTGAAGACCCCGAAGGAACTCCCTCAGGAAGAACCTCCAGACCTTCACGCCTCGTGTAAAAAGGCTTCCGCGCTCACTTCGTGAAGAGTCCCTTTGAAATCTTCACGTGCACCCCGAGGTTCGGCCGATCCACCAGCTGGGTGATGGCCACATGTCCCGCGATGCTCACCAGTTGATAGGCCTGGTGCTTCGTCAGGCTTTTTGCTGACGCCAGGAAGTCCACCATCTCCTGAATGGCGAGTGTGGTGGCCACGGTCAAGTCTGGGTCCATAGCCATGGCGATGTAGTCGGTCGCAGTCTCCGCGCGCGGCCAGGTCAGGCGCATGTCCTTGCGAACGGTGAGCTGCAGCTTTCCACGCAGCGACGTTTCGATGGCGGTCTGGTCCACTTCGCCATCGCCCTGTGCCGCGTGGCCGTCGCCCACTTCAAATAAGGCGCCCGGCACAAACACGGGGATGAAGAGTGTCGATCCCGCTACCAGCTCGCGGTTGTCGAGGTTGCCGGCGTGCCGGCTCGGCGGATTGCTGCTCACGCGCCCCACTTCCTGCGCCGGCGCCACACCCATACTTCCGAAGAACGGCCTCAGGGGAATCACAATCCCCGGCAGGAACTCCGCCGTCATCGTCTTGCGATCGAGCTGAATGATTGTGGTGCCTTGCGCGCGGTCGCAGTTGGCCGGGATGAACCCACTGCACCCGTTGTAGCCGTAGTCGATGGGGAGGTCGATCGACAGCACCTTGACCTCGAGCACATCGCCCGGCTCAGCGCCTTCCACGTAGACGGGCCCCGTCAGAATGTGTCCGCCAGGCCCCCGCCGATCGCCGGTGACGCCGGCCACGATCGCCTTGAGCGATTCCTGGATTTTCTCCGCAGGCACCCCTGCGCCCATGAGCCCGTTCGGCGTGTTTGTCAGCAACGCATCGACGTCGATGATGTCGCCCGACGCGATCCGCAACACCGGCTTCGCCTCCGACCAGTAGTACCCATACGCCACCGTCCCAGGCGTCGCCTCAAGCCGATGCGTCCTGGACGCCTGCGCCGGCACACCAATTGTCATGACGGCCACAAGACCAATCGAAAGCGCCACTCGCCGCACCATCATTCCCCCTAGACCCTAGACCCTAGACCCTAGACCCTGGACCCTGGACCTATTTCCCCCGGTATTGGTAGAGCCCCGCTTTGAGCATCCTGAGCACTTCATCGACCGCCGCCTTCAGTTCGCGATCGAACCCGGCCAGTTCGTCTTCGGGCGTGTTCTCGGCAAACACGTCCGGCGCCACGCCGTAGTTCTCAAGGTTGATGCCCCAGTTGTTCGGCCGTTCGGGATCGTAGGTGACGACGAGGGAGCCGGGGGTGCGAATGGCGCCGCCGTTGATGAGCGCGTATGAGCCTGTGGCGATGACGGCGGCCGCAGTCGGGTTGCCCACTACGCGTCCAAGGCCGAGTTGCTTGAACGCCATGGGCGTCACTTCAGAGTCTGACCCGGAGCGCGCGTTGACCATCATGACTTTCGGCCCCGCGATGGCCTGGCGCGGCCGGCGGCCCCATTCGGGTGCGCCCCACCGGCTATTCCAGTATTCGTAGGGCCGGCGCTCGAGGATGTCGATGATTTCCTGATCGGTGTTCCCGCCGCCGTTGAAGCGGATGTCCACGATGATGCCCTTCTTGTTCCAGAACTGATTGATCTCGTTCTGGAACTTGACCAGTGACGGCTGATTCATCGACTGAATGTGGACGTACGCAATTTCACCACTGGTGGCCTTGTCCACCACCTCACGGTTGTGGGCGACCCACGCGTCGTATTTGATCGCGTTGAGCGAGGCCACAGACCTGATGCGGGCCTCGCGCGTGTCTGCCCCAGCGGCGGTGGAGGCCACAGTCAGGTCTACGTATTCGTTGAGCGGGCTGTTGAGGAGTGGCCAGTAGTTCTCACCGGCTTTGACCTGTACACCGTCAATCGCCAGCATGTAGTCGCCCACTTTGAGGTTCAACCATTCTTTGTCGGCCGGTCCCTCGTTGTAGACATGCGTGATCTTGTAACGGCCGGCGTCTGGCGCCACTTCGAATCCGAGATACCGCGTCTGATACTCGTTCGGCTGCGGGTCGCTGCCCGGTCCGCTGACACCTGTGTGCGATGCGTTCAATTCGCCGATCATCTCGTTGGCCAGGTCGTAGACGTCTTCGTTCGCGCCCACGTACTTGAGAAGTGGCTCGTATTTCGCCCTCAGCGCGTTCCAGTCCTTGCCGTGCATATTCTCGTCATAGAAGCGGTACTTCATGACGCGCCACGATTCGTCCAGAATCTGTGCCCACTCCTGTCGTTGATCGACGCGCACGTTGACGGTGAACGTCACGCGGGTGCGGCGGCGCTGGCCCGCCATCTCCATGCCGAACAGTTCGTTGTTTTCGGTGAAGAACACCTTGCGGCGATCGGCCGTCGGCACAAGGCCGGCGAATGCACCGGCGACCAGCCGTTGCCGGTCGCCTCCGTCAATGGCCACCGAAAACAACGCCGGGCCCTGATCGTCGCGCGACCGGAAGTATACCGTGCGGCCGTCAGTGGAGAGGAAGAACCCGAGTACCGGGTTCGCGCCGGAAGTGATTGCTACCGCACGACGATCGATGCGCGTGATGTCTGGCCGCGTCAGGGCCGGTGGGGCGGCAGCTGGCCCCGAGCCCGTCCCTGCGCCGCCTCCTCGTCCACCGCCTGCCGCTGCGGCCGCCTTCCGGATTCGCTCCTTGACCAGGGGGTCGTTCGGGTCTTCCGTGAGGCGCGCGAGTGGAACCATGAAGATCTGGTTCACGCCGTCAACGCGGTTGCTGGTGAACACCACGCTCTTGCCGTCGGGCGTGATGACCGCCTGTCCTTCGTTCCACGGGTTCTGCGTGACGTTGTGCTCCGCTTTCGTGGCGACTTCCATCAGGAACACATCGGCGTTCTGATCGCGATCGCGCTTGGTGTAAACGAGCCAGTTGCCGTCAGGCGACCATCCGGTCACCGTGTAGCCCCCAGCGAGGTTGTAACCAAGTTCGGTGGTCGCCCCGCTCTCGACAACCGTCACGAACAGCCGATTGTTGCCCACCCATGCCAGGCGCGTGGAATCGGGAGAGAACCCGGAGATCACCTTGAACGAGGGGTGGGTCGTCAACTTCCGGCTGGCGCCGGAGTCACGATCGTTCACCCAGATTTCTTCTTCCTTGGATTCATCCGATGTGTAGGCGAGCCACCTGCCGTTGGGCGAGAATTCCTGATTGCGCTGACGCCATGAATTGCTCGTAACCTGACGTTTCTCGCCGAACTCGGGGTCGGTGGGGACGATGAAGATTTCGCCGCGGGTGTCGACTGCAGCGTAGTCGCCGTCTGCCGTAATCGCAAAGCCGTCTGGCCGGTTCTGATTTTCCACCGTGCGCGTCAGATTGGTCTTGGGGTCGAAGGCCAGGTCGATCGTCACGCGCATCGGCCTGGTCTGGCCCACTTTCAGCATCCACACTTCGAATTCGTTCTCGTAGGCAATCGTGGTTCCGTCGGGACTCATCGACGGAAACTGCACCCCATCGTCTGCATGACGGGTGACCTGCGTGGGCGCGCCGCCGTTGGAGGCGATGCGCCAAATGTTGAAGTGGCCGCTGCGCTCGGACGCGAAATAGACTTGGCCGTCACGACCCCACATCGGGTACACGTCCTGTGTGAAGTCTTTGTAGTCGCGCAGGTTCGTGTCGGTGAGGCGCGTAATCTTCTGTGTCTTCGTGTCCTGCAGCCAGATGTCGTCCGTGCGGTTGCCACGGTAGCCTTTGCGCCAGTAGGTGGCGCCCATGCGGTTGAACGCGAGGGTTGAGCCGTCCTGCTTGAGCATGCCCTGGACGCCGCCGTCGATGGGCATCGGCGTGGGCAAGCTGCCATCGATCGGCACGATGTAAATCGGACTGCGCCAGGGGCTGACGGTGCGGCTGGTGGCCACCATGATGCCCTTGCCGTCGGGCGTCCAGTTGAGGACTGTGTCCGGCGTGGTGGCGAACGTCAGTTGTTTCGGCTCACCTCCGGCGGCGGGGATGATGAAGACGTCGTTGTTGCCGTAGCGGTCCGACGAAAACGCCACCCATCGGCCGTCTGGCGAGAGGCGCGGAAAGACGTCCCGGGCGACATGCGCTGTGAGTCGCATGGCGTTGGCGCCGTTCTCGTTCGCGATCCAGATATCACCGTGGTAACTAAAGACAAGCTTGCCCTGGCTCACATGGGGATAACGGGCAAACTTGATGGGTTCGGCGGCGCTGACGGCTGGCAATGCCAACGCGAGGGCCAGGGCCAGAATGGTTTGTCGAGACATGGTCGGTGCTCCGGGAAAGGCGAATGACGCGGGTACGCTCGCCGACTGTATACCAGTCTTCGCCTCGGCGGCCCGGTGGTATAACTGGCGGTCATGATCTCAACTCGACGACGCGTGGCTGGTGCGGTGGTGTGTGGCGTGGCCGTGTGGACGGCGGCGGGAATTACGTCCGGTCAAGGCCGCGGCGGCCAGTTTCCTGGCGGCACCAACCCCGATGGCTCGTTGCGGCCATCGGCACCTGTCAGAGGCCTGTTTACCCAGGAGGCCTACACGGAGTACGAAATTCTGGCACCCGGGAGCGAGTCGTTCCGGATTCGCTTCCTGCCCGAGAACAACCGCGCCGGTGCGACGGAGATCGTGAATGCCACTCGCGGCGGCAGCGAAGGGTCGGGCATCGAGGTCTACGACCCGCGGACGGGCAATCCCATCAAGTTCACGTACGAGGTGGGCGCCACGCCGGACGAACACGCCATTCATGCACCGCTGCCGTTTCCGGTACCTGAGGGCGGCATCGGCCGCGTCTTGATCTTCAAGACGTACAAGGACGCACGCACCTACATGATGAACGGCGAAGACATCGTCTGGGTCCGCAGCCTGAGCGGCTACCGCCTCGGCGTATTGCTGCCCAGGGGTTTTGCATTCCTCTCATCGAACGTCGCGGCGCAGGTGTCAACCACCGCGAGTGGACAATTGCGCCTGGCCTTTGCGAACCCCAGCGGCCAGAGCAATCCCGTCACCATTCATGCGCGTAAGACTGGCGCGACGTTCACGTCGGCGCCGTACACCGACATGTTCTTCGACGACATGAAGACGTTGTACGACCTGGGCGATCCCGCCGCAGGCATGCTTAGTGTGCAGCAGACCTACAGCGACTATCGCAGAGGCGGCACTTTACGGCTCGACAGTCTGTCGTACCTTGCCCTGAAGGACCTCAAGGTCATCGACCTCGATACGGCGAGGGTACTGCCCACGGTGAAACGAGGGACCCAGACCGAGGCCGCGCTGGAGGTGCCGATCACAAAGGAACATCAGAGTGCGCACCTGCGGCTAACGGGAACCATCGCCGATGGCAGTTACAAGCTGGAGGGTGGCGAACTGATGTTGACCCGGACCATGCATGGCCTTCGCAATACCGTGTTGCTGCCGGCCGGGTGGGAAGTGTCGGCGGTGTCGCAGTCGGGCACGATTGGCCGCACGGCGGATGGCCGTGCGTTTGTTGCCCTGATCAACCTGAACGGTGAGAACTCGTACACCGTGATCGTCCGCGCACGAAAGCCCTAGCTACGCACGCGCTTGGACGTCATCGTGCCGAAGGGCGCGACGATGCCGTTTGCCGCCACAGGGAATCCCAGCAGGCGATGAATGGTGGCTGCCGGCCCCGCGTTCCTCATCATCCTGATGGCGTACCGCGCGGCGTCACTCAACTGGCGATGGACGGGGAGCCTCGCCGCCCTGTCAGGGTTGGCCTTGGGCGCCATCGGCACGGAGTTCATGTGCCCGATCACGGGCTACGCGCATCTGTTCAATTGACATTGCCTGCCAGTGGCCGCCATGACACTTGCGACGTTTGTGGCCCGCGCCGTCCTGCCACGCGCAAAAAGACGTCGGGTGTCTTTTCCCCCCAAGAAGACACCCGACGTCTTTTTCGGCCACGTCTTAGTCTCGCGATGCGCGCCTTGAGCCCGTCCGACAGGGCTTGGCGATCGGCGGCGGCCCGCGCTGAATCGCCCGGCAGCGCGGCCAGGACGTTCTCGGCTGCCGTCAGAGCCTCGGCTCGGCGTCCGGTACGTTCCAGGGTTTCCGATAGCACTGCCGGACGCTGGATCGACTGTTGTCTTCGAGGCCGCTCATCGTTTCCTCTTTCAGCGCTCCGCTCGACGAGTCCTATCCGTGTCGTGCCACGCCTAAGGGGGGATGCTGGTTCGCCAGGGCCCTCAACTGTGTGCTGTGTGCACGTCGCGTCAGGATAATCGGCGCCATTGCCTCACGCCATTTCCGCCGCGTCGGCTCACACTGTCGATCCATGTGTTCGCGCAGTCCCGCATCACTCTCACACGGCACCCGTGCGTTGGAGTGCGCGGCCTCTTGCAGCACGCCCAGTGTGTGACTGTCCACCGCCATCACGTTCATCCCTTGGCGCACCTCGATCACGCTCATCTCGAGACCTACCACGTTAACAGTGAGCGCACCCATGTTGGTCTGAATGGCTTTCACGTCGGTGTTGATCTTCGAAACGTCAGT
>SYFT01000004.1 GCA_005799825.1 Acidobacteriota bacterium | reverse complement strand
GCGCCTGCTGCGACAGGTCCGGGACACCATCCGCAAGACGGCACCGAAAGCCGAAGAGAAGATCAGCTACCAGATCCCGATGTTCGTTCTGCACGGCAACCTGGTGCACTTTGGGGCTTTCGAGAGCCACATCGGGTTCTACCCTACGCCGACGGGGCTGAAAGAATTCGAAAAGGAATTATCGAAGTACGCGGGCGCGAAAGGGTCGGTGAGATTCCCTCTCAACCAGCCGATGCCACTCGCTCTGATCACCCGGATCGTGACGTTCAGGGTCAGGAAGAATCTAGAACGGGCGGCAAGCAAGAAGTAAACACGCGCCCCGGTGATCCAAAGGGGCTTCCCATAAAGCTCCATGAAGGTCCAAAAAGCGGTCTGACGATCGCGGGGTTGAGCGCCGCCGAAGGCGGCGCCCCACCCCGCGTCATTCAGAGACGAACTGACATCTTCGACCTTCTTGTCACCATAAGTCAGCGGTTTGCCTGATCTCTTCATGGAACTTCATGGTGAATGCTCTTAGAACTTCAGGCTGAGGTGCGTCTGCGCAAACAACGCGAGGGCCTGGACTAGCCGATCGGCGAACGAGGCTCGACTGTTCACCGAGTCGCGCACGCCTGAGAAGTTGCACTCAATCTGCAAACCGGGGATAGTTGACGCGTAGCGGCTGGTGCTGTAGCCGCCGCTGAAATAGTCGTCGTTGCCAGGCGTGGGAATGGACGGGCTCGGCACCGACGCGACGTCTGGCTCGAGGAATCCGCCAAGGCTTGTCGGTCCACGGAGTAGTTCTGAGAACAGCAATGGCGATGATTGCGCGATCAGCCTGAGACTGCTGGCTGGGGCAACGCCTGGCGCATCAAGTTGCGTATTGGTGCCGTCGAGGGTGGACGCCGAAAGCAGGTAACCAAGTTCCAGTCGCTGCTTCGTGTGGCCGTGCCCATGCAGGTCGATGTAAACGCCCGTGCCTGACCGCTGCTGAACGGCCGCCATCGCCTGTTCGATGAATGCGTGGTACTCGTTCCAGGCCTGGATGGCGTCCGCGTTCCCTGCCGCGGCTTCAGTGATGTCCCTGTTCGCATCCAGCTTCGTTCGACGAAGATGCACGATCACCAGGTGGGGCGCACGGGCCGAGCGATTTGTCATTGCGGTCGAAATCGCTCGGCTGAGTTCAATCGTGTTCAGGTCGGTGGTGGTGGTGCCGAGCGTCCTGTCGGGAATGGATGCCGGTGTCAGTGCGCCTCCGTGCGGCACGCTGATCACGATGGGCAGGTCGCCCGGGATGTACTCGATGTAGTTGTTCCTGCCAAAACACGAGACTCCAGAGGTGCTGCAGGCCGCCGGTCCAGGTGGCGGCACCGGCGGCTGGGGCGTGGAGGGCGACGTGGAGGGCGCTGTGGGACCGGCGCACGACAGCGCGGCGGCGGTGACGACGCACTGGACAAATGTGAGACGTGTCCGCTTCTTCACTGTTGGCGGGGCCAGTATACGGCGTAGACTCGGCGCATGAAGGCTCCACCGCTCTCGAATTTCATCGGCGGTCGTTGGGTTCCTTCCACCGGCAGCCGCACGATCGACGTCCACAACCCGGCCACGGGGCAGACTATTGCGCGAACGCCGCTTTCGGGCGGTGCCGATGTGGCGGCCGCTGTAGCGGCGGCGACCGCTGCGTTCCCCGGATGGAGCGAAACGCCACCAGTGGTGCGCGCACGCACGATGTTCACCTTCAAGGCACTGCTCGAGTCCCATGCTGAAGGGATCGCGCGCATCGTGACCACCGAGCACGGCAAGACGCTGGATGAGTCGCGCAGCAGCGTCCGCCGCGCCATCGAGTGCGTGGAAGTGGCCTGCGGCGCACCGTCGATGTTGATGGGGGATGCACTCGAAAACGTCTGGGCGGGCATCGACTGCACGTCGATGCGACAGCCGATTGGTGTGTGCGCGGCCATTGCGCCTTTTAATTTTCCGGCCATGGTGCCGCTATGGTTCCTGCCGTTCGCCGTGGTGTCGGGTAACACGTTTGTGTTGAAACCCTCGGAGCAGGTGCCCCTTTCCCAGCAGAAGATGTTTGAACTGCTCGAACAGTGCGACCTGCCACCAGGCGTGGTCAATCTCGTTCATGGCCAGCGCGAGGTGTCAGAAGCCATCTGCGACCATCCAGGCATTCGCGCGGTGTCGTTTGTCGGATCGACGGCCGTGGCGCGCGCCGTCTATCAGCGCGCCACCCACGCCGGCAAGCGCGTCCAGGCGCTCGGTGGCGCAAAAAACTTCATCGTCGTCATGCCCGATGCCGATCTAGAGCGGGCAATTCCGATCATCAGCGAGTCGTTCTACGGGTGCGCAGGCGAGCGCTGCCTCGCGGGCAGCATCCTGGTGCCGGTGGGCCCGGTGCATGCCGAGGCACGCGACCGACTGGTAGAATTTGCGCGCACCATGAAGGTGGGTAACGGGATGGAGGCCGGCGTGGATATGGGTCCGGTTATCAGCGCAGCTCATCGCGATCGCGTGTTGGGATATGTGGAGCGCGGTGCGGCCGAGGGGGCGCGGTTGGTCCTGGATGGACGCACGCGGACGATGTCAACGGACGGCTACTTCGTGGGGCCGTCGATTTTCGACGCGGTCACGCCGGCCATGACGATCGGGCGCGATGAGATCTTCGGCCCCGTCGCCGCCATCTGCCCCGTGGAACGACTGGAGGATGTGTTCCGGCTAATGGAAGCGCATCCGAACGCAAACGCTACGTCCATCTTCACGTCGAGTGGCAAGACCGCGCGCGAGTTCGCGCATCGCGCGACGGCGTCAATGGTCGGGGTCAACATTGGCGTGGCCTCGCCCATGGCCTATTTCCCGTTTGGCGGGGCGCGCGACAGCTTCTTTGGAGATCTCAAGGTGCACGGGCGCGACGCGTTCGAGTTTTATACAGACAAGAAAGTCACAATCAGCCGCTGGTTCTAATTGGTGGGGCTTGCCGCACCCGAGGGGGGGGGGGGGCAACTTCGTAGGCCGCGTCGCTATCGGCATCTTCATCACACGCTCCGAGTTCACTTATGACAAGCAAAGAAATGATCGAGCTTTCCACGCGCCACACCATCTTCGAGTGGTCGGCTCAAGGCGCCATGGACCCCATCCCCGTTGCGCGCGCCAGCGGCGTCTATTTCTACACCCCCGACGGCAAACGCTTCATCGATTTCAACAGCCAGTTGATGTGCGTGAACATCGGCCACGGCGACGCGCGGGTGGTCAAGGCGATCGAAGCCCAGCTCGCCGTACTGCCGTACGCCAATCCGTTCATGGCCACCGAATCTCGGGCCAAGCTTGGTGCAAAGCTGGCGAGTGTGACCCCCGGAGACATCGACTGCTTCTTCTTCACCAACGGCGGCGCTGAGGCAAACGAAAACGCGATCAAGATCGCGCGCGCCTTCACTGGCCGCCAGAAGATCCTGGCGCGATATCGCTCGTATCACGGCGGCACCGCCGGGGCCATCGCCGTGACCGGCGATCCCCGACGCTGGACCGAGCCGCCCCTGCCAGGCATTGTCCACGTATTGCACCCGTATCGTGGAATTGCGAGAGGCTGGGACTCGGCGGCCGAGGCGCTCGAGTATCTCGATGAAGTGATTCAACTCGAGGGACCGAAACAAATTGCCGCGTTCATCCTTGAGCCTATCACCGGCACAAACGGCATTCTGATTCCCCCTGACGGCTACCTCGAAGGCGTTCGCGCCATCTGCGACAAATATGGAATCCTCATGATTTGCGACGAGGTGATGTCAGGCTTCGGCCGCACTGGTGCCTGGTTCGCCGTCGACCATTGGAAGGTCGTGCCAGATTTGATCACGATGGCGAAGGGGTTGACGAGTGCGTATGTACCCCTGGGCGCTGTCGGCTTGCGCAGGCCCATCGCAGACCACTTTGCCGATAAAGTCTTTCCGAGTGGCCTGACGTACAACAGCCACCCGCTGGGATGCGCGGCTGCGTTGGCCACGCTCGCTGTGTACGAGGAGGATGGGCTCATCGCACGCGCGAAAGAACGCGGCGTCTTGATGCGGTCACTGCTCGAGGACCTGGCAGCGAAGCATCCCTCGGTCGGCGCCATTCGCTCCATCGGTCTCTTCGGCATCGTCGAACTCGTGCGCGACAGGGCGAAGAAGGTGCCGTTGGCGCCGTTCGCGGGGTCGTCGCCGGAGATGACGGCGCTTGGCCGCTTCTTCAGAGACGAGGGTCTCTACACGTTTGTGCGGTGGAACTCGTTCTTCACGAATCCACCCCTGACGATCACTGCGGACGAATTGCGCGAGGGGTTCGCGATCATCGATCGCGGTCTAGCGATCACGGATGGTGCGGTGCCAGACTAGTCTGGTCGTGGCCTGTTACGGCCGAATCGTGACTTTCTTGATCACCTGCCGCATCACAGGCTGGCTCATATTGCCATCGCCGCCCATGACGGTGGCTGTGTTGGCAATCGCATCAACCACGTCGAGGCCCGCAGTGACCTTGCCGAAGATGACGTAGTCCGGCTGCAACGGATAGTCGTCGTGCATGATGAAGAACTGGCTGCCATTGGTGTTGCGGCCACTATTCGCCATCGCGACGATTCCCCGTCGGTACCCGTTTTTGTAGAGGTCAGAGTCGGGCGCGATCTCGTCCGGGAAAGACCCACCCCATGCGCTCTGGCCACCGGTGCCGTCGCCTGCAGGGTCGCCACCTTGCAACATAAACCCCTTCACGATGCGGTGAAAGGTTAGCCCGTCGTAGTAGCCGTGTTCGGCCAGGAGGCGGAAGTTCTCCACCGCCTTCGGGGCGTCAGTTCCGAAGAACTCAATCTCGATCGCGCCTGATCCCGTCTCGATGATTGCGTGTTTGCCGCCGGTGCTCTTGGCGCCAGCAGGCACCCGAGGATTCCCAACCACTTCAGGTTCAGGTGGCGCACTGCACCCCGACAGCGTCAACAACACCGCGAACACACACCCACTCTTCCAGCGCGATCCCATCATCTTCAGGTCAGCCATACCCTAAAGATTAACGGACTTTTGCGCGCTCGATCCAGGCCTTGACTCTTGCCTCGACCACGTCGAGCGGAACCGCGCCCGAGGCCAGAACTTCGTCGTGGAAGCTTCGAATGTCGAAGGTCGCCCCGAGTTGTGTCTCTGCCGACGTGCGGAGGTCACGAAAAGTGATCTCTCCCATCTTGTACCCCAGCGCCTGGCCGGGCCAGACGATGTAGCGATCCACTTCGACGGTAATGTCCTGCTGTGTCTTGGCAGTATTCGTAAGAAAGAAGTCGATGGCTTGTTGCCTTGACCATCCCATCGAATGGAGCCCCGTGTCCACCACGAGACGCACGGCTCTCCACATCTCATAGGTGAGCTGGCCGAACCGGGAATAGGGATCTTTGTAGAAGCCCATCTGCTCGCCAAGGCGCTCGGCGTATAACGCCCACCCTTCCACGTACGCGGTGTAGCTGGAGTGTTTGCGGAACTCCGGCAGGCCGGTCAGTTCCTGCGCGATGGCGATCTGCAGGTGGTGACCCGGCACGGCTTCGTGCAGCGTCAAGGCCTCCATCTCGTATTTTGGCCTTGCGTCGAGCTTGTACGTATTCGCGAACATGTAACCCGGTCGGCCGGCCATTAGGGAGCCGGGTTCGTAGTAGGCCGTGGTCTGTGACGGCGCTACGGCATCGGGCATACGGATCACGCCGTAAGGCGTCGCGGGGAGCCGCCCAAACAGCTTCGCCAGTTCGGGGTCCGCGCGTTTGGCAACATCGCGGTAACCGATGACCAGCGCGTTGGCATCGGTGTAATAAAAGCGTCGATCTGTACGCAGGAAGCGCACGAAATCGCCAAAGCGATTTGGATAGCCGGTCTGCGCGATGACCTTCTCCATCTCGGCCCGGATGCGCGCAACCTCGGCGAGGCCGATCTCGTGAATCTCCTTCGGCGTCTTTGCGGTCGTGGTGTGCCACTTCGCGTTGTATTGATACAGCGCCTCACCCTTCGGCAAGGCATTGGCGCCAATCGACTCACGGCATGCGGGAATGTATTCGTCCACCAGGAACGCGTGCATCCGCCGAAACGCGACCGCCACCTGCTGTCGATACGCGGCCGAGGCCTGCTCCACGAGGCCAGGCCACTCAGATCCAGACACACCCGACGGCCGTGTCGCGAACGCGGCGAGCATCGGGCTTGACAGCGGGTCCTCCACCACCTGCGCCAGGACCTGGCCCGGCAGGTCACGCAGGACGATGCGGGGAGGCGTCATCTTCTCCACGATGCCCTGCCGCATGAGCATTATGGTCTGATCCACCACGGCCGGAATTCCGCGCAGGCGCGCGACGATGTTCGCGAGATGTGCGGACGACTGCGTGGGCATCAGGGCGATGGTGCGCGGAATGTCCTGCTGCATGCCCTCCATCTGGTTCATGGGCATCATCAGGTTGCGCGCGGTCACACCTTTGATGGGGACCGCATCATTCTGCAGGTCAAGACCCTCAACAGCTGTCTCAAGCATCTGCCGGTAGAGGTCGTAGTTAAGCTGGTCGGCTTCGCCAAGTGTGGTGCGGTCAACGAACTTGAGACGCTCGAGACTCTCGCGCACGTAGGTGGCCCGCGTCGCGATGGCGCCTGCGGAGTAGTCGGTCCAGCGCCCCTCGCCGCCAGGGACGCCGAGACTCACGGCCAGCTCGGGGTGTTGGGCCATCCAGTACTGCCAGTCGCGATTGAACTGGTTGTACATCGCTTGCGCAGGCAACCCCGAGGGGGTCGCGCCACACGCGGCCATAGAGACACCGACTGCAGCTACGACCATCAGCCCTACCGCCCCTCTAATCATCGTCACGCTGCATTCCCTTTCACGTTCCTTCAGACCTGCATGCCTGCATGTAAAATATGACTTCATCCTAGCGCCCTGACGATATCTGAGCGGGTGATGACGTAGGTCTCATCGCTTTTGAAGTCGCGGACGAGCACGGCGGGGTTGTCGGCGGTGAGCATTGACGCCAGCGCGTCGATGCCGGTGGAAATGTCGGCGAACGGAAATGCCGACTGCATGATCGACGACACCGGCTGGGTGCGAAGGGCGGGGTCTTTCACCAGCGCGCCGTATAAACGGCCCTCGTTGATGGAACCGACCAGCCGGCCGGCCTGCATGACGGGGATCTGCGAAAAATCGTGTTCGGTCATCACATGCACAGCCTGGGCCACGGTGTCGGTGGTTTCAATAAACAACATCGGCACCGTCTTCTTGGCGGTCACCAGATCGCGCGCGGTCAGGCCCGACTTGTCGAGGTAGCCCATCTTGCGCATCCAGTCGTTGTTGAACATTTTTCCGAGATAGCGGGTGCCGTGGTCGTGGAAGATGACTACGACGAGGTCGCCGGCCTTGAAGCGGGCTTTCATCTGCATCAGGCCCGCCATGGCCGAGCCGGCGGAGTTGCCGGCGAAGATGCCTTCCTCGCGCGAAATCCGACGGGTCATTACCGCCGCGTCCTTGTCGGTGACTTTTTCAAAGTGATCGATGACGGAGAAGTCCACGTTCTGCGGCAGGAAGTCTTCGCCGATGCCTTCGGTCACGTACGGATAAATTTCGTTTTTATCGAAGATGCCAGTCTCTTTGTATTTTTTGAACACCGAGCCGTACGTATCGATGCCCAGCACCTGGATCTTCGGGTTCTTCTCCTTGAGAAACCGGCCGGCACCGCAGATCGTGCCGCCGGTGCCGACGCCAGAAACCAAGTGAGTGATGCGGCCCTCAGTCTGGTCCCAGATTTCGGGACCCGTCTGCTCGTAGTGGGCCTGCGAATTCGACACATTGTCGTACTGGTTGGCCTTCCACGAATTTGGTGTGTCGCGTTCGAGGCGGGATGACACCGAGTAGTACGAGCGAGGATCTTCGGGTTCAACGTTGGTCGGGCACACGATGACCTCGGCGCCAAGCGCCTGCAGGGCATCGACCTTTTCTTTCGACTGTTTGTCGGTGGTGGTGAAGATGCACTTGTAGCCTTTGACCACGGCTGCAATCGCCAACCCCATGCCGGTGTTGCCCGACGTGCCCTCGATGATGGTGCCCCCGGGCTTGAGCCGGCCATCGCGTTCGGCGTCCTCAATCATCTTCAGGGCCATGCGGTCCTTGATCGAGTTGCCGGGGTTGAACGTCTCGACCTTGGCCAGCACGGTGGCCGCAATGACGCCCTTGGTGAGAGCATTGATGCGGACCATCGGCGTGTGACCGATGGCCTCGAGGATGTTGTCGCACATTTTCTTGGGCACAGCAGGCGTCCTTTACGCGCCTGATTCTATAATGCGTGGCGATGTCCCGAATGTTCCCTCTTGTCCTCGTTGGCGTACTTTTCAGCTCCTCAGGCCACATCACGGCCGCCCAGACGCCATTCCCCACGAAGTTCTCGCCGGCCATCGCCGCCAGAGCCGACGTCAGACTGGCCCTCACGTACATCGACCGCCGCTTCGACGCGCAGGTGGAGGAGTGGATCCGGGTGACCGAGATCCCCGGCACTTCAGGGCATGAACAGAAGCGCGCCGAATATGTGAAGGCGGAACTCCGCAAGCTCGACATGACGCCTGAGACCGATGAGGTCGGCAACGTCTGGGCTGTGCGCAAGGGCACCGGCGGCGGGCCGACGGTTGTGTTTGCCGCCCACATGGACACGGTGCATCCGCTCGATACACCCCTCAAGGTACGCCGCGAAGACAATGGGACGCTGCATGCGCCGGGCATCTTCGACAACACCGCCTCAATCGCCAGCCAGTTGCAGACCATGCGAGCGTTGCGCGAGGCAAACATTGAGACCAAGGGCGACATCATCTTTCTGTTCACCGTGCAGGAAGAGGTGGGCCTGAAAGGGATGTATCACTGGGCCGAGAAACACCCGGGCCTTACGGACATGCTGGTGGGCGTGGATGGCGCGCTGGGCCCGGTCAACTACGGCGCGCTCGGCATTTACTGGTCGCGCATGAAATTCTCCGGCGACGGCGCACACACGCTGCAGTCGCGCGACCAACCCAACACCGTTCGCGCGTCAGCGCAGTGCATCACGGACATCTACACCGTGCCCCTGCCCCCGGCCAACGACCCGATCCCCGCCATCTACAACGTGGGCGGCATGCTCTCGGGCGGCAACGTTGTGAACGCCATTCCGCAGGAAGTGACGTTTACCGTGGACCTTCGGACAGTTGATGCCGAAATGCTTCAGACGCTCGATGCGGCCATCGTAGGCAAGTGCGAGGCCGCGGGCAAGGCACACCGCGTGAAGTTTGTCCGTGAGTGGATTCAGAAATCGGAAGCTGGTGGCCGGCCCGATCAGCTCACGGCCCAGCGCGCGCACCCGCTGGTGCAGACGGCGATTGATGTCCTGCGATTCCTCGACGTGCCCATGCCCGCAGGGCGCGAAGCCATCCCGACCGGCTCCACCGACGCCAACGTCGGCGTCGTCCTCAAAATTCCCGCGATCTCGGTGGGCAGGTCTCGCGGCGGTGGCGGACACACGCTCCAGGAGTGGGCGCACATCGACTCGGCCAAGACCGGCGCGCAGCAACTGGTGCTGCTGGCGGTGTCGCTTGCGGAGTTGGGAGGTAAATAGTGTCCATTCGTTCAGTCTCACGTATCGTTTCCGCGCAGTCGACCATGGAAGGCGCGGGCGTCACACTCCATCGCGGTTTCGGATTCGGCACCACGCCGGAGTTCGATCCATTCCTGCTGTTCGACGATTTCAGGGGCGAGCGGCCGGCGGATTACCTCGCCGGCTTTCCCTGGCACCCGCATCGAGGAATCGAAACCATCACATATGTGCTGGCTGGCACGGTCCATCATGGCGATAGTCTCGGGAACGAGGGCGCGCTCACCGCAGGCGACGTCCAGTGGATGACCTCAGGAAGCGGAATCATCCATCAGGAAATGCCCACCGGTGACGCCGAGGGTCGCATGCACGGCTTCCAACTCTGGGCGAACCTTCCGGCGGCGCTCAAGATGACCGCGCCTCGGTATCAGGAAGTGCACGCCACCGACATCCCGGTGGTGGTGGATGACGATGGCACGCGGGTGAAGATTGTGTGTGGCGGGTTCTGGGGGAAACGCGGTCCGGTGGATGGAATCGCGGCCGACCCGGTGTACCTGGATGTCTCGGTCCCACCCGGCGTGCGAAAGACGCTTCCCGTGGAGACGACGCGCCATGCATTTGCGTATGTCTTTGCCGGTGCGGGGTCGTTTCGCGATGCGTCTGCGCCACAAGGCGTGCTGACCGACACCACCGGAGAAATCGACGAGGCCCCGGTGCTGGACCTGACGGGCAATCGGTCGCTAGTGCTGTTCGATCGCGGCGACGAAGTCACGGTGCAGGCGGGTCCGGAGGGTATTCGCTTCCTGCTCGTCTCGGGCAGACCGCTGGGCGAACCCGTCGCCTGGCACGGCCCCATCGTCATGAACACCCAGGACGAAATTCGGGAGGCGCTCTCAGACTTGCGTCAGGGCACGTTCATACGGGCGTGAACGTGAAAATAACCTCTGAGGTCGTTTCGTGTACACACACGGGTGGAAACGACCTCAGAGATCGTTTTTCCGTCAGGCTGACGGCCTGAAACGCAGCAGGTCTGTCGAGGGCGGCACGCCGCCGACCATGCGGATCTGGCTGGCCACCTGGCCGCGATGGTAGGTGGCGTGGTTGGCGACGTGGTGGAGCAGGAAGCCCAGCTTCGCGCGATCGGCGTCACCGTTAATCCGAGTGAATGAAATCTCGCGGTCGAGGTCGGCGTCGGCCAGTCCGCCGATAAATTCCTTGCGAGCCGCATGGATGCGCCGCCATTCCTCATGAATCTCGCTCACCGAGCCGATGGCCCAGGAAGGCCACCCCTTCGGGCTCTCGCCGGTCCAGCGGCAGAGCCAGATCCAGTCGGCAGCGGCCATGTGGGAGAGCGTTTCGCGAATTGAAGGGAAACTCCCCCCGACCGCCCGCGTCGTTTGTTCGTGTGAAAGCGCCGCTGCGGCGTCGAAGAGCTGCTCGTTGGCCGATTCGGTGTAGGCGAAAAGGAAGGCGATATCCGAAACCGTCATGCTGAAAAAGGTACACCTGAACGGGTGTGGGTACACAAAACGACCTCTGAGGTCGTTTTGTGTACATCTTTATTTTCGGGTGAGCCAGACGACGAGGGCGGCGACATACAGCAGGCCGGCGACCGCCAACACATACACCGCGCCGGGCAGGATCTCGAAAATCTGCTCGGCCAGGTAGGCCTGGGCGTAGCACAGGGGTGCCATCCCGATAAACGTGCCCAGCGCCACGCGCCAGACAGGCACGCCCACTGCCCCGGCCATATACGACACGATGTCTGACGACGTCAGAGGATTTACGCGCAGGAGCAGGACCACCCACAGGCCACGGGCGCGAATGGCATCGCGGTATTGAGCGGCCTTCGTTCCCTCGACGCGCCGCGCCAGCGCGTCCTCGCCCACCGCGCTACCGACGCCGCACGCGATAGCTGCTCCCAAGGTGTTGCCGATGAGCGACAACGTGCCGCCCATCAGACCGCCGAACAGCGCTCCAGCGGGCGCATACAACAGCGTCCCCGGAACAGGCGCCACCAGCACCTCGATCACGACCGCCGCTACATAGACCACCGGTGCAAGGCGCCCCCAGCGGTCCAGGGCGGCCCGCAATGCGTCAAGGGCTTGGCCGGAATCGCCCAAACCGGCGGCGCCGTCCATCAGGATGCGGACGGTACCTCCGGACATGTAGGACCACACGGCTATCGCCAGTGCCAACGCGAAAGCGACCAAGGCCGAGGCATTACGAATTCGGGCGGTCATTCACAACTCCGGTCAGTGCTTTCTCGTCTCATGAAGGGTGACCAGGCTCACATCCGCCCTCCGCACCTTGTTCAAGGCCCCATTTGTCACGACCATTGCCGCGGTCTCGCTGGCTCTGGGGATTGGCGCGAACACCGCTATCTTCGCACTCTTCAATCAGATGCTCCTTCGGCCCCTGCCCGTACAGTCGCCCGACAAACTCGTGAACCTCACGGCCCCTAGCCCAAAGCCCGTCGTCCTCAGTCACGCCTACTGGGTGGCGCGATTTGGGGCCGATGAGTCGGTGCTCAACAGGTCGATCATCGCCAACGGCCGACCCATGACCATCGTCGGAGTAGCGCCGAAGGGATTCTCAAGCACCACGCTAGGCTCGAACCCCGAGATACGATGCGCTCTCACAAGCTGAGTCCGAGGAACAACTCTTCGGCATGAATGGCCACGACCCCGTGGTCATTGCCGCCGCCTTTGTGGTGCTCAGCGTTGTAGCGCTCGGCGCGGGCTACCTCCCCGCGCGGCGCGCATCACGGGTGGACCCGATGCGCGCGCTGCGCTGGGAGTAGGGGTGCTTCGCCTGTAATGGCGAAATGTCACGAATGTCCCTTACTACCGACTGGCGATCTCCTGATACAAGATCGCCGCCGACACTATGCCTCCATGGAAGTTGGCCAGGTCCAGCTTCTCGTTCGGCGCGTGGGCGTTCTCGTCGGGAAGGCCGACGCCGAAGAGCACTGACGGAATGCCCAGCTCTTCCTGGAACGTCGACACCACTGGAATCGATCCGCCCTCGCGGCAGAATACCGGCGCTTTGCCAAAGCCCTGCTCGATCGCGCGGCCGGCCGCACGCACGAAACTATTGTCAAAGTCAGCCATCCAAGGTTTGCCGCCGTGCATTCGCGTGACCTTCAGCTCTACGGTCTTTGGCGCCACCTTGCGCACGTACTCCTCGAACAGCGCGGCGATCTTGTCGGGATGCTGGTCGGGCACCAGTCGCATGCTGACTTTCGCCATGGCCGTGGCAGGCAGTACGGTCTTCGCGCCTTCGCCGGTGAACCCGCTGAGCAGGCCATTCACTTCGAATGTCGGCCGGCCCCACCGGCGCTCGTTCGTCGTATAGCCAGTCTCGCCGAACAGTTTCGGCGCGCCTAGTTCCTTGCGGTATCGCGTGTCGCTCCACGGCAGCTTGCGCCACTCTGCGCGCTCCTCGGTGGTCAACTCCCTGACGTCGTCGTAAAACCCTGGAATCTTGATGCGGCCGCCCTTGTCGCGCATCTGCGCCAGCATCTGCGCCAGCACCATCGCGGGATTGGCAACTGAGCCGCCAAAGACTCCGGAATGAAGGTCGCTGTTCGAGCCGCGCAAGTCGATCTGGAAGTACGTCAGGCCGCGCAGGCCGTAGCAGATGGACGGAATGCCGCGCTCGAACATCGCCGAGTCGGAAATGACCACAACGTCGGCACCCAGTTGCGCCTTATTCGCGCGAATGAAGTCATCGAGGTTGTTCGACCCGACTTCTTCTTCGCCTTCGATGATCACCTTCAGGTTCACCGGCAGGCGGCCGTTCTGCTTCATGTGCGCTTCAATCGCCTTGAAGTGCATGAACACCTGGCCTTTGTCATCGGCCGCGCCGCGCGCATAGATTTCCCCATCGCGCACGGTGGCCTCAAATGGCGGCGTCTCCCACAAGTCGAGCGGGTCAACCGGCTGCACATCGTAGTGCCCGTAGAAAAGAATCGTCGGCGCGCCCTCGGCATGCAGCCAGTCGCCATAGACCACCGGGTTGCCGGGAGTCTTAACGAGGCGCACGTTTTCAAGGCCGACGCGAGTCATTTCCGCGCCCGTCCACTCGGCGCAGCGCTTCATGTCCGCCTGATGCTCAGGCAGCGCGCTGATCGAGGGAATGGCCAGGTAGTCTTTGAGTTCGCGGACGTAGCGGTCGCGGTTGGTGTTGATGAAATCGATGACGTTGATCATGCTCCGCGTAGAATACGCCAATGCGACGTCTGATGCGTGTGCTCCGCTGGCTGTTACTCCTGGTAATCCTCCTTGCCCTCATCACCGCGGGATGGGCCTGGGTGCAGTTGGGACGCAGCCTGCCCCAACTCGATGGAACCCTCGTCGTTGCCGGACTCTCGGCTCCGGTCACCGTTGATCGCGACGCGCTTGGAGTGCCGACCATTAAGGCCGCCACAAGACTTGACGTCGCCCGCGCACTTGGTTTTATCCATGCGCAGGATCGATTCTTCCAGATGGACCTGTCGCGACGCCGTGCGGCCGGGGAACTGTCTGAACTGTTTGGGCGGGCCGCGCTCACTACCGACCAAGGCGCAAGACTGCACCGCTTCCGACATCGTGCGGCCGCTGTGATCGCCGCCACCAGCCCGGCCGATCTCGCCCTGGCCGACGCGTATGTTGATGGCGTCAACGCGGGCCTGCAGGCCCTGGACGCACTGCCATTTGAATACCTGCTGCTGGGCAAGACTCCGGCCCCATGGACCCGTGAGGATTCGATACTCGTGATTGCGTCGATGTTCTTCAGCCTGCAGGACTCCACCGCCGGCGCCGAGGCGCGCGCCGCCCTTCTGCACGACGCCTTCCCCGCCGATCTCTCGGACTTCCTGAACAGCACGAGCAGCGAGTGGGATACGCCGATGCATGGCGAGGCCCTGCCTCCGCCAACGCCTCCACCGGCCACAGTGTTCGACCTGCGGAACGGAGTGCCTGCTTCGCCGGCTGCAAGCCAGGCAGTGGCGAGCGAGTCGTTCCTCGCGTCGATCGGACTGGCGACACCGGAAGACGCACGCGGCAGCAACAACTGGGCGGTGGCCGGCAGCCGCACGGCAGATGGCCAGGCGCTGATCAGCGACGACATGCACCTGGGCCTCAGCGTGCCGAACATCTGGTACCGCGCGTCTCTGGTCTGGACCGGCGACCTCGGCCCTCATCAGGTTTCTGGCATCACTCTGCCAGGCACACTATCGGTCGTGGTCGGCAGCAACGGCCATGTGGCGTGGGGCTTTACCAACACCACGGCCGACTGGAGCGACCGCGTCCTCATCGAGCCCGTTCCCGGCGATCCCACCCGTTACCTCACGCCGGAAGGTCCGCGCGCATTCGAGGTGAGTCGCGAGCGCATCGGGGTGGACGACGAGGAAGACCAGTGGCTGGACGTGCGCGAGACAATCTGGGGACCGGTGGCGGCGCCCGATCACAAGGGCAGGCTGTTCGCGATTGCCTGGGTGGCGCACAGCCCCGAGGGTATGAACTACCGCATGTCACAGATGGAGTACGCGGCCTCGCTCGAGGAGGCGATCGCCGTGGCGAATCAGGCCGGCATCCCTGGACAGAACTGCGTTATCGCCGACAGCCGGGGTCAGATTGCGTGGACGGTCGCGGGCCGCATACCGAAACGCGAAGGCTTCACCGGCCAACTGCCGGTCTCCTGGGCTGATGGTACCCGGCGCTGGAGCGGTTGGTACGACTCCGCCACCTACCCGCGCATCGTCAATCCCGCGGACGGTGTGATTGTCACCGCGAACAACCGCATCGTGTCTGGCGAGTATCTGGCGATGCTGGGTGATGGCGGCTATGACCCTGGCGCGCGCGCACGGCAGATCCTCGACGGCATTCGCAAACTGGAGCGCGTCACTGCCGCCGATATGCTGGCGGTACAACTGGACGACCGCGCGCTGCTGATGGAGCGTTGGCGCTCACTCGCGATCGAGACCATCGGCTCCGACACCAACGCGGGCCGCGCTGAGTTTCGCCGACTGCTGCAGGAGAGCTGGACCGGTCGCGCGTCAACTGACTCTGTTGGCTATCGACTGGCGCGGCAGTTCAGGGTGAAGACGGCCGAGTTGGCGTTCGCGCCGTTTGTCGCGAAGCTGAGGACGATGGACCCGGCGTATCCGTCGACGCCTGGACGCAGCCTCGAGGGAACTGTGTGGGCAATGGTCTCTGCGCAGCCGGCGCATCTGCTCAACCCTGCGTATGCCAGCTGGAAGGCGTTGCTGCTGGACGCCGTCGATCAGACTGCGGCGGCACTCACGACAGATGGCCGCGCGCTGAAAGACCGCACGTGGGGCGAGGCGAACACGCTTGCGATTCAGCATCCGATCTCACGCGCCGTGCCATTCCTCGGACGGTGGTTCGACATGCCGCGCGTGGGAATGCCAGGTGACAGTCACATGCCGCGCGTGCAGAGCCCGACCGCCGGCGCCTCGGAGCGCCTCACGGTATCGCCGGGGAACGAAGCCGCAGGGTACTTCCACATGGCGACAGGCCAGTCAGGCAATCCACGGTCGCCCCACTATCGCGATGGCCATGACGCGTGGGTGAGGGGCGAACCGACACCGTTCCGGCCAGGGGCGACTGTAAACAGACTTGTGTTGCGGCCGCAGTAGAGCCTGCCCGTCACCGACGGGAGATTCGACCTCGAAGGACAGCGTGAACTCGAAACTGCGGACTCGGGTTACGAGTCGGCGTAGCGGGCGGATGCCTCGATCTGGCGCCCGGAGATGTCCTGACCGTTCCGACCGGAATGCCGCGGCAGTATTCAAATCCGGCCACCGAGACCGCAGTTGTCTACGTTGTGCGAGGCGGCGATCATCCGGCGGCTCCGGTGTTTCACCCGGCCGTTTGATCCGTCACGGGTGGCCCTGATCACCAACCCGCAGTCGGTCTGACCGGTACACGACTGACCTCTTACCTCTTGGGTCTCTCTATCGGTAAGTCTTCCCGGTCGCCCCACTCTTTCCACGAACCCGTGTAGGTGCGGACGCGGGGAAAGCCGGCCAGGCGCAGCGCGAGGTAGGAGTGAGCGGCGCGGTAGCCGCCCTGGCAGTACGTGACGACCTCGCGGTCTGGAGTGACGCCGAGCGATGCGTACATCGCCTTCAACTCGTCGCTCGACTTGTAGGTGCCGTCGGCCGCGAGGTTGTTCGTCCACTCGAGGTTCACCGCGCCGGGAATGGCGCCACCGCGTTTAGCGCGAACGGCTTCGCCGTAGTACTCCGCTTCGCTGCGGGTATCGACGATGGCCGTTTCCATCTTGCCGAGCCGGTCCTTCACGTCCGACCAGGTGGCCAGGCGGCTGGAATCGGCTTCTCCGTGCCAGGTGCTCGGCACCGGCACGACAGTGGCGGTTGTCAGTGGAAGGCTCGCGCGGGTCCAGGCGGCCACGCCGCCGTCGAGGACGCGCACATTCGGATGGCCGAGATATTCGAGGAACCAGAACGCGCGGGCGGCGCGCATGCCGGAGTTGCTTTCGTACACCACCACGGGACGATCGGGCGCCACCCCTCGCAGTGAAAAGAGGTGACCGATCATCCACATGAAGGCGCGCAGCGGTGCTTCACTGGTGTCGATGAGGCTCAGGCCCCAGAGGTCCAGGTGAATGCCGCCGCCGAGATGGCCGGCGGCGAATTCCTCTGCGGGCCTCAGATCCAGAAGCAGCGGAGGCTGTGCGCCCAGCAGTTCCCTGTGCAGCGCCTCCGGTGTGATCAGCATGGCGCGTGTGAAGGACGATGAATCAGGCATAGGTGGGTCGGCCATCCTCGCGCAGTTTTTCCAAGAGTGCCTCGACGGTCAGCCGGGCAGCAGGCCACAACGCCCGCGGCGTTTCAGTATAGACGGACGTCACGATCGCGTCGATGTCGATGACGCCGGCATCGAGACACGCCACAACCTGGCGCTCACGTTCAGCGCGGTGCACCAAATACTCGTGGATGCGTTCAACGGGCCGGCTGATGACGGGGCCGTGTCCCGGCCACGCCGTCGCTGGCTGCAGTGCGACGAGCCGCTGCAGCGACTCGAGGTACGCACGCAGGCTGCCACCGCCTGCGGCCGGCGGAACCATGATGGTGGTGGTGGCGGTCATCATGTCTCCGCAGTACACGTCGCGCGTGTCCGGCTGCCAGAAACATACGTGATCGGGCGCGTGCCCAGGCGTGTGCACCACTGAGAGCCACCTGTCGCCGGCGCGAACACGATCGTTGTCACGCAGAGGTCGCCAGCCGGGGTCGGAGTCGGCCAACCACTTGCAGACCTCGATGCCCGGCCAGCGCGAGCGTAGCGCGGGCACGCCCGACGCGTGGTCCGGATGCCCGTGCGTCACAAGCACGCGTACCAGTGCGCGCCCACCGAGATGCGCCGCGATGGCGTCAATGTGCGTCGCATGACCGACGCCCGCATCGATCAGCGCCGGCTCCGCGCCGTCGAACAGATACGTGTTGTTCCCGGGGCCGGTCAGGGTGCCGGGGTTCTTCGCGGGGAAGGGGATCAAGCTGCTGCCTGGATGATCAAGATAGGGGGACGGGTGTCGATCTGTGGAAAACTCAATTTGATGACGTTAAGTTTTCCACAGATCGACACCCGTCCCCCTCAAAACCTAGGTCTCCACACGACCCAGGCTACTCAGAATTGGTACCTAATTCTGGCCGAAACGAAGTCTCTGTCCACAAATCGCCCGATCGTGTCGGTGCCCTGACCGATGAAGGCTCCGCCGGAGCCTTCGAGCGTCAGGTTGTCGCGCACGCTCCATGACGCCAAGGCGCGGACGAACCCCGAGCGGTCTTCGGGATTCACCACACCGAAGACCCGCACCAGGTACCTCTCGCGCGAGAAACGGCGGTCAAGCGAGGCAATCACATTGAGGTGGTCGCGGGTGTAAGACGACGAGATGGATGACCATTCGCGATGCCACACGAGCGACCCAAAGACGCGGAAGTCGCCGGCCGCTCGGTCCACGCCAACGCCGGCATCAACCGCCTTACCCTTGACCGGACCCAACGGCCCGTCCAGGGTCTTGTCCACGAACCCGGCCACTTCGCCCCGGATGGCCCAACCACCGCGGACCGTTTCCGCGTCGGCCGCAAGCATCGTGAACCGGGGATAACTCTCGACCAACTGCCCCACAACCGACGGAGTCGGGCCGGATCCTGTCGGGAGCGTGAACGGCACGAAGCTCAAGAAACCAAACCCCTCGAACCCACGCCACGCCGACACGCTCATGTCCACACGACCGGCGGTGGTTGAAACGCGGACGCCGCCCTGGAGATTGCGCCAGGCCGCCGGGATCGACTCGCGCCGAATCCCCAAACCAGGCAGAACTGCTGGCAACACAAGATCCCTGGTCAGGTTGAATGGCGAGGTCTTTTCGTCCAGCCGATCGAATCGGCCCCTGCGGCCCGGGAGTGCGACAACCGCCTCGACCGTTGTGTCGCCTGGCAAAAATACACGGGTGCGCGTGAACGCCACAGGCAGCCGGGCGGCTGTGCGGCCTTCGAGAAAGAAAGTCGCCGTCTCGATCGGATTGATCACGTCAGAGGGCATCACCTCATCGAGCCGGCCCCACACCAATCGTCCGTACCCCGCTCGAATCTCGAAGCTGTCTTGCCGCACCTCAGCCCAGGCGTCACGCAGTGTTGCAATGGCGTCGTTCACACTGCCGCCACGGTCGGCCCACAAGACCTCGGCGGTTCCCTCAAGGCGCAGCCGCAGCCACGGCTTCAGTGACGCGGTGATGTCGAGCAGCGCGCGCGTGCGCAACTCGCGCGTATCTTTCTGCTTTGAGTACGTGATCGCCAGTGACGACACCTCGCCATGAATCACGAGATTGCCCGATCGCGAAGCTGGTGCGGCCGCAGTCTGCACGGCAGGCACCTGGGTCACAAGCGAGGCGATCAACCACCAGCCGCTCACGCCCGCCCCACTCTCTGGGCGTGCACCCTCTCGGCGCCAAACAACGCTGGGAACAATTTGATCATCGCGGGAAGAATGAACACTTCGGACAGGAAGGCCACGACCATCGTGAGAGCCAGCAGGCCGCCGAACCACGCGCTGGGCCGATACTCCGAGAGCGTCAAGACGCCAAACGCGCAGCAGTTGATTACAGCCGTCGTGAGCGCCGCACGGCCTTCCTGTGTCGTCGCGATCTCTATCGCTTCGTCAGTGGTGGCTCCCGCAGCCGTCTCGCGCCTGTAGCGGCTGATGAAATGGATGGTATCGTCATCCACCACGCCCAGCGCGACACTGGCCACCATCACCGTGGCCACGTTGAGCGAAATGCCAAGCCAGCCCATGACGCCGAATACGGCGAGCACCGGCACCAGGTTTGGTGCAATCGACAGGAGCCCGAATCTCCACGATCTGAACACGAGAAAAATCACACCGAACACGGTGACAAACGCCGTCGCGAAGCTCGTGATCTGCGACCGCACCAGGTAGTGGTCCAGCATACTGAACAACCGGCCCGACCCCGTCACCGTGGCCTTGACTCCGGATCCGACGAAGATCTGTTGGGCCAGACGGTCGGCCTCAGTCACCTGCTGGAATACCAGGTCGGAGCTCATTGAGGCCAGCTTGACCGTCACCTGGGCCCGTGAAAAATCGCTCGCCGCCATGCGTTCAAGCTCCGCCCGGCCTTCGTCACCCAGACCAAAGACCAGCAACTCCTGCGCAACCTCGGCCGACGTCTCAGGAATCACGAAGGCCTCTTGCTGACCATCGTTCAATTCACGATGCACGCGCTTGACGTAGTCGGCCACCGACGTGACCTTCCTGACAAACGGCAACGCTTCAAGCTCTGTACTTAGGCGATCCATGCGCTTGAGGATGTCGGGCTGCTGCATAGAATCTGGCGCACCTTCCAGAAACACCTGGAAGGTGTAGATCCCGGCGAGCTTCTTGTCCATCACCTGGGCCGACGTATAGAGCTCGTGATGCTCGCTGAAGAAGTTGATGTGATTAGTGTCCACCCGCAAGCGCGACATGCCCACGCCAGCCAGCACCACCAGCCCGAGTACGACGGCCATGACCGCTCGCGCGTGACGCGTGGAGAACATCGCCACGTTTCGCAAGGGCTCGAGAAACCACGACTCCTGTGGCGCCGCCACCCGTTCCTCTTTCACCCATCCGAGCATGGTCGGCACCAGGATGATCGAAATGACGAAGTCCACCATCACGCCAATGGCCGAGCCCATGCCGAACTCGCGCACGGCCACCACCTGGCTTGTGGCCAGCGACAACATGCCCAATGCGGTTGTGGCACTCGCCCCGAACAACGGCGCCATCAGGTGCCGCACGGTGCCGACGAACGCCTGCTCGCGGCTCCGGGTGCGCCGCTCCAGCCCATAGTGCTGCAGGATGTGCACGTCGTCGGCCACGGCCAGCACAACCACCAGGGGGATGATCATGCTGCTCAGCACGTTGTAGCTGAAGCCGAAGAGGTCGTAGAGCCCAAGCGTCCACAACAGGCTGACAAGGATCGCGCCGAAGGTCAGCAGCGTCTTCTTGACCGACCGGAACATCACGAACAGGGCCAGTAGGGTCAGGCCTAGGATGGGCGGCGTAAAGGTGGTTTGATTTGCGAGTGTGACCCGGTTGTACCACTCGGTGATCTCGAGGCTGCCGTTGTAATGGGCCTTGAATCCGGCGGGTAACTGCGTGTCCACCAGCCGGCGGATCTCGGTGAGCACTTCGGCGCGCACGTCGTCTATCCGGGCTTCGTCGAAAAACAGAATCAGTGCCGAGACCGCACCGTCCGCGGAGATCAGATCTCCGCGGAATAACTCGTCGTCCATGGCGCGCTGTCCGACAGCCCCCGGGCTCGTTGTTTCAAGGTCTTCAATCAGCCGCCGTACCTGCAGGCCGCCGTCGTCATTGACGCCCGATGACGGCAGCACGTCCACCACCGTGGCGGTGGCCAGGCTGCTGACGCGCCGTACGGCCTGTACCCGTTCGATATCACCACTGACCTTGTCGAGAAACGCGAAGCCTTCCTCGCTAAACAGACGTTCGCGGCTCGGGGCCTCAATGGCAATGATGACCGTGCGGGTGCCGCCAAACTCGTCCCTGAAACGGACATAGTCCTGATACACCGGGTCGTCTGGCGAGAACCACGCGGTCAGGTCGTTGTCAATGAGCTGGATCGGCGCTCGCGGCGCGAGGATGAGCGCGCCGATGACGATGGCGCCTGAGAGGAAGAGCCGCCAGTGGTAGATGAACTGGGCGACCCGAAGACTCAACGGGTCGTGCCCCGCTCGAGTTCACGCCGGCTAAAGTTAGCCTCCTTGAGGCCAACGTTGTACTCAATCTTCTCCACCACCAGTTCGGTCCGCGTACGCGCCGGGGTGTCAGACATGACCATCTCCATGACCGTCCAAATGCCACTGACGCGGTCGAGCCTCTTCACCGCATAGATTTTCTGCAGTTCATCGCGCCTATTGTGGATTTCACCATGGACGACCACGGAGTTGTCTTTCCTGACGAGCGACACCACGCGGGGGAACCGGGCGCCCGCAGCCTTCGCGCGCGATTCGAGGCGGTATGCAGGGTGCGACGCGCCGTCGGGCGCTGTCCATGTGCTCGTTTCATCAAGTAGTGCGTACGTGTAATCGTTCAACTCGCGCCCGCCAATATCCTCGTACGTGAAGTCGCTGCCGACGAAGCTGTCCTGGGTTTCGTTGCCGGCGATGCGGCGGACCCGGCCCAGGGATGGCAGGTAAAGGAAGCGCTCATCTTCGCCCGCCGGGTTTTCCCAGACGAGGAATCCGGTGCCATTGATATCGTTGGGATACGTGAAGCGCGTCAGGGAACGATCACCGGGCACCAGTCTGCCAGGCCCGCCCTTGAGGCTCAGCGTGGAGAGGACGCGCTCGCGGACTCGGCCCTGCCGGTCGAACAGGCGCATGCGCATGGTAGAACGGCCGTCGTTGCCGGTGTCGCGCTCCTGCACCTGACGCGCCACCCACTCGGCCTTCGCCTGCGGCGTTCCGCCAGGCTGGGAAAATAGCTCGTTCCCGGCCCAAGTATTTAGGAAGAGGGCGATGAGGACGTAATTACAAAGGCTGGACATTGGACTTGCGTTAACAAGCAACTTCCGAGGATAGCTGCGCGGGTTGATTGCTGTATTTGGGCCGGAAACGACACTAGGTATTATGTGAAATGTTTCACAAAGAGTCAAGCCTGGACCCAATCGCTTTCTAGGCGCCGAGCAATTCGGCGGTTCTTTCCGCGGCCCGAAGGGAGTACCCGTCGGGGTCGGAACCAGGGCAGGCCAACGCCAACATGACCCAGCCGCTGAAGCCGGCATTCTCAAAAGTGCCGCGGACATGAGCCCAGTCGATCGACCCATCGCCTGGCGGCAGGTGATCGTCCCAGTAGCCCTGGTTGTCATGCGCATGCAGGTGCTCTAGCCGGGCGCCCGAGACCTCCACGAATCGCCGCCAGTGCCCGCCTAGCGCCGTATGACCGGTATCCAGGCAGACCTTCACCGATGGGTCGAGCGAGTCCAGGATCGCCTTGAACTCGTCTGGATGACCGCCGATCAGATGTGGCAGGGGTGACGCGACGGCGATGGTCACGCCGAGCGCCCGGCAGTTACCAGCGAGAGTCGCCAGACGGCTCGCGCAGTCAGCCAGCCGGCCGGAGACATGGTGGCGCGACCGCTCGAGATCGGCTGGGGTGAACGACGACCATCGACCCACCCAGTTGTCTGACGGTTCGCGCGGCCGCCAGGATGGCCTCGATAGCTGCCATGCGGTGATGCGGGTTGAACTCGGCCAGATCCAGAAGACCGCCGAACGGCGCATGGATCGACACGACGTCCAGTGCCCTTTTCCGCAACTCAAGAGAGAGCGCCTCAATCTGGCCTGGCTGCCACACATCAAAGTGCCTTGGCGGAGTGCTGAACCTCCAGGGTCCGGACCTGGCTCGCCGCCAGGGCTGGCAGCATGTCGAGAATGGAGCGGTCTGTGCAGGCGCCGGTGGACAATCCGATGCGCAGGATCATTTTTTCCCGTGCGGTATGGCATCGAGACGACGTCGCGTCCTGAGGTGAAGGCACTACCGAACCGCGGGTAGGCCCTACGCCTCGGATGGTGCGTCGAAGAAATCGACAGCACCCGTCTCAAGCGAGTACTCGGCGCCAACGACCAGGAGCCCGTCGCTGGCGACCAGCTGCGCCAGGACATCTGAACCGTGCCTGAGATGGCTGACGGAAGCGCGGATGTTGGCCCGGACGGCCTGATGCACCAGCTCATCGGGCTGATGCCTGAGGTCAGTGGCGAGCAGCGGCTCCACTGAGGGCCTGATGCGGTCCACGATCGAGCGCAGGTTCTTGGACTGATCCTGCGTCGGCTGGCCCAACTCTTCCAAGGTCGCCATTATGGCGCCGCAACTCGAGTGGCCCAGCACCACGACCAGACGCGCGCCAAATCGTTCGGCGGCAAACTCCACGCTGCCCACCTGCGAGGGCGCCACGATGTTGCCGGCCACACGAATAACAAACAAATCACCAAGGCCCTGATCGAACACCAGCTCGGCTGGCACTCGCGAATCGGAGCAGCCAAGAATGATCGCAAACGGTTCCTGTCCGGCCGCAAATTCAAGGCGGCGGGTGCGGCTGCTGGGGTTGTTGGGGCTGCGGACTTCGTCCATAAACCGGCGATTGCCATCGCGAAGAAGGGCCAGAGCCTCGGGAGCTGAAATCATCGTTCGGACCTATTAGACAAGGCGTAGCGTGAGTCCATCGTGGGGTCTCCAGTAATCACGACACGACGGGTGTGCTGAGTCTGGCGCGCAGGTCGTCGGACAGAACCACCGGAACCTGCGCTACATAGTCGAAGTGCACCTGCACGGTCTTCGCCGTCACAACCACGCGCTGCGACGGGACGTCGACTATTTCATACTCGTAGCGAAAACTCGATCGACCGAAGCCTTCAAGACGCAGGCGCACTTCGAGTTCATCGCCGTAACGCGACTGCGACCGGAAGTCCACTTCCGCGCGCGCGAGAATCACACCCGCCACGCCCTGTGTCTTCCAGATGGCGAATCGCGCGTTCTCAAGGTACGTCAAGTACACCGCGTTGTTGACGTGCCCCAGCGGATCACAATCGCGAAAGCGCACCTGGATGCGAATGGCCATCAGCCACGGAGAGGACTCGGGATTGATCCTCACGCCTTGCGTTTCGCCTCGAGCCGCCGCTCTTCCTGCAGCCGCTCCAGCTCCACTTCCGAATGGTCCGCGTATTTCATGGCTGCCGCAATGGCATGGTGACCTGCGCGCTCCGAAATGAGCGTATGCATCTGCTGGCACACACGACGATAGGCGGGATGACCCTGTGGCGCAGTGCGCAATTCGATCACGTGCATGGCTTCGCGGGCGTTCATGTCCATGACGAACCGCACGCGGTACGCCATGGGCACCACATATTGCGCAACCTGGGTCAGGCCCGCAGCCACAAGACTCTCGTGGACATCCGCGCAGGTCTCCATCACCCGTCGCCAATCTTCGTTACCGCCAGCGTCCACAATCGCCTGGGGCTGAGTGTAGCCGTGGGCCATCGACAGCGCCTGCCAGTCGATCGTGCAGAGTCGATGCCGCTGCAGATCGCGGAACGCGCCGTAGTCGGTCAACACGTCGAAGCGATACCCCGTGCGCTCGAACGCGCGTCCCGGCTTGTGCCGTCGATTGGCGCGCTCGCCCACATATGCAGCGAGCACTGCCGCGCGGTCGTCGGCACTCATGCGCCGCGCCACGTCCAGCAACTGGTTGTCAGGAAGAGACGACGAGGCATACAGCGCCGCCGCAACAACTTTGACTTCGCCGTCTGGATCAAAATCGCAGAGCACCACTTCGGCACGGTCCTCGACCGGCTCGCCACCGGTCACACGCGATGCGACCGCTGACACTCCTTCTCGCGTGTCGGCGAAGTACGCGCTCCAGCGTCCACCCCGGTCAGGCTGATCGACACGTGTGAAAAACGCCGGCACTACTTTACGCAGTTCGGTGAGCATGACGTCCGCGCATTCACGCATCTCGACCAGCGGATGGGCGCGCATGCGCAGCAGCAGCGACTCATACGCCTGCCCGGTGCCGTAGATCCCGACATTCGACCTCGTCGCCGCCGGCAACAGGCCCCGCAGCGTGTCGAGGGCTTTTGCGCGAATCGCCGACGTGTACACCGCGTCGGAATCGCCGGGCGCCTTGGGATACCGCGCCTCAAACCAGACGCGCATGGGGTTGATCCATCGCGCGTAGGTTTCGAACGCGAGATCCAGTGCGGCCACGTACCGCGTTCTCAAGTCATGGCCATCAAGCTCCGCCGGCACCAGGTAACGCCAGGTATCGCCCTGTCGCTGGGTATATGGGATGTAGCGCGTGGACTGCTCCAGATACGCCATCAGGCGTCCACGTTCGAGCACCTTGGTCAGCAGGTTCGACACGTCTTCACACGCCAGATGCACTCCGCCGAGCTGCGCGACAGAGTCGTCTCCGTACTCATTGAAAATCCGCATGTAGAGCTGGTCGGCGCGTGTGGCGCCAACACCGTCGGTGGCTGCGGCGCCGGCCCCTGACACCTGCTCGAGGAACTCATCCAGGAACAGGCGGCGCAACGATTTCGCGGAACGCGAATACCGCGCGAACAATGCGCCCTTCACGGTCTCGGGCAGGTTGATCAGTGCGAATACGGGCAGATCGACGTTCGTAAAATAGGGCGCAAGGGCCGCACTCTCCGCGTCGGTGAACTCCCTGCTCACTCCGCGCCCCCGTCATCACCTTCGTGACGCGCCCAGTAACGGTCATATTCCTCGAGGTAGCTCAGCGACTCGAAAGACTCCATTCGGTCGAGGAACAGAATGCCGTCGAGGTGGTCGTATTCGTGCTGGATGACCCGCGCCGGGAAGCCCTTGGCCGTAAAGCTCACCTGCGCGCCTGTCCGGTCCCAGGCCTTCACACGGACGGCGGCTGCGCGCGGTACGCGGCCCCGAATCTCAGGGATGCTCAGACATCCCTCCCAGCCCATCGACGTCGGCTTGCCCACCAGCGTGACCTCTGGATTCACGAGCGCCATCATCGGCATGTCATCGTCTTCACCAATTTCAGGGCCGAGTGGACCGGGGCGAAGGCCGACCACAAACATTCGCACGCCCTCGTGCACCTGTGGCGCCGCCAGCCCCACCCCCGAGTACTCGCGCATCGTGTCGAACATGTCGTCGATGAGGCGCTGCACGCCCTCGGAGGTAATGGACTTGGGGTCCAGTTCGTGGGCCCTGGCCCGCAGGACCGGGTGCCCAAGCCGCGAGACCTTCAGAATCGCCATAAAAAGATTATAGAAGCGCCAGGCTTTGACCGATAATCCCGGGGTGACTTATTCAGCAATCGCCCTCACTCTGGTTCTGGCCATGTCCAGCCAATCGTGCATGGACTCACTCAAGTCAAATCCAGCCAGCCCCACCGGTTCTGCAACCGGAACGGCGGCGTTCAGCGGGACCTGGGCGTCGGTGGCCGCCAGCACCGTGCAGGAGACCTGCACGAGTTTTCAGTGGTCGGTGACCAATATCTCGCTCACCGGCGCGTCGGGCACCTGGAGCGCGAAGTGTTGGGGCACCGTCGCGGTTAGCGGCACGGCGTCGGGCACTCTGGACGCCACGCGACTCGCCTGGACCGCAACCGGGACGGGTACGGGCGCCAACGGCGGAAGCTGCGCGGTGGCGCTGACCGGCACCGCGACCCTTGAGGGCAATCAGATTCGGATTCCCTACTCAGGCACGACGTGTTTCGGCCCCGTCTCGGGCACCGAGATTCTGCGGAAACCGTAAGCCGGCGGCGCGAGCCGCCTCAGCCGACTTCGTCGGCGCTTTTCGCGCCGTAAACCGAGAACCATGGGCTGGCGGGCCGCACGGCCTCGTTCACATTCCTGATGTTCTCCACGCCCTTGGTTTCGAGCCACGCCCGGAAAGCAGCCGAGCCTTCCTTGGCGAACACAGAGATGCCGTCCTTCCACGTTGCACGACCGCACAACACGCCCGAGTAACGGACGCCCGACTCAGCGGCCACCTGCAGGCCTTCGGTGAACTCGGCGTTGCTCACACCGGCCGACAGGTAGATGAACGGTTTGGTAGAAGCCGTTGCGGCATCAAGGAAGAGCTGCTTGGCCTCGTCGCGCGTGTAGGCCACCTGGCCCGTCTTGTTGGCCTTCGCGCCTTCAACAAACTGCATGTTGATGGGAATCTCGACCTTCATGACGTCCACGCCGTATCGATCCTTCGTAAACTCACGCATGGCGCCGGCCACCACCTCGGGCTTGCGCTTCGCGTACTCGAGTCCCTTTTCGTCGGCGCCTTCCTCGTAGCCCACAAACTCAAGGAAGTACGGCAGGTCGTTTGCTCGGCATTCGTCGCCGATGCGCTCCACCCAGGCGTGTTTGAACTCGTTAATGGCGCTGGAATCGAAGGGCGTGTAGTAAAGCAGGATCTTCAGGCAATCGGCACCGGCTTCCTTCAGGCGGCGCACCGACCAGTGATCCAGTAGATCGGGCAGCCGGCCGGGCGTGTTCGCGTCGTAGCCGGTCTTTTCGTACGCCAGCAGGAGGCCGGCATTTTTCGAGCGACGTTTCGACGGGCCGATGCCCCATTCAGGGTCAAGCAAGATGGCGCTCGCGTGGGGTGTCAACACCTCGGTGACGAGGCCCTTGAACTCCTCCATCATGGCGCCTGACACGTCCTTGCCGCTTTCCTTGGCCAGCGCTTTCTTGAGCGACCCGCGCTGATCCATGGCCGCGGCCGCGATCACGCCACGTGCGTCCGACACAGCCTTCATTCCCGCGAGCTTCCCCGGAGTCATCTTCATGTCTCTCTCCTACGCCAATAGACGCCGAACTTTATCATTCTCGACCACGGTGCGTAGCCCGGAGCCAGCCGGAAACATTCTCTCTTCCACAACGGTCTCGCGGAGCGCTTGCGCCACGAGGGCTTCGATCTCCAGCAGGGCCTCGGCTGCTCGCGCAAACTCGATCCGACCAACTAACGATGCGACGTGCCGCACAGCAAGGTCCGCAAGCAACGTCCTGATGTTGCGCAGCAACGCTCCAATGAACCATGGGCGGCCCTGCCCCTTGAGCGCCAATTCCTCAAAGTGGACGATGACGGATGTCACAGAGTGATCATAGCCGCGGCGGCCGCGCGATGACCGCTCAGGACTGCGCCTTCGATCGTCCCCGGCAATCTGGTGTCGGTCCAGTCGCCCGCGAGAAATATGCCGGGTACCTGCGTTTGGGTGCTGGGTCGGGGCGGCGCGCCGGGCGCCAGTGAAAACGTCGCGCGGGATTCTCGCACCACAAGCGATCGTTCGCACACTGCCGCGGCAGCGTCCGGCACACAGGCACGTAATTCGCGTTCAGCCAGCGCCGCCAGTTCGTAGTTTTCCTGCCGCAGCAGCCCCTCGGCGCCGCTGGCAACGAGTGAGTAAAGACGTCGGGTGTCTTTTTGTCGACCCTCGTCAAAACGACAGCCGACGTCTTTATGAAACGCCCAATGAAACTGTGTCCCGACCAACCCGACCTGACGCTCGGTCATCACCGGCCGGTCGAACCACAGGTTCACCGTCACGATCGGCGCCGCCTCCATCTGACGCGCGGCCTCGGCGATTCCAGCCAGCCGCTCCGGCACCTCGTGGCGCCACAGGCGGTCAAACGCATGCCACGGCACCGCGCTGATGACCGCGCCTGGACAGAGAATGTCCTCACCCGCGTAGACGCGATGTTCCCGCCCGACCGGGTCCACGTCCACCAGCGCTGTGGTGCCACGCAACACGTTCCCACCGCGACTCTCAATGAATCTCGCGGCCGGCTCCGCGTACAACTCATCGAGCGGCACACTTGGCACCCCAAGCGACGCCGCACCGGGAGCGCGACCGAAGAGTTCACCAACAACCCGCACGAACGGCCGAGCCGCGGCCACGCCCGGATCCTGGTTCAGGGCGGCGAAAGCCAGCGGATGCCACAACCACTCGCAGAGCGACGCCGGCTGGCGGTGTTGGCGAAGCCAGTCGGTGACGGTGAGGTCCGGTGACACGCGCGCGGCCGCAGCCTCGGCGCCCTCGCGTCTGACCACCGAGAACAGGCTCGCCAGTCGTGTGGCGGCAAAGCGGTCACGCAACGGCAGGGCGTTCCACTTGAGAAGGCCACCCACCAGATGCCACGGCGGCGGCCACGCGGGGCAGGTCAGCGTAGACGTCCGTCCCCTCGCATCCGCCATCGTCAAGCGAAGCGTAGGGTCGAGGGGCGCGAGATCGGCCGTGCCGATGACGCGCAGGAAGTCGTAGGTCTCGCGATAACAGCCGAAGAGCGCGTGCTGGCCGTTGTCGAGCCGTTGCCCGCTCTCGCGGTGGGTGAATGCCGTCGCACGACCGCCCAGCCTGGGCGCTTCTTCGACGACCGTCACAGCCTTGCCTCGCACAGCAAGGCGCACAGCCGCGCTCAGGCCCGCGAAGCCCGCGCCAACGACCACGACGTCGCACTTGTCAGTGCTGCGGAATTCGGCCACGGCGAAGGACCCACCATGTGCGAAGTGCCAGTCGCGCCTGCGCCGGGCGCGGCACTCGCACGAGCTGGCTGAACACGTCGAAGTTGGCGACTTCGATCCGCTTGAGTAGCTCGAAGTAGATGCCGTGCATGATCTCGGCGGCTACGAATCGCGAAGCGTCTTCGCGAGGCAACACATCCACTGCGCGCGCGAAGAATGCGCGGGCCTTTGCGGCATGCTGCACCAACGCCGCGCGTACCTGAGGTAACTGGACACCCTGCCCTGCCTGCGCCACTTCGCGACGGATGTCTTCCTCGGCGCAGCCGCACGCCGCCAGGTCGGCAAGCGGCAGGTACAGGCGGCCGCGCCGGTAGTCCACGCCGACGTCGCGGAGGATGTTTGTCAATTGCAGCGCCACCCCGAGTTCGCGCGCGTAGGTGAGCACGGCCGGGTCCTTGTAGCCGAAGATTTCGGCGCACATCAAGCCGACTGACGATGCCACGCGGTGACAGTAGGGCTCGAGATCCTCGAACGTCTGGAAGCGCATGGGCGAGGCGTCCATGCCGACGCCGTCGATGAGCGCGTCGAACTGCTGCCTCGGCAAGCGGAACGGTTTGACGAACGGCTGCAGCACCTGGCCCTGGGGCGTCTTCGGCTGGCTGCCGGCAAAGACGCGATCCACCTCGTCGCGCCAGAAGCTCAGCGCGGAAATGGCTCGAACAGAGTCTGTCTCAAGGTCCACCGCGTCGTCTATCGCGCGGCAGACGTCGAACACGGCGGTGATCGCCTTGCGCTCTGCCGACGGCAGCACCAGAAACGAGTAATAGAAGCTGGTCTTTCGAGTCATGACGTCACGCGTGAACGTTGCCAGGTCACCGCGCCTGCAGCAATCCCCGCCGCGTCGCGCCAATCGAGAGACGGCCGGGTGCGGAAGACATCGTAGTCTGCCGCGGTCAGCCGGTCGAGGATGCGCCGGCCACCCAGCCAGGTGGCTCGCAGTTCCCACCTGAGGCGCCCCCGCACGTTGTCGGCCACGGGCCGACCTTCCGTAAACAACGCCTGAGTTCGTGCACCCACGTCGGCGAGGGCTGCGCGCCACCCGGGCGTCCAGTTCCCGTGGTCCAAATCCACGAGTTGAGCACCGTGGTGGCGAGCCACCTCGAGTGGGATATACAGCCGACCATTGCGCCAATCCCGCGCCAGGTCCTGCCAGAAGTTGGTCAACTGCAGGGCGGTACAGACTGCGTCAGACCGTCGCGCCAGAGCCTCGTCCCGGTATCCGGTGACGAGCAACACGAGGCGTCCGACGGGATTGGCCGACCGCCGGCAGTAGTCCAGCACCTCCGCCCATGTTTCGTAGCGCTTGGTCGTCACGTCCTGCCGAAAAGCGCTGAGGAGGTCGCTAAGGAGGCCATGATCGGCGGCGGAGCCGCGAAGTGTTTCGGTGAGCGCCACACAGACGGCATCATGTTCGGGGTGCCCGACGAGAACCACTCGGCCTTCGGCGGCCTCGTCGAGGCGGCGTTGCCAATCCGCCAGCAGCGCGAGCCGGTCGCCCGCTTCCCGAGCGCCTTCGTCGGCAAAATCGTCGGCGATTCGCGCAAAGGCATAGATGGCCGCGATGTGCGGGCGTGCATCCGCAGGCATCAACCACGAGGCGACCGGGAAATTTTCGTAGTGCCGGCGCGCCAGTCGCTGGCACGTCGCGTACGCGTCGTTGATCAGCACGCGGCTGCCGGGCTCACCACTCGGTTTCGGCGACGCCCGCGCGCGCGTTGACGGCACGCGCCATGACAAACAGCAGGTCTGAAAGGCGATTCAGGAAGATGAGGACATTCGGATCGACCGCCTCGTGCCCGAGCGCCACCACGCGCCGTTCAGCGCGACGGCACACCGTTCGCGCCAGGTGCAGCACGGCGCCGGCGCGAGTGCCGCCGGCGAGGATGAATCGCTGCAAAGGCGCGACCCCGGTTTCCAGGGTGTCGATCCACCCTTCGAGCCGCGCGACATCGGCTTCTCCGAGCAGGGCCTTTTCGACGCGCACGGCAATGCGGTGCCGGGGGTCGGCCAGCATGGCGCCAAGGGCGAAGAGGTCGCGCTGCAGGTGTTCGAGCATCGCGGCAATCTCGGCGCCTACACCTTCGGCCCTGGCGTAACCCAGCCACGCATTAACTTCGTCCACCTCGCCGTAGGCGTCCACGAGGGGGTCGCCTTTGCTGACTCGGGTGCCGTCGAACAGGCCCGTTTCGCCCTTGTCGCCGGTCTTAGTGTAAATCTTCATTGGCCTCAGCCGATTATAGTGGCGACTGTGAAGAATCCATCCCCCCTGCCACTCCCAGCGCGACGCCAGTGGTTTCGACGCAGGCTGCTCGACTGGTACCGCAAGAACGGGCGCGACCTGCCGTGGCGCAACACCCGCGACCCGTACCACATCCTTGTCTCTGAGGTGATGTTGCAGCAGACCCAAGTTGACCGGGTGCTGCCGAAATACCACGAATGGCTCGGTCGGTATCCCAGTCTGGAAGCGCTCGCCGAAGCGTCCGAAGCCGATGTCGTCGGCACGTGGTATCCACTCGGCTACAACAGCCGTCCCCGCCGCCTTCAGGCGATCGCGCGCGAGTCCATGGAGAAGTACGGCGGCGAACTGCCCGGAGACGAAGAGACCCTGTTGTCTTTCAAGGGCATCGGCGCCTATACCGCCGGAGCGGTGATGAGTTTCGCTTTCGGCAAACGCGCCGCCATACTCGACACCAATGTCGCTCGCGTACTCTTCCGCATCTTCGTGGGAAAGGGTGAGCTCAAGAGTCATGCGATGGTGAAACGGCTCTGGGAACTGTCGCGCCTGATGTTGCCCCACAGACACGTCTTCGACTTCAATCAAGCCTTGATGGACTTTGGAGCCACCGTTTGCACGGCCCGTGCACCGCGGTGTCCCACCTGCGTGATGAAACGGGGCTGTACGTCTTATTCCTTCGTGGCGAAGCGCCGATGACCTCCCCGATCATCGTTGTCCTCGCGGCCGTCATCGAACGCGACGGACACTTCCTGATGACCCGCAGGCTGAAAGGCGCGCACCTGGCGGGCACGTGGGAATTCCCCGGCGGCAAATGTGATGAGGGTGAGAGTCATGAGGCGTGCCTCTCTCGCGAACTTAACGAGGAACTGGCGGTGCGCTGCGAAGTCGGCGAAGAGATTTTCACTGTGGAACACGGCTATGCCTCACGCACAGTGCGCCTGCACTTTCGGCGCGCCACGCTCATTGGCGAGCCGGCGCCTCAGCTTGGACAGGAAATGCGATGGGTGGCCCGGGGCGACCTCAAGGCCCTTGATCTGCCCGAAGCCGACAGGGGCCTGGTGGATCTGCTGAGCCACTGACCCGTTGCCCATCCGTGAGATGCTTCTCCGGCCAATGGAGCAGGTCAGGCCGTCGACAATTAGGCTCGAAGCCTCTGCCCACTGCCAGCTGGGATGTCCGTTCTACCCGACCACCACGAAAGCCATTCACCCCGCGGTGGGCAGTGGCCTGCTGTGCCTTGAAGCGTTCACGCGATTGGCGCCACCGAGCAAGCGGCCCTGATTGGGAATCAGCCGGACCCGCTGGTCGGCCAGTGCCTCAGGCAGCAGGATCCGGACAACAAGGGGGATCCTTTCAGAACTCTATCTTGCGCATGACAAACCGCGGTAGGTGCTTGATGACGAGCATTACCAGTCGCCAGATGCCCGGAGTGTAGATGAGCGGGCGCTTGCGGTCCATCGCCGAGACAATGTCACGCGCCACGGCGTCGGGCTGACCGGCAAATGGCGGCACCTTGAGGTTGGCCGTCATCGCCGTCTTCACAAAGCCGGGCTTCACACACAACACCCAGAGGCCGGCCGCACGGAACTTGTGGTCCAACGCTTCGAGGTACGTGGACACGCCGGACTTGCTTGCGCCGTAGATGGCCACCGGCTTGCGCCCGCGGTCGCCGGCCACCGAAGACACCACGGTCAGCCATCCCCCGCCGTGTGTGAGCAGCCGTTTTCGCGCGTGCTCGCAGAACGTCACCGTATTGGCGAAGTTCACCGTCGTCAGCCGTCGAGTGAGTTCGACATCAGCTTCCAGTTCGGCTTGCGTCGCAAACATCGCGGCGGTGACGATGGCCGCGTCGAAGTTGCCGAGCGCCACGTCGGCAGCGTCGAGTGCCGCGGCGAAACCGGACGGCGATTCCATGTCGCAAAGCGCCCACTGAACCCGGGCCTGCTGTGGATGCCGTGCCATAAGATCCGCCGCACTGCGCGCGAGACTCGCCTCGTCATAGCCCAGCAGAAACACAAGGTCACCGCGCGCGGCCAGCCTCTGGGCCACTGCGCGGCCAATGCCTGCCGTTCCGCCAAACACCACTGCCTTCATGCCTTGTCTCCAAACAGCCTGCGCGACTGCGCGCTTCGCAACCGCCCGGTGGGATCCCATTTGGCCCTAAGTGCCTGGAACTGCGGCAGACGCGGCTCCATTGCCCGAAAGTGTTCGGCCGTTGTGAAGCGGTCTTTCGTCAAATACACACGGCCCCCCACCGAGATAATGAACTCGTTCAGGCCATTCACCACGCGCTGAATATCGGCCGACACCGGCATGTCCACGGCAATCGACGTCCCTTCCAGGGGGAACGACAAGACGCCGCGGCCTTCCGGCCCGCAGTCCTTGATGACGCAGAGCGGCGACGCCGCACCAAGCGTCGTCAGCCGTTTCATGAATTCGTACACCGCCGGAGGTCCGGCCGCCCGCGGTACCACACACTGATACTGCGTGAACCCACGTGGCCCATACGCACGATTCCATTCGAGGATGGCGTCAAGCGGGAAGAAGAACCGTTCGGGTGCCATCGTAGCCGAGGCGCGGTTGCGGACGTGGCCCCAGAAGATGCCGGCATTAAAGAAACCTGTGGTGGTGCGATTGAGCGCCCAGTTGGGAAGTTCCATGGGCATGGTGATCTCGTGTGGCGAACCCGGATGCCGAGTGGGAGCTTCCTCGGTCGTCGCCCATCGGCCGGCCATCAGCAGCCCGCGGCCCATGCCCTTGCCGCGTTTGACGCAATCAATCCAGCCCATGGTCATGGGCCACTGCGGAGCCGCAGTCGCAATGCTCTCGAGAAATGCCTGAATATCAGAGACCCGCTCGCGCTCCATCCAGATCCACGGCGATGGAATGCGGTGCATGGCGAACTCCACCTCGAGGATGTGTCCGAGCAGCCCCATCCCGCCGAGACAGCCGTCGAACAAGTCCGCATCTGATTCGCGGGAACATTCCACGATCCGGTCGTCCGCCAGCCGCACGCGGAGGGCGCGCACGTGCGCGCCGAAACAACCTTCGCGGTGGTGATTCTTGCCGTGCACGTCACTGGCCACCATTCCGCCAAGCGTCACGAACTTTGTTCCTGGCACCACGGGTGGGAACCATCCTCGCGGCAACATGAGGCGCACCAGATTGACCAGCGTAAGCCCCGCCTCGGCGCGCAATACCCCTGTGCTTTGATCGAAGGCGATGATGCGATTCGCAAATCGGGAATTGGCAACCCGGTCTGAGGCGTTTGCCGGCAGCGACGAGTCGCCGTAGGAACGGCCGAGTCCGCGCGACAACACCGCGCCGCGAGTGAGCGTCTCGAAGTCTTCGTCGAGCAACTCGCGCCCGGGCTCAGGCAACCGGCCCCAGCCGGTGAGAGTGTCCATCACTACTGGCCTGTCCTGGTCATGTGTGCCGTGATTTTCCGTTGCGGCGCCTGGATGGCCAGGCGCGAGGAGTGAGAATACTCACTGTATTTGAGCGACGAGCAACGCCGCCAGGCGGGATGCCCCAGTGGAAACGCACGGCACACATGACCAGGACAGGCCACTAGCGGGCGGCAGACTCCATCAGCGCCCGGGCCTCGGTCGGGTGGCGCTTGCACTCGAGCAGCGCGCTCAGCATGAGGGGTACGACAATTGTTGCGTCCGACTCGATGACGAACATCGGGGTGTCTTCGGTCAGTTTGTCCCAGGTGATCTTTTCATTCGGAGTGGCGCCAGAATACGATCCGTACGACGTGGTCGAATCTGAGATCTGGCAGAAGTACGTCCAGGGCTTGGCCTCCCTTTCCATGTCGTACTTCAGTGACGGCACCACGCAAATCGGAAAGTCGCCCGCAATCCCGCCACCAATCTGAAAAAACCCGACGCCGGCGCCTTCAGATAACGCGCCGTACTGATCGTAGAATGCGCCCATGTACTCAATGCCCGACTTCGCGATGCTCGCGTGGCAGTCGCCGGCCTTGACATGCGCGGCGAAGATATTGCCAAACGTGGAGTCTTCATATCCTGGCACCACAATGGGCAGGTTGGCCTGGGCCGCTGCGAGCAGCCACGATTCCTCTGGATTGCCCTCGTGAAGATCATCACCGATCGTCAGCACCAGCTCGTAGAAGTACTCGTGCCAGAAGCGTCGATCGCCCTTCTCGCTTGCGCGCTTCCACATCGGCACGACGAACTTCTCGACAGCGCGAAATGCTTCGTCTTCCGGAATACTCGTGTCGGTCACGCGACGCATGCGCTCATTGAGGATGCGGGTGTCATCCTGCTTCGTGAAATAGCGGTACTCCGGAAAGTCCTTGTAGCTGTCGTGGGCTACAAGGCGGAATAGCGACTCTTCAAGATTCGCGCCGGTCACCGAAAGACCATGCACGAGTCCCTCTCGTATAGCCGGAGCCAGCGTGATACCTAATTGTGCTGAAGACATCGCGCCCGCCATGGCCCAGAACATCCGCCCGCCGTTGTCAACATGGGCCCAATACGCTATCAGGGCATCGCGCGTGGCCCGGGAGTTGAAATTTTTATAGTTCTTGAGCACGAACTCGAGGATCGGCGTCGACATGGAACATCCGAGGGTAGCACGAAGCAGAAGGGCCGTAGCAATCCGGGTCACAATACGAGGGCTCAGCGTGGTTGAGGAGTCGTACCGAACGGCACGGCGCGTCGCTCGTTTGGGAATTGGCGTCAGCGCATTCCTGGCGCTCAGCAACATCATCGTTAGTCTCTAGGCGCATTCCACGTCAGTGCTGGCGATGGGATTCGAAGTCGCCTGAGATGTGCTGGCATCGAGCATTGTCGTCATCGATATGGGAGTGGCGGCACTACCGGTCGACGATGACTATCCGGCTGGGCATGGGCGCTTTGAAACGTTGTCGGCCTTCCTTGTGGGCGTGATCCGGGCAGCCGGCGGCGTAATGATCTGTTACCAGTCGCTTCAAGCCATCGGCGCGAGCCATGCACCATCCGGTCCGAGCGCAGTTGCGGCGCTGCTGGTTGCCAGCATTCTTCGCGGCGTCATGGCGTCATGGAAGTTCCGAGTGGGGCGCAAGATTCGGAGTTCAGCCCTGGTGGCCGACGCCTGGAATGACGCGGTAGACATCCTGTCGGCCGTGGCGGCGCTCACGGCCGTGGACCTTGCGATGTACGAACCCGGCCGGTTCCTTGTGGCCGATCACTATGGCGGGTTCGTGGTCGGCATCGTGGTGGTCATCACCGGCCTGCGAGTGGTGAAGGGTGCGTCCAGCGAGCTTGTTGATGCCATGCCACCTACGGGGCTGTCGGCCCAGGTGATCCCAGTGGCCAGAACGGTACCGAGCGTCCTTGGTATCGACACAATGTTTGTACGCAAGACCGGACTGCAGTAGCACATCGACCTGCATATCGAAGTGGACCCGCTCATGACTGTTGCCGCATCACATGCCGTTGGCGGGCACGTGCGGGCCACCCTCAAGCGGGATCTGCCGTGGGTAGCGGATGTGCTGGTTCACGTTGAACCGTCCAGCGACTGAGCGACGAGCCCACAGTCACATAGCGCCCATCCCCAGCGCTGTCGCGATGCACGTAGCCGAGCGCGACCACGCGGCCGGCAGTTGGCCCGAGCGCCGCACTGGTCACGGCCCCAACTTCGCGACCCTGGTCGAACACCGGTGTGCCGGCACCTGGAATTTCAGTCACATCCAGACCGGCCACGAGCTGGATGAGATATTTCGCCACGCGTCCGCCGCCACGATGCAAGATGCGAATGATGACTTCCTGGCCCACGTAACAACCTTTCGTGGTGCTGATCGCACGGTCGAGCAGGCCTGCCTCAAGTGGGATCGTGTCGGCTGTCATGTCGATGCCGAATAATGGATGCCCGGCCTCGATCCGAAGGGCGTCGAAGATGGTGCCCTGCCCCGCCGCGCTGGCCGGCTTCACGTCGACGCCACCGGCGGCAATCACCGCAGCCACAGTGGAGTCCCATTGAAGGGTGGGCATCCAGATTTCAAAATTCGGGAGCGTCACGTCGTCCGTGCGGATCAAAGTAAGGCCGTTATGCGTGATGTGGTCAAGAATCGAGAGTTCCGAGATTCGGGTAGTCGGAACGCCGGTGGCATCGGACAGCACCTGCGCCGCGCGGCCGCCAAATACACAGAGGGCACGTGTGTCGCCGCTGTCGTCAGCCACGGCGACCTTTTGGGAGAAGATCAGATGATCGAACCGGACGGCCAGGCCTGAGGCGAGGCCCGCCGGGACCTCGGCGAGGATGGCCTCGGAAACACGCAACAGGCGCAAATCGGTGACCATTCGTCCCTGCGGCGTGAGCAGCGCGGCGTAAACGCCCCGGCCAACAGGGACGTTCGCGACGTCATTAGTGACAAGGGCGTGCAGGAACGACGCCGCGTCAGGACCGTCGAATCGCAGGCGGCCTCGAGCGCTCACGTCGAGCCATCCTGCGCCTGTCGCGATGGTGCGATACTGGGGAGTCATGAAGCAGTGGTTCAGGCATCTTAGCGTTGGGCTTGTGGCCTTCACAATGTGGAGCGCCGGGCCGGCCGGACAATCTGTGCAAACCGGGCAGGAAGACCAGACCGGCGAGGCTGTGTTCACGGTGTTTCTCCGCGGCCAGCGCATCGGCTCAGAGGAAGTCACGGTCGCGCGGCCTTCAGGCGGTTGGGTGGTGACCGCCACGGGGCGCACCGGACCGCCTCTTGAGTTCAGCTTTGACAAGTTCGTGGCGCGCTATGGCGCCGACTGGCAGACGCAGTCGCTTGAAGTCTTGGGCCAGATGCGCGGCCAGGGCCTGTTGCTGAATACCGAATTCAGCGGCGGCACCGCATCGTCTGACGTGGTGCAGGCAGGCAAACAGGCGCGGCTCTCACACAAGGTATCGGCGGACACGATTGCGCTGCCAAACAACTTCTATGGCGCCTACGAAGTGTTGGCGCTGCGTCTTCACACGGCGCAGGCAGGTTCGGCTTTTCCGATCTATGTCGCGCCCCAGGCAGAAATCCAGGCCACGGTCATAAAGATCACACCGCGTCGGATGGAAACATCCTCAACGAAATACGAACTGCGCCAGTTCGATCTGTCGTTTCAGAATCCAGGGGGTGCGTTGCTGGTGGAGGTCTGGGTGGACGCGCGCGGCCGGCTGGCCAGATTCGCCATTCCCGTGGCCTCACTGGCCGTGGTGCGTGACGACCTGTCGAGTGTCATGTCGCGGCTTGATTCGTTCAGCCATCCGCGCGACGAGGCGGCGTTCATCCCGGCAAACGGCTTCAGCCTGGCGGCGTCGTTTACGAAACCGGAAGGGATCGCCAAGCCGCCAGTGGTCATTCTCGTGTCGGGTTCGGGTCCGCAGGACCGCGACGAAACCGTGTTCGGCATCCCCATCCTCGGCCAGGTGGCGGGGCGATTGTCGGATGCCGGGTTCTTCGTGGTGCGTTACGACAAACGTGGCGTGGGCCAGAGCGGCGGACGTATTGAGACCACCTCAATTGAAGCGTATGCCGAGGACCTGCGCGGAGTGGTCGACTGGGTGCGCAGGCGCAAGGACGTGGACACCGATCGAGTGGCGGTGGTGGGACATTCCGAAGGCGGCAGCGTTGCGCTCCTTGTCGGGAGTCAGATGCGCGGACAGGTTCGCGCGCTGGGACTGCTTGCAGCGCCGGGACAAACCGGGCGCGAGATCACGCTCATGCAGCAGCGCCGGGCGCTGGACAAACTGCAGGAACCGGAAACTGCGAAACAGGAAAAAATCGCCCTCCAGAACAGGATCATGGATGCCGTCATTTCAGGCGCCGGTTGGGAGACCGTGCCGCCGGAACTGAGGCGCCAGGCAGACAGCGTGTGGTTCCGGAGTTGGCTGCTGTTTGATCCCGCTCAGGTCGTGCGACGGACCAATCAGCCGATCCTTCTGCTGCAGGGCTCGCTCGACACGCAGGTGCCACCCGATCAGGCAGACAAGCTCGAAGCGTTGGCAAATGCCCGCCGCGCAGGCCCGTCGGCCGTCACTCGCAAGATCGTGGTGCCCGGCGTCAATCACCTGCTGGTGCCCACCCGCACGGGCGAGGTGGAGGAATATGCGTCGTTGCCGGTCAAGACGGTGTCGCGTGAAATCACCGATACGCTGATTTCGTGGTTGAAAGAGGTCCTTCCGGCAAAGCGGTAGTTTTCGTCTACACTCGAGCGCCATGGCTGGCTGGATTCTCCAAAGCAACGACGAAACGCCGCGGCTGTTGCGGCTCACCCCTGGCACGGCGCGCACCATTGGTCGCGGCGCCCACGCAGACTTTGTGTTCGAAGCGCCGCTCGTTTCCCGCGTGCACTGCCGGCTCACCGCTGACGCATCCGGGCAACTGGTGATGGAAGACCTTGGCAGCACGAACGGCACATCCGTGAACGGCACGCCGACAGCGCGCGCCGTCCTCCGCCCCAACGACGTCCTCGGCGTCGGCCGCGTGTCTTTCACCGTGACGGAAGGCTAAGGGGTTGGGTCCCCCTATTGTCCCGAATGCAGGAACGGATTCCCTCTGCGTTCCTCGCCAATCGTCGTGTCCGGACCGTGGCCGGAGTGCACCAGCGTTGCGTCGGGATACACAAACAACTCGTTGCGGATTGAAAAGAGCAGCGTGTCCAGATCGCCGCCTGGCAGATCGGTCCGGCCGATCGACCCGGCAAACAGCGTGTCGCCCACAAACAGCTCACGGCCGTCCTGGCCGGCCTTGCCAATCGCCAGGCAAACACCCCCTGGGCAGTGGCCTGGCGTGTGCCTGATGTCCACCACGTAATCGCCAAAGGTCAGTGACTCGCCTTCCACGTAGAACCGGTCAGGTTTAGGCTGGGGGTTCAGATGCAACCCGAACATCCGCCCCTGCTCGGCCGCGCGTTCATAGAGGAACAGGTCGTCGCTGTGGAGCCACACCGGCACGCCGAGCGCGGCCTTCGCGGCGCCAACGCCGGTGACGTGGTCAAGATGCGCATGGGTCAGCAGAATCATCGTGACCGATACGCCCTCTCGCTTCACCACCGCCAGTTGCTCTGCTACGTCATCACCCGGGTCGATGACGATGGCGTGGCGGGTGCGTTCGCAGGCTACGACGTAGCCGTTCTTGTAGAAGGGGGGCGCCGAGGTTGTCCACACATGCATAATCGATGACCGATGTCCCATTATCCCGGAGTCCGCGTCCCCACACGAGCCGACGTTGAAGCGGCGGCACGGCGCCTGGCGGGCATACGCATGAGCGGGTCGGGCCGCGTCTGCCGATCTCCGATGCTCAGGTCGGCATGGTTGTCGGACCGGGTGAAGGCAGACGTATGGCTCAAGGTCGAAACTGTTCAACCGGGCGCGTCGTTCAAGATCAGGGGCGCGCTCAACGCACTGCAGTTGCTTCATACCGAGCGCCCGGATGTCACGACGGTCGTGACGGCGTCGGCGGGCAACCATGGCACGGCGATGGCCATTGCGGTGCAGCACTTCGGCCTGCGACTCCGCGTGCACCTGTCTGTGAGTGCACCAGCGGCCAAGCGCAACGCCCTACTGTCGTATGGCGCCGAACTGGTGGAGGCCGCCGACTACGATGCGGCCGAAACTGCCGCCTGCGCTGACGCCGCCCAGACCGGCGCGTCATACATCTCGCCGTATAACCACCCGGACGTGATCGCAGGTGCGGGCACCGTGGCGCTTGAGATGCTCGACGACGAACCCTCGCTCACAGCCATCATCGCGCCGCTTGGCGGAGGAGGCCTTCTTGCCGGGGCCGCGCTGGTCGCGCGCGGTCACCAGAGCGACGTACGTGTCATCGGCGCCGAGGCAGAGAGTTCGCCCGTGTTCACAGCGGCGCTTGCGACCGGTGAGATCACGACCGTCAAGGTGGAACCCACGCTGGCAGACGGCCTTGCGGGCAATCTCGAGCGCGCAAGTCAGACGTTCAATCTGGTGCGCGATCTGGTTGACGCCGTCGCGCTCGTGACAGAGTCGTCGCTCGAGACCGCCATGCGCTGCCTCATCTACCGCGAACGGCTGGTCTCTGAAGGCGCGGGAGCGGCGGCAGTTGCGGCCCTGCTGCAGGGCGGTCTCGACCTGGGCGGAGGTCCCGTCGGGGTGATGCTGACAGGTCGGAACGTGGATGAAGCCGTCCTGAGGCGGATTCTCTAGTACGCGCCAGCTGCCCCCATGCGCACTCTGCTCACCCTCGTCAGGGACAATCGCAACTTCCGCCTGCTCTGGTTCGGACAAATCGTCAGCCAGCTCGGTGACTGGTTCAACGTCGTCGCCCTCTACGCGCTGCTCTTCGAACTCACGGGTTCGGCCACGGCCGTGGCCGGCATGATGGTGATGCAGTTGCTGCCAGTCGCGATTGTAGGACCCATCTCCGGAGTGATTGTGGACCGCTTCGATCGGAGGCGCATCATGATCGCTGCAGACCTCGTCAGAGGCGCGGCGGTGCTCGGCCTAATCCTGGTCCGGTCTTCCGACACTGTGTGGCTCGCGTACGTCGTGACCGGCGTGATGGTGGCGTGTTCGGGTTTCTTCGAGCCGGCGCGTTCGGCCACCGTGCCGTCGATCGTGCCGCGCGAGCAGCTTGTGGCGGCCAACGCCATCTCGACGGGCACCTGGTCGGCGATGCTGGCGATAGGCGCGTCGCTCGGCGGCGGCGTGACCGTGCTGCTCGGCCGCGACGCGGCCTTTGTCATCAACGCGCTGTCGTTCTTCACATCGGCCGTGTTCCTCTGGCGGATGCGTGTGCCTGCCAGGGAGGCGTCCGAACGGGCGACGCTCGGCCTTCAGGGGGTTATGGATGGCCTGTCCTACATGCGTCGCCACGGCGATGTGGCTCGAATCGCACTCATCAAGGGCGGGTGGGCCATTGTGGGCGGCGCGCTCCTGCTGCTCACGGTCTTTGGCGACAGGATTTTTCGCATCGGTGACTCGAGCGATGCGGGCATTGGCATCTTGTTCGCCGCGCGAGGCATTGGCGCCTTTGCCGGCTCACTCATCATCAGTCTGATTGCGGCGAGGCAGGGCAATCTGATCCGCCTGATAGCGCCGGCGTATTTCGTGGCCGGCGCCTGTTACGCGGCGCTGGCAATTGTGCCGACGATCTGGTTCGCCGCGGCTATTGTCATTGCCGCACATGTTTTCGGGTCGATGTTGTGGGTGGCGAGCAATGTGTTGCTGCAAATGCGCGTGCCCGACGCGTTCCGCGGCCGCGTGTTCTCGGCAGAACTCATCGTGATGGCGCTGGTGCAGTCGGCGGTGGCGTATTCGACGGCGGTGGCGCTGGACCTGTGGCATGTCGATCCACGCCTGCTGGCCGCGATCGTCGGCCTGGGCCTCTGGGTGCCGGCCCTTATCTGGGCACTGGCGCCTCGGCCTTCCCATCGCTAGGGGGACGGGTGTATTTTCCACAGAAACGCGGGAAATGGGGACAGGTCTCGGCCCCCCTTTCAACCGAGACCTGTCCCCATTTCCCGCGTTTCTGTGGAAAACACACCCGTCCCCCTACTTGGTCCGCGCCGGGCGGATCTCGACCTTGCTCGGCAGGCTCCGCGAAGGGTGGCGAAGCAGGTCCATCACGACTTCGGCGATGTCGGCAGGCGTGAGCTTCCACGACTCGTCGTCGTGTTTTCCCGACGGCCCCGTGAAGTCCGTGGCCACCGAGCCAGGCATCACCACGCTCACCCGAATGTTGTCGTTTCTCACCTCAAGCATGAGCGCCTCACTAAACGCCACCAGGCCCGCCTTCGATGCGCAGTAGGCCGATGCATTCGCGAAATAGTTGCGGCCCGCCAGGCTCGCGATGTTGATCATCCATCCGCCGCCAGCCTGCCTCAAGGCGGGGATCGCGGCTCGGGAACAGTAGAACACCCCCGTAAGATTCGTCTCGATGACGCGGGCCCAGTCTTCGTCCGTCGTCTGCTCCACCGCGGTGAACAGCCCGACGCCGGCGTTATTGACGAGCGTGTTCAGTGAACCGAACTGCCTGACGGCCTCAGCAACCATCGCGTCAACCGCCGCGCGGTCGCGCACATCCACCGCCCGGCCGCTCACGCGAGTGCTCTTTCCGGCGCCGGCACCCAACCTCCCCACAGCATCCGCCACACCGGCAGCATTCCTGCCAGTGATCATTACGCAGCCGCCCGCGGCAAGCAGTGCCTCCGCAATGCCGTAGCCAATTCCTTTTGTTCCACCGGTGACAATTGCAGTGTGCATGGGTCTACCATGGCAGGTGTGCCAACCTTTGTGAAGAGCAGCCTGATCAACGCGCCTGTGTCAGTGGTGTTCGCCTTTCACGACCGGGAAGACGCATTGGCGCTGCTGTCGCCCGCGTTTCCCCCTGTGCGCGTCAGCTCACGAACCGGGGGCATTCGCACCGGTGCCCAGGTCGTTCTGAGAATTGGCCCAATCACCTGGGTGGCGCATCATACGTCGTTTGTACAGGACGCACTATTCGTGGATGAGCAAGCCAGCGGCCCCTTCGCGCTCTGGAACCACCGCCATGAATTTCTGGACGAGGGCGGCCGCTGCCGACTCACAGACCGCGTAACATTCGCGTTGCCTGGGGGCTCGGTCATGAATGCTCTGCTCGGCTGGGCGGTGAAACTCGGGCTGCGTCAGATGTTCGCCCATCGCCACGCTGTGACGCGACGGCACTGTTCTTAGCCGTTACGAGTCGCAGTTGACCAGCTTGCGGACCGAATCCCACACCTTGAGACGCCCGGGCTGAATCACTTTCGCGTTCACGCCTCGAAGGCCGAGCATCCTGCCCTCTGGTGAGTTGACGAACTTGAGCGCATCTCTGCCAAAGCGCGCCGCGAACTTGGTGCACCCCGTGTGGGGCTGCGGCGTGATTTCGATGACGGCATCGCCGATCGACAACCGTGTGCCCGGCGGAATGTTGGCCTGGCTCAAGTCGAGATCGACGTAAAGCTGATCGCCGGCAAGCGGCCATCGCTTGATCTTTCCAGCAATCGCTTCAATCACGCGCACGTTCATCAGGTTGAGCTGCATGTCCGGGTGCGGCGATCCGTCGGGTGTTCGCGAACTTCTCCGCTTGTTCCATGTGTCGCCGGCCAATCCTTCGAGCAGATTCAGCTCGCCTTCAGGCAGCACTTCACGCGCGTCAACCTGGGGCCGCCGGACAATCAACGCCAGTACGCCCTCAACCTTGGGTGACTGTTGAATGTGCGGCAACTTCGCCGACAGGGTTTCAAGGGCCTGAGGTTCCGGGCGGTCAGTGATGGCACAGGTCATGACGAGGCGCTCGTGGGAAAGGGGTCCGTGGCCGAGAGGATCCACGCCTGCGGGTGGTGCGTGAAGCCGATGCGGGGGTAGTAGTCAACGGCGGCTGGAGCCGCGAGCAGGATCAGCTTCGACTTCGGCCCCATTGCGGCGCGGGTCCTTTCGATCAGGCCGATGCCGATGCCCTGGCGCTGACACCGTTCGTGAACTGCGAGGTCCGACAGATAGCCGACGTAGACGAAGTCGGTCAACGTCCGCGAGATGCCGACAAGTTCATCGGCGTCCCACGCCGTCACCACCAAATTGGCGTTCTGCATCATCGCTTCGAGAGTACCTGGATCATCAATCGGCCGGCGCTGGCCGAGCGTGGATGCCTCGTACAACGCTTTGACCTCGTCCACCGGAATGTTGTTGCCAACGCGATACGTGATCATGAGAACACCAACTTTGCGCCTGCGATGAGGAGTACGAGCCCGAGGAGACGCCGGAACGCCGGCGTGCCGATTCGTCGGCTGCCAAGTTCCGCTCCAATGAGTCCGCCGACAAACACGGCCCCGCCCCACAGTGGCAACTCTGGAGGCAGGTTACCGAGACTCGCCGGATTGCCCGCGAGTCCGGCCAGGGAGTTCACCAGAATGAATGCCGCCGAGACACCGCCTGTTTCGCGGGCTTGCGCCCAGCCCATGAACAGCAGGAGTGGACTGAGGAATACCCCACCGCCGGTACCGGTCAGCCCTGCAAGCAACCCAATGGCCGACCCGGAGAGCACCGCCGCCACCCTTGGCGGCGCGTGAGTCGTGACCAGGCGGACATCCAGCCACAAGCGCAGCGCGGCGGTCCAAAGCACGAGCCCCACAAGCGTCCGGTACCAGTGCCCCGGCAATGTAATTGCGCCACCAATGTAGGCCAGCGGGATAGAGCCCAGCGCGAACGGCCAGAACAACGGCCACGAGAAAAATCCCGCGCGGGAGAACCGAATGGTCGCAATGGACGCGACAAGAAGATTGAGCACCAGGGCGGTGGGCCGCATCATCGGCGTGGCCATCCCGACAAACGCCATCCCCGCAAGATAGCCGGACGCGCCGGCATGACCGACGGACGAATACAGCACCGCCGCCACAAAAAACGCTATGGCGAGCCATGTGGTTGAGTGTTCCAGCACGCAGGTAGTCTAGCTACAATGAGGACGCGATGCCGACTGTTGCCATCCTCGGGGCCGGGCTGATCGGTGCGAGCGTGGCGCATACACTGGCGCGCCGCGCGCGTGTGCGTGATGTCTGCCTAATCGATGCTGCGGCTTCCGTGGCTGCCGGCAAGGCGCTCGACATCAGGCAGTCTGGTCCGGTTGAGGGCTACGACACCCGCATCTCGGGTGAGGGCGATGTCCTTGCCGCCGCCGGCGCCGGCGTCATCGTCATTGCCGACAGCCATGAGTCTGGTGGGTGGGAAGGCGATCGCGGGCTGGCGCTGGTGCGCCAACTTGTAACCGCCGGTGCAACTGCGCCGTTTGTGTTCGCCGGCCCTAAACAGACATGGCTGATGGAAGCGGTCGTCCGCGAACTTGGCGTACCAGCCGACCGCGTCCTGGGCACAGCGGCAGCCGCGGTTGCCGGGGCCGCGCGTGCACTGGTGGCGCTCGAAGTGAACGGTTCGGGCGCGGACGTGTCGCTTGCGGTGGCCGGACGGCCGCCCGCGTTTGTGATCGCATGGTCCAGCGCCACCATCGGCGGCGCCCTCATCACCGACCGGGTCCCCGCGCATCGGTTGGTGGCGATTTCACAGCAGACCAAGGGCCTGTGGCCGACCGGCCCCTCCGCGATTGCCGCAGCGACGGCGCCTGTTGTGGAGGGCCTCCTCTCTGGCACCCGCGCCCAGATTCCGGCTGTGACGATCGTTGACCGGGAGTTTGGCGCTCGCAGCCGCGCTGCCCTGCTCCAGGTATCGCTGGGCAATGGGCGCGTGTTGGCGCGGCACAGCCCCTCATTCAGCCCGCAGGAGCGCGTGGAATTCATGAACGCGCTCACGCGCGAGTAGGGGCAAACACAACTTCACACCCGCGCACGATCGCGTCCTCGATCTCCGCCAGCGGGACCCGTCGGCCGAGTCCCTCTTCCACCGACGTCACACCCTTGTCCGCGATGCCACACGGAACGATGAGCTGAAAGTGACGAAGGTCGGTGGCCACATTGAGCGCAAAGCCATGGCTCGTAATCCACCTGCTGATACGAACACCGATGGCGGCGATCTTCCGCTCCTGTCCCTCAGGGCCAACCCAAACACCGGACAGCCCCTTCACACGGCCGCCTTCGATGCCGAACCCGCGAAGCGCGAGGATCAAGACTTCCTCCAAGTCACGCACGTACTTGTGCACGTCGCACCGGTCTGGCTTCAGGTCAAGGATGGGATACCCGACAAGTTGCCCAGGTCCGTGATACGTCACGTCTCCGCCTCGGCCGGTCTCGTGAACAGTCACGCGCTGCCGCGTGAGTTCCTCATCGGACGCAATGATGTGTTTCGAACCAAGGCGCGTTTTGACGCCGAGGGTAATCACTGGTGGATGTTCAAGCAGCAACAACGTGTCGCCGATGCGCCCCGCGCGCCGGTCTTCAACCAGTGCCGCCTGCAGATCGAGGCCGGCCTGGTAGTCGACGCGACCGAGACGCCGGACGGTGATTTCAGTCATGACACTTGGCGCGGCACAGTTCTCGGCCTTGAGACCCAGGCCGAGCTACGTTGGACTCTGGCCCCTGAACCCTGGACCCTGGACCCTAGACCCACCCCTCGTCGAAGTCCTGCAGCCGCTCTTTAAGGGCCTGCAAGAATCGGCCGGCGTCGGCGCCATCAATCAGCCGGTGGTCGTAGCCCAGCGTCAGGTAACACATCGGGCGAATGGCGATCATGTCGTCAATCACCACCACGCGCTTGTCTACACTGCCCACACCCAGAATGGCCACCTGGGGCTGGCTGATGATCGGCAGGCCGAACACTGCGCCGAAAATACCCGGGTTGGTGATGGTGAACGTGCCGCCCTGCACTTCGTCTGCCTTCAGTTGCTTGCTCCGCGCGCGGCCCGACAGGTCCTGGATCGCGCGGCAAATACCGACCATATTCCGTTCGTCGGCATTCCTGATGACGGGCACGATCAGTCCCTGATCGAGCGCCACGGCAATGCCGAGGTTGATGTCGCGCTTGTAGACGATGTTCTCGCCATCGATTGACGCGTTTGAGAACGGAAACTGCCGGATCGTGTCTACGGTGGCCTTGGCGATGAAGGCCGTGTAGGTCAACTTCGCGCCAGCCGCTTCGTACTCGGCCTTCTTCTTCAGGCGAATCTCGTCGATGCGGCCGAAGTCCACCTCGTACGCCGAGTACACATGTGGCGACGTGCGAATGCTCGACACCATGTGCTCGCCGATTTTTTTGCGCATGATGCCCATCGGTTCAATGCGCACATTTTCGATAATCTTTGCAATCACAGGCGCCACGCTTCTACCCGCGGGTGCGGCCTTCGTAGTCGCGCCACTCTCGACGAAGTCGAGGATGTCCTTCTTTGTCACACGACCGGAAATGCCGGAGCCATTGAGCTGACGGATGTCGATGCCGTGTTCCTTCGCGATGTTCCGGACAACAGGCGACGACTTCGTGCGCAGGCGCGCTTCGAGTTCGTTTGCGTACTCGACGTGTGCGACCTCAGCTGCGGGCGCTGCGGCCGCGGGTGGTGCGGCCACAACTACGGGTGGCGCGCTGGCGCCGTTCGTGGCAACGGCCGCGGCCGCCGACACAGACGCCACCGCGGCCTTCTCGCCAGCCGCGCCGATCCGCGCAACGACGCTGTTCACCGGCACGGTCTCGCCTTCCTTGACCATGATCTCGAGCAGCACCCCGGCGCCAGGCGACGGAATCTCCGCATCCACCTTGTCAGTGGAGATCTCAAACAGCGGCTCATCGCGGTCAATCGCGTCGCCGACTTTCTTGATCCAGCGGACGATGGTGCCTTCCGCAATTGATTCGCCCATCTGGGGCATTACTACTTCAGTTGCCATTCTCTTTCCTCTTGTTCTCGGCCTTGAGGAACAGGCCGAGCTACGTTCCACTACGAGTGTATTGCGGCGCCGTGCACCGCATGTGCGGCTTCGCCTACCGCCTCGGACATGGTGGGATGCGCATGAATGGTGCGGATGAGTTCTTCTACCGTGCACTCAAGCCGCAGCGCAACACCTGCTTCAGCCACCAGTTCGGTGGCCCTCGGGCCGATCATATGCACACCAAGGATCTCGTCGTACTTCTTCTCAGCCACGATCTTCACGAAGCCTTCCGTCTCATTCGCAATCTTCGCGCGCCCAAGCACACCGAAGGGAAAAACGCCGACGCGCACATCGAACCCGCGAGCGATTGCTTCCTGCTCAGTGAGGCCGATGCTGCCGATCTCGGGATCACAGTAAGTACAGCCGGGCACCTGATCGTAATTGAGGGGCTTCACATCCATGCCCGCCAGGCGCTCGGCCAGCAAGATGCCTTCAGCCGACGACAGGTGCGCCAACTGGGGATGGGCGCCATTGCCCATCGTAATGACATCACCCACCCCTGAAATGCCCGGCACGTTTGTACGGAACAGTGAGTCGACCTTGATGTAGCCGCGTTCCATTTCGAGGCCCAGTTCCTCGGCGCCCAGGCCATCGGTGACCGGGCCCCGGCCCGTAGCCACCAGGAGCTTCGACACCCTAATCGACTCGGTCTTGCCATCGGCGCCCTGCATATCGATGGTCACGCCGCCGTCCTTGACGACCGCAGCGGTGACTTTGGTGGCCGTCTTTGCGGCGATGCCGCGTTTCCTGAATGCCTTCTCGAGCTCCGCCGACACGGCTTCGTCTTCGTTGGGCACGAGACGCGGCAGCAGCTCGATCACCGTGACCGCGCTGCCGAATCGCCGATAAATCGACGCAAACTCCACGCCCACCGCGCCGCTCCCCATGATAGCCAACGAGGCCGGCACTTCGTTCAGCGCAATTGCGTGATCGCTCGTGATGATGTGGTTGTGATCAATCTCGATCCCCGGAACGCTGCGCGCGTAAGAGCCGGTGGCGACGATGATCTCTTTGGCTTGCAGGGTTTGCGGGGCGGCTTCGGGCGAGGTGACGTGAACCTGGCCACCGCCGCCAAGCCGCGCGCTGCCTTTGACCCAATCGATCTTGTTTTTCTTGAAGAGAAACTCAATGCCTTTGGTGAGCCCCGTCACCACCTTGACGCGGCGCGCGTTCACGCGGGCCATATCGATGGACGGTTTGATGTCGCCCAGTACGATGCCCCACTCCTTCGCGTCCTGCGCAATCTTCAGGGCGTGGGCGTTTTCGAGTAGGGCCTTGGTTGGAATGCAGCCCCAGTTGAGGCAGGTGCCGCCCAGGGTGGGCTGACGCTCGACTACGGCGGTCTTGAGGCCCAGTTGCGATGCGCGAATGGCGGCGACATAACCGCCCGTGCCCGCGCCAATGACCACTACGTCGTATTCGTGTACCACAGCTGTCACGTTAACAAAAAAAGACACCCGTGGACCAGCGTGACGCCAGACCACGGGTATCAAACTTTTCGGTCGGAAGCGGCGGCCGCGCGAGCGTGTGCGAAGCCTACTTGCGCGGAAGGACGGCGTCCTTCAGCTGCTTGGCGATTCGGGCCTTGACCACGGTCTTGGCTGCAATCTTGATCGTCTCACCGGTGGCCGGGTTGCGCCCGTCCCGCGCCAGGCGATGCTGCACAACCAGCTTGCACATGCCGGGAACGGAAAACTCGCCTGTCCGCTTGAGTTCCTTCTCAGACAACACCAGCAACTCGTCAAAAAGGTCTCGCACCACAGTGCGCTTCAAGTCGAACTTGTCAGCGAAGTGAGCGAACAACTCCATCTTCCCCATGCGCCTGGCGTCTGCCATCGGTGTCTCCATTCCTGAATCGGCCGTCAATTTGGTCGCGTACTCACGTGTGGCGCCCGGTATCGTATCCTCGCCCCCCCGGTTACTGTCAAACTTCAGTCCCACGTCCTGCCGTTTACAATATCAGCATGGCCGCTCCGCTCGACACATTCCCGAACCCCCGCCCTGACCGCGACTACGACATCGACATCCGGTGCCCGGAGTTCACCTCCATGTGCCCAAAGACGGGCCTGCCCGATTTTGGCGAGATCCGCATCCAGTACATTCCCGACCAGGCCTGCCTGGAACTGAAGGCCCTGAAGTACTACCTGCTCGACTATCGCAATCAGGGCATCTTTTACGAGGCGGCCACGAACAAGATCCTGGATGACCTCGTGCAGGCGTGCCAGCCCAGGCGTATGACCGTGACCGGCGCGTTCACCGCGCGCGGCGGCATCATCACCACTGTGGTGGCCACGCACCCCTCGCGCTGAACCTGGCCCTGGCCTTGCTTCAGTAGAGGCGTGCAGGCGCCACCTAACCCGTGCCAACGGACCAAAGTGGCAGATTCTGCAATGTCGAGCGCCTCGGGGAGTGACAGCAGGTGCGAGACCTGCCTGTACAAGGCGACCTGATCTGGATCCGGCAACGGCGCTGGCGTGTGCAGGCCACCCACTCGGGCGCCGGCCTGACGCGCGTGGTGGTGGACGATGGGCGCGCCACGCGCCAGCGGACCTTCCTGCTGCCCGTCGAGCCGTGGATCACCGACCAGCCGGGGCGCACTCGCGGCGTCTCACGCCAACGTGCGCTCGCCTGGCTTGCGGCGTGTTCGGCCCGCGCGTGTGCCGCGTCCACGCCCACATCCATGGTGAACGCGCACACGACGGTCTTCGCGTATCAACTTGAGCCCGCGCTGGCTGTGCTCGCGGGCGCACGGCGAGTGCTCATCGCGGATGGCGTAGGCCTGGGAAACACCGTGCAGGCCGCGCTCATCGTGGCCGAAACGCTGCGGCGCGAGGCTGACGCGCGAGTGCTGGTGCTGGTGCCGCCTCCGTTGATGGCGCAGTGGGCAGACGACCTGAAGACGCGCTTTAGTGTGCCGGTCTTTCCGACAGACGCTGCGTCGTTCGCGCGGCTTCGGGCCGACCGTCCCTACCTGGACAACCCCTGGGAAAGTTCGAGCATGTGGCTGGTCTCGTCTGACTACCTGAAACAGCCACACATCCTCGAGACCCTGCCGCGCCGCGGCGGAGGCAGGTTATAGTCGCTGGGCGTGCCTAATTACGGCTTCGTTATCGATTTGAAGAAGTGCATCGGCTGTCACGCCTGCACGATCGCCTGCAAGGCCGAGCACGACATCCCGGTGGGCGTGAACCGCTGCTGGGTCAAGACGGTCGAAAAGGGCCGCTTCCCCGACGCGCAGCGGCTGTTCCTGCCGGTGTTATGCAACCAGTGCGCAGATGCGCCGTGCATGAAGATCTGCCCGACCAGCGCCCTCTTCCGTCGCCACGACGGCATCGTCGATCTGCATGGCGACTCGTGCATCGGATGCAAGGCGTGCATGGCCGCGTGTCCCTACGACCAGCTCTTCATCGATCCGAATACGCGGACCGCCGAGAAGTGCAATTTTTGTGCGAACCGTGTGGAGAATCACCTGGAGCCCGCCTGCGTGAGCGTGTGCCCCACGGAATGCCGGATCTTCGGTGACATGGACGACCCGACGACGGAAGTTGCACAGATTGTGCAGCGCGAGGCGTTTACCGTCCGCAAACCTGAGAAGGGCACGGGCCCGAAGGTCTTCTACCTGTCGGCCGACGACAGTATTATTCAGCCAGAGATTGCGTCGCGTCCTTTCATGTTTAAGGAGGGCGGGGTGCACCTGCGGCCGCTGGGTTCGAAGGAACCGGATCCCCAGTCCCCTGGCGACCCGCGCGTGGATTACGACGTGCCGCACAAGAAGGCCTGGGGGATAGACCTCGTGCTGTACCTGCTCACCAAAGGCATCTCGACCGGAGCGTTGTTCCTGGGCGCGATTCTCTGGCTGATGGGTGACCGCAGCGCGCTGTCAGGCCTTGCCGCACCGCTGGTGGCATCAATCTTTTCTACGCTGACCGCAGCGGTGCTCGTCATGGACCTGGAACGTCCGGAGCGGTTCTACTACATCCTCATCCGGCCCAACTGGAACTCCTGGATGGCGCGCGGTGCATTCATCCTTACAGCTCATGGCGCCGTCGGTGGCCTTTGGGTGCTGGCCTGGCTGCTTGACGCACCGACGCTGATCACGGGGCTAGCGGTACTAACACTGCCGATTGCGCTCGCGGCCACGGGCTACACAGGCCTACTGTTCGCGCAAGGCCTGGCTCGCGATCTGTGGCAGGGCCCGCACGCGACCATTGACCTCATCGCGCAGGCAGCGATGGAAGGCGCCGCCGCCCTGCTCATCGCCGCCCTCTTCACCAACGTTGATCCCTGGGTGTTGCGCACACTGGGCTGGACGCTGGCGGGGGCGACCTCGCTTCATCTGCTGATTCTGATCTCCGAGAATCTGCTGGCGCCCAGCCCAACGCTGCATCACGAATTGGCCGTCCGCGCGATTCGACATGGTGCGTACGCGCGATTGTTCTGGGTGGGCGCACTGGGCCTTGGTGGCCTCGCCCCTCTCGCCCTGTTTGCGGTGGCCGCCACCACGGGCTTTTCAATGACGATACTCATTCCGATGGCGGTCGTCACGCTGGCCGGCAGCCTGGCGTGGGAATACATCTGGGTGGAGGCGGGACAATGTGTCCCCATTTCGTAATGGGCCAATAGGCCAATGAGGCAATGGGGTAATGACTGAGTTCAGGAAGCACCCGCCCGTATCCGATTGGGACAACTATGTCGATTTTGAATCGACGAGCTGGCCGAAGAAGGATCGGCGCAAGTACTGGATCATCCCCAGCATCTGTTTCAACTGCGAGTCGGGCTGTGGCGTCATCGCCTATGTCGACAAAGACACGCTGGACGTTCGAAAGATCGAAGGCAACCCCCTGCACCCGGGCAGTCGCGGGCGCACGTGCGCTAAAGGCGTGGTCACACCGAATCAGCTCGAGGACCCAGACCGCATCCTGTATCCCCTAAGGCGCGTCGGAAAGCGCGGCAGTGGCGAGTGGGCGCGCGTGAGCTGGGATGAAGTGCTCGAAGACATTGGCGGCCGCATCCGGAAGGCGATTCTCGAAGATCGCCGCCGCGAGGTGATGTATCACGTCGGCCGTCCCGGCGAAGACGGCTACGTGAACCGCGTGCTGCAGGCGTGGGGCCTCGACGGCCACAACAGCCACACCAACGTGTGCTCGTCATCGGCGCGCCTAGCGCACTTCCTGTGGACGGGCGCGGATCGTCCGTCTCCCGACTACGCGAACGCAAAGACCATTTTGCTGCTGTCGTCACATCTCGAGTCGGGGCACTACTTCAACCCGCACGCGCAGCGCATCATCGAAGGCAAAACCAAAGGCGCCAAGCTCATCGTCATGGATCCACGCATGTCGAACACGTCGGCAAAAGCCGATGTGTGGATGCCGACCAAGCCGGGCACAGAGGGCGCAATCCTGCTGGCCATCGGGAAGTACTTGATTGACTCGGGGAAGTACAACCGCGACTTCGTCAAGCGCTGGGTGAACTGGGACACGTATCTGACGACGAGCCGGCCAGACCTTCCGGTGACGTTTGATGCGTTCGAGATCGCGCTGAAAGAAGAATATGCGCAGTTCACGCCGGAGTATGCGGAGAGTGAGTCGGGTGTACCCGCGCACAAGATCCTTGAAGCGGCTGAAGCGATCGCTGACGCCGGCACCGCGTTCTCGACCCACAGTTGGCGCGCTGCGGCTGCTGGGCACTTGTGGGGATGGCAGATTACCCGTGCGCTCTACTTCCTCGTGGTCCTCATGGGTGCGGTGGGGGAAAAGGGCGGCGTGAACCTGCACGTCACGAACAAGTTCGTGCCCAAGCACCCAAATCCGCCGCCGGCGCCCGATTACTGGAACGAGCTGCTGTTCCCGAAGGAGTTCCCACTCGCATTCTTCGAGATGAGTTTCCTGCTGCCGCACTTCCTCAAAGAAGGCCGCGGCAAGCTCGACGTGTACTTCACGCGCGTCTACAACCCGCTGTGGACGAACCCCGACGGCTTTTCATGGATGGAGATGCTTGAGGACGAATCGAAGGTCGGCCTCCATGTGGCGCTCACGCCGATGTGGAGCGAGACGGCGTGGTTCGCCGACTACGTGCTGCCAATGGGCCTTGGCACCGAGCGGCACGACACGATGAGCCAGGAGACTCATGCCGGACGCTGGCTCGGCTTCCGGCAACCCGTGCGGCGAGTGGCACTCGAAAAGCGGGGCACGCCGGTTGGCGCCACGCATGAGGCCAACCCCGGTCAAGTGTGGGAAGAGTCAGAGTTCTGGATCGCGCTCTCGTGGAAGATCGATCCAGACGGCTCACTCGGCATTCGCAAGTTCTTTGAGTCGCCGTATCGCGCTGGAAAACAGATCACGGTCGATGAGTACTACGGCTGGATGTTCGAGAACTCCGTGCCAGGCCTTCCCGAAGCGGCGAAGAAGGAAGAACTGACTCCGCTCCAGTACATGCGCAAGTACGGCGTCTTCAAGGTAGACGACGTGGCGTACAGCAAGGTGCATGAGCAGCCGGTGGAGACCGGTGGCGTGGAGATCGATGGCAAAAGGATGACGGGGTTTAATACGCCGTCACGTAAACTCGAGTTCTTTTCGCCGACGCTGGCCGAATGGGGCTGGCCTGAGCACGCGATTCCGCGGTACGTCACTGGGCACGTGTACTGGCGCGACCTCAACCCGGCGGAGAACGAGTTCGATCTGCTGCCGAACTTCCGGTTGCCGACGTTGATTCACACGCGGGCGCCCGTAAAGTGGCTGTATGAGATCGCTCACAGCAACCCACTGTGGATCGCCTCCGGCGACGCGGCGAAATTGGGTATCGCGATTGGCGATCTGGTGAAGGTCCATACCGGTATCGGTTTCTTCATCACGCGGGCATGGGTCACCGAGGGCATTCGTCCCGGGGTCGTCGCCATGTCGCATCATCTCGGTCGATGGCGCCTTGACGAAGACCAGGGGGGCGCGCGCAACGCCTCAGCGCTGGTGCGAATTGCGCGCAGCGACGACGGCAAGTATGAAATGCGCCAGGTGCACGGCACACAGCCGTTCAAGAGCGACGACGCGGACAGCGCACGGGTGTGGTGGACTGAAATTGGCGTGCACCAGAACCTGACGTTCCCTGTCCAGCCGGATCCCGTCAGTGGGATGCATTGCTGGCATCAGCGCGTGCGGCTCGAAAAGGCGGCGCCGGATGATTCGTACGGCGACGTGATGGTTGATACCGCGAAGTCGCATGCACTGTACTTGGAGTGGATGGCAAAGACGCGGCCGGCGCCTGGCCCGGACGGCACGCGGCGTCCGCTGTGGTTCGATCGCCCGCTCAAGCCCGTCCGCGCGGCCTACGACTTTCCCTAGGGCCACACCTTCACCGCGACGGTGTACGCGAGCAGTACGAGCACGGTCACACCAGCGGCGGCAAATCGCCATTCCTTGAGACGGCACTCGATGAGCACGACGTCGATGACGTTGAGGACCGGGATGGCGACCAGCATCCCGAGTCCGAGCCACAACAGCGCCTCAGCGACTGGCGCTGCCGGGCCGGACACGAACAGCGAGAGGGCCAGCCCCATCGCGAGCGTCGCGGAGGTGGCCATCAGTGCTAGCCGCAACCCGCGCTTCAACGCAGACAACTCCAGATGGCTGGTCATTTGAAGAAGAGGTATTGGGACGCGACCACGATAAGGATAACTGCCAGCAAAATTTTGAGTGAACGCACTTTAACCTTGGCGCCGATCCAGAAACCGGCGCGCGAACCCACGAGCACACCCAACACACCGCCGGCAGCCAGCATTGGGCTAGTGAGGTGTCCATCCGCGAAATTGTCAATCACGCCAGGAATTGCGGTCACGCCGAGAATGACTGCGCTCGTCGCGGCAGCCACTCGCATGGGGACGCCGCACCACGAATTCAGCGCGGGGACCACCAGCACTCCCCCGCCGATCCCGGCAAGCGTCGAGATCACTCCGGCGCCGGCGGCGACCCCAACCGCAGCGGGAACGCGTTTAAGGCGATACGCAACCAAGTCGCCCGTATCGTGATCCTGAAACCAGCCACCCAAAAATCCTACATCGTCGACGTGCCCGTGCAATACGTTGCGCTGGTTGAGCCTTGAGAGGATCACCGCAGCAACCACGATCGTGGTCCCGCCGAAGACCTGCTCGCGCGTACGCATCGACATGTAGTCCAGCATGTAGGTGCCGCCAATGGCTCCAATAGCCGAAACCAGTTGCAGCAGCATGGCCAATCGAATGTTCGCTGACTTCTGTCCGGCTGAGGCCAGGGACACGAAGTTCGAGGTGGCGATGACCGCCACGAGGCTGATTGCCATCGCCTGCGGCAACGGCATATCCAGCGCGATGTTCAAGACCGGCACCAGGAAGATACCCCCGCCCAACCCCAGCATCGCTCCCAGGCTGCCGGCGCCTATCCCGGCGAGGAAGGTGAACAGGACGATCATCTGGTGACCCAGTGTAAATGGGCCATTGCCTCATTGCCCAATTGCCTCATTGCATTGGCCCATTGCCTCATTGGCCCATTTTCAGGTGTGGCCTGAGTGCCGCATACAGGGCCCGCATCATTGGTGTCTCGACGCCAACCGCGCGCCCACGGCGGATCACCGACCCGGGGAGTGATTCCACTTCGATCCGCTTCCCGATTGACAGATCAATGAGCAGCGACGACCGCGTGCTGGCGGGAATGCCGGCCGTGTAGGCGGCGACCTTCTCGACGCTGTCGGCCGCCACGTTGACGCCCGACGCGCGCGCCACGCGCTCCACCTCACGCACGGCGTCCATGAACGCCGCGCGAGATTCCTCGTCAGCCCAGAGCGGGCCAATCGGCAGCCGAGCCGCACCGGTGAACGCGGCGAATGGCGCGAGGTAGATGAACTTCTCCCACAGCGGCACGCGCGCGTCCGCAACGGGCTCAGCATGGATGTCGGCCGCCAGCATGAGGTCCGCCAGCGCACGCACTCGCGGCGTGACTTCGGACGGTGGATCAAACACCTCGCCGAACACAATGCGCCGATGGGATCCGGTCTGACGAATGACACCTGGCGCGTCAATCGCGGTCGCGATATAGGTGGACCCAGCGAGGACCGCGGCCCTGCCTACTGCTTGCGCGAGGTCGTCGGCGCTGTCCACGCCGTTCTGGAGCGTCAAGACGGCCGTTCCTTCACGCATCAGCACCTTCGCCAATGGGAACGCCGTGTCGTTGTCGTAGGTCTTGACCGCGATGATCACCATGTCAACGGGGCCGATGCGCGCGGGGTCATCTTCGGCGGCGATCTTGACAGTGAAATCGCCCTGGACGCCGATGATGCGCAGCCCGTTGGCGAGAATCGCATCCCGGTGCGCGCCCCTGGCCACAAAACTGACATCCGCGCCCGCCCTGGACAACAGCGCACCGTAATACCCGCCCACCGCACCCGCCCCGATAACCGCGATCTTCATACCGGACTCCACAGAAAAAAAGACGTCGGGTGTCTTTTTCCTCTAGAAAGGCACCCGACGTCTTTTCAGGTTGTTCCCCGAAATACCCGCTCGACACGATACCGGCCGTCCGGCAACGGCGCCAGCATCATCACATTGGCTGGCGCGCCTACGACGATCGTCGAATCCCACTTACCTGCGGGCAAGGCCAGTTCGGTGCCGACCTCCGCACCGGGTCGAAGCGGCGCCAGCACCTTGCCCGCACCATCCACCTCGAACAGGCCACCGGCCGTGCGCAGATCTCCGATGTCGTCAATCGAATGCTGCGTGACAAGCACTCGCTTGCCGTCTTCGATGCGTACGCGCCGATTCGCCACAAGGCCGACATCGCCGGTAAACGACGGGATGCCGGTGCCTGTGACGATCGATACATTCCGAATAATTGTGTAGAACCCCCCGGTCTGGTTCTCCGGCAGCGAATCGTACCGGGCCGCATCGGCCTTGTGTACCGACCCATCCGCCAACGCGTGAAGCGCGTGAATCAGGGCGGTGTAGTTCAGCCGCAGCAACATGGGATCGGGGTTGACCTCGGGCCACGGCCCAGTCTCCACCAGCAACACCGGCGTTCCCCAGAGCGTCAGGTTGTCACCGAAGGCGCGCACCTCGAAGCTGTCGTCGTACTTGCCGATGCGGCCCAGTGCAAACGGCTCGAGTGCATCGCGCACCACGGCACCAAGGCGCTTGGTCAGCAAACGACCAGGGCTTACCGAGCGCTCTTCGTCGTAAGCCACGGAAAGCAGCGAGATGGCCGCGCCCTTCGGCGGCTTCCCGACCGTGGTGCGCCAGCTCTGATTGTGGAGGTTGAACCCCACAGCCGGGTTTAACTCGTCCCGCAGCGACTTAAGCAGGCGCCCCTCCGGAGTCTGCAGCAACAGCGCATCGCGGTTGATGTCGATGCTCTGCACGTTGCGCCGCTGGAATCGCTCCGAGCCGTCAGGATTGAGCATCGGCACCGTGTGCACGGTCAGCGCCGACAGCACCTGCTGCACGGCTGGTTCCTTTTCGTGCAGACGGATGTACTCGTAGATGTCGAATAGTGCTGACGTCGCCGTCGGCTCGTCGCCATGCATCTGCGACCACATGAGGACTGTGGTGGGACCCGTGCCGAATGTGACGTCCCATACCTCACGACCTTCAAGGGACCGCCCCACCTCGCGCACTCGGATCACAGGGCTGTCCGACGCGGCAATCGCCTGGATGCGCGACTTCACCTCGGCATGGTCAACAAGGGGCGACACGAGCGACGACACGTGCTCGGCGTCCCACATCCTGGCCAGAACCGGTGGCGAGGGTGCCCCCGCCCGCTGCGCCTCAGGGCCAGCGCCGATCGCCGCACCAGCGGTGCACGCCAGGACCAGTACTGCGCACCGCGACCGCCACCGCCGACGACAGGTCACGGCTTGAACCGAATGCGAGTGGTGGTGCCGTTGACCACCACAAAATACATGCTGTCGTACTCATCATCGGCCATCGTTACTGCGGAGCCGCCAAGAGCTTTAACGACTGCGGGCACGGTATTGGAGTGGCCGACTACAAGAACCGCACCTGTCTTGTGCAACTTGACCTTCGCAATCAGTGCTGCCGCGTCACGCGCTAGCACCACCTCGGCCATCACGCCGGTCTTTGCCGCAAGAGGCGCCGCCGTGTCCTTCGTGCGCTTGTATTCGGTGGTGTAGATGGCCGTGATGCCCGCATCACCCAGCATCGCCGCCAGTTTCTGCGCCCGTGCCTTTCCCGCCGCGGACAGTTCGGGGTCGGGGCTCGCGGTCATCGATGTGCCCGGCGACGCGCCGTCGTCCGCCCGCTCGGCATGCCGCACCACAATCACCATCTGCGCGTTCGCAAATACTGGAATCGCCATCGCTACCATCACCACACCCAGAATGAACATCTGTTTCATCGCGATCTCCAGCGAGCCACAAGATACAACGCGGCGCCCACAACCAGTGCGACGAGGCCCACCTGCAGCTGCAGCGTCGTGGCACCGCCGAGAATAGCCAAAGACACCAACAGCGCGACTACAGGAATGACGGGCCCGCCGGGAATCATAAATGCCGCACGTCCCTGCCGGCGAAGCACCAGCACCGACGCGCACGTTCCCGCGTACACCATCAACCTGCTGACCGCGCTGCTGGCCGCCAGCGTGACAAAGTTCCCCGACAGCGCGAGCGCCAGCGCCACGAGCGAGGTCACCACGATCGCCACGGCAGGTGTGTGGAACCGCGGATGGACACGGCCGAACACGGACGGCAGATCGCCCTGTTCCGCTAGCGCGTAAAGGTTGCGCGATCCCGACAGTGCCTGTCCCATGTTGTTGCCGCTCATCGAAACGGCGGCACCGGTGGTCATGAGCAGGGCGCCCCACGCGCCGATGAAGATCAGGGACGCGTCCGCAAGCGGCCTCTGCGACCCGGCGATATTGGGCAGCGTCCCCATGGCAACCACCTGCGCCAACGTCATCACCACGGCGACAATGACGGTGGTCATGACCATGGCGAAGGGCACGGCGCGTTTGGGATCCCGGGTTTCTCCGGCGGGAACACCCACAACCTCGTAGCCGCCGTACGCAAAGATCAGGAGCAGAGCCGACGTCGAGATCTGCGTCCAGGTCAGCGCGACGTCCGGCCGAAGAGCGTCAAACGCCACATACGGCAGACCAAAGAGGATGAAGATCACAAGCGGCATCAGCTTGCCCACCGTCAGCGCGTTCACCACCCACGCGCTCTGCCGGATGCCGAGCACGTTGATCGTCATGATCGTCAGGACCACGCCTGTGATGACCGCTTCGCGGGCCAGGCCTGGTTGGTTGGCTCCAAGCGCGAGCCAGTAGTATGCAAGCGCCGTGGTGAGCCCGTTGACGACCGAGGCCCAGCTGGTGACGCGGGTCACCCACATCATCCAGCCCACTTCGAAGCTGAAAAAGCGCCCAAACGCCGCGCGTGTGTAGAGATACGCGCCGCCGGTGCCGTCAAACCGGCTGCCGGCCTCGGCGAAGTTGAGCGCGATCATCAGAGAAAGGATCCCCACCAGCGCCACTGCGATGGCGCTCCATGCACCGATCTGCGTCGCCAGAGGCGCCGCCATGAGGAAGACAGCGCCGCCAATGACCTGGTTCACCCCAATGGCAGTCAGGTCCCACTTGCCAAGTTCACGCCGCAGACGGCCGGAGCGTTCGCTCATGTGGGCTCGGGCAGTTGTATCACGCGGCGTAGAACAAACTGCGCGCTACGGCCCTGAGTGTCACGCCGTCTTTCTCGCCGGATTAAAAAACGGCGTCATCGTCACCACGGCGGGCGCACGGTGGCGCACAGCCTCGACGGTGTGCTCCACCTCCACAGTGGTGCCCACAGCCATGTGGGATGCGTTGACGGTGGCCAGGCCGATCATCTGTTTCAACACCGGCGACCAGGTGGACGACGTCATGCGGCCGATCTGGACACCGCCCGCATACACGGGCACGGCAACGCGAGAAGCGGTGGCAAGTGCCATCGGTGGCAGGCCGACGGCTTCGTACAGCCGCTCGACCGACGGCCAGTCGAGTGTGAGGCCGACGATGCGTCGTCTCGGAGCGACGGTACGTTCCGCCACCAGTGCAGCGCGGCCAACAAAACGTTCCTTGTTGAAATCAACCAGTCGGCCCAGGCCCAACTCAAAGGGCGAATAAATCTGCGCGGCAGTCACCGCTTTTCGTACGCTGAAGAAATCTACGTCAATCAAGAGCAGACCCGCCTCGACGCGCGAAACATCCAGAGCCAGCATGCCGGCGGGCATCAGTCCGTACGCGGGTCCGGCCGCCACGAGGACGTCCCAGACTTTGAGCGCTTCGGCACGGTCCATCCACAGTTCATAGCCAAGATCGCCGGTGTAGCCTGTGCGGGACACGTCAACGTCGGCGCCTGCAATTTTCACGCTCGTCATCCCGAAGTACTTCACGCCCTCAATGTCCCCGTCGACGATGCTTCGCAGGAGAGCCGCTGACGTAGGGCCCTGCAGCGCGAGGGCCGCGACCTGCTCGGAGACGTCCTCGATATGGACATCCAGGCCGGCCGACTGCTGGCGGAGCCATCGCAGGTTTGGTTCTGCGGCGGTCCAGCGGAACGCCTGCTCCCCCAGTCTGGTCACTGTGCCGTCGTCGAGCACGCGGCCCTGCTCGTTGCACCATGGGGTGTAGACGACCTGCCCTGGTCTCATCCGATGCGCGTCGCGAGTGATGACTCGGTCCACCAGATGGACCGCACCGGGTCCGGTGATCAGGTACTTGAACAGGGGGGAGATGTCGATCAGCGCCGTGCCGTTCCTGATGGCGTTGTATTCGTGGTCGTGATGGGTTTCGTACGCGCTCGCCGTGTAGTAGCCGGCCCAGTCGCGGTAGTTGAGGCTCTTGCAGAGCGGCAGGATACGGTCGTGAAACGGCGTGCCGACGAGCATAGGGAGAATATTACTCGAGGTTGCGTGAAAGTGCCCTGACTCCGGTCCCCCTCGACTTTGAACCCAGGATTCCGAGTAAAATTCAAGCAGATGCCCTCGCACTACGACGCCATTGTCATTGGTGCCGGACACAATGGCCTGACCGCCGCCGCGTATCTCGCCCGTGCAGGGCGCAAGGTCCTGGTGCTCGAACGACGGCATGTGGTGGGCGGGGCGGCAGTCACCGAAGAGATCTACCCAGGGTTTAAATACTCAGTCTGTTCCTACGTCGTGTCGCTACTGCGGCCCGAGATCATCCGCGAGCTGGAATTGGCGAAACATGGGCTGGAACTGTTGCCACTCGACGGCACATTCACGCCCATGCCGAGTGGTGACTACCTGTGGCGGACCAACGATCACGCACAGACGTTCCGTGACATTTCGCGTCATTCGCGCGTAGACGCTGAGGCGTATGACGAGTACGGCTTGGCGATGGTGGACATGAGCCGCTTCGCGAAGCCGATCCTCGGCATGACGCCGTCGGATCCCTTCTCGCGAAAACTGCGCGACCTCAAGCCGTTGCTCGACATCCTGACCCGCTTCCGCGCGATGCCCGACGCGAGCCGATACAACCAGACGCAGTTGCTCACCATGAGCGCGGCGGATTTCCTCGACCAGTGGTTCGAGACGGATGTGCTCAAGGCCACGATGTCGGCGTCGGGCATTATCGGCACGTTCCTGGGCGTGCGGTCTCCGGGCACGGCGTATGTGCTGCTGCATCACTACATGGGCGAGATCGACGGCGCCTTCAGGTCGTGGGGTCTGTCGCGTGGCGGCACGGGCATGCTCTCGGAGTCGATTGCATCAGCTGCCCGGGCGGCCGGTGCCGAGATCCGGCTTGAGGCATCGGTCAGCAGGGTTCTTATCAGCAACGGCCGCGCGACGGGCGTGGTGCTTGAGAACGGCGACTACGTGCTCGCCGACACTGTGCTCTCGAGCGTGGACCCGCGGTTGACGTTCATGAAGATGGTGGGCGAATCGCATCTGCCTGGGGACTTTGTCGAAGACATTCGCCACTACAAGTTTCGCGGCTCGTCAGGCAAGGTCAACCTGGCGCTCGACGGATTGCCCGACTTCACCGCACTCAAGGGCGCAGGCCCGCACCTGCGTGGCGCGATCTCGATCTCGCCGAACGTGGACTATATGGAGCGGGCCTACGATCAGGCAAAGTACGGTCAGTACTCGCGCCGCCCCTACATCGACATCGTCATACCCAGCCTCACGGACTCCACGCTCGCGCCGCCTGGCAAACACGTGATGTCGTGTTTTGTGCAGTACGCGCCATACGATCTGCGGGAACCCTCCACGGGTGACACGCCGTTGTGGGATCAACATCGCGAGGCGTTTGGTGACGCGGTGATCGACACCATTGCCGAATACGCGCCCAACCTCAAAGACCTGATTCTGCACAGGCAGGTGGTGACGCCCCTCGATATCGAACGCACGTTCGGGTTGTCTGAAGGCAACATCTTCCAGGGCGAGCTCACCCTCGAACAACTGTTCGTGCTGCGTCCGGCACCCGGCTGGGCCGACTACCGGACGCCGATCAAGGGACTCTACATGTGCGGGTCCGCCACTCATCCTGGTGGCGGCATCATGGGCGCACCTGGCCGCAATGCCGCGATGAAAGCGATGCGGCGATGACCGACGTCGTCATCGTCGGTGGCGGGATCAATGGTCTGGTGGCCGCGGCCACCCTGGCTCGGCACAAACTCGCCGTGGTGGTGCTCGATCAGCACGACCGGGTGGGCGGCGCCGCCATCACCAACACATCCATACGGGGATTCAGTGCGCCGCGGCTGAGCCACTCGCTCGGGCCGCTCTCGCCGGAGGTGGTGCGCACGCTCCACCGCGGGAATTCCGCACTCGCGCGCGCCAAGCTCAAGTTCCTGCTGCCGGACCCGGCGCTCACAACGCTCGGTCACAACGGCGAGTGCATCACGTTCCATCGCGATGACATCCTGACGGCCGCCTCGATCAACCGGCTGTCGGCCCATGACGCAGGCCAGTGGCAGTCCTTCGTGCTGACCATGCAACGACTGTCTGGCGTGATGGCGAACATCAATCGCCATGCGCCGCCGTCAATTGATGCCCCGTCCTACCGGGAACTGCTCGACCTGTTTGGCACCGGTCGCCGGGTCCGAGCCCTCGGTCGGCGCGACCTGGGCAGGCTTGCACGATATGCGCCCATGGCGGTGGCGGATCTGGTGGCCGAGTGGTTCGAACACGATCTCGTGCAGGCCGCAATTGGCGTGCGCGGGGTGTTCGGACATCTACTCGGTCCGTGGTCTGCCGGAACCGGCGCAATGCTCATCAACCGCATAGCCGAAGACCCGATGCCCGTTGGTGGCGGTGTCACCATGGTTGGCGGGCCGGGTGCGCTCGCTCAGGCGCTGGCTGAACTGGCAGAAGCGTCTGGGGCGCTGATTCGAACACAGGCCAGAGTTGCACGCGTATTGACGCACGATGGTGTGGCGACCGGCGTGGTGCTCGACACCGGCGAAGAGATCGCCGCGCATGCCGTGGTCGGCGCGGTTGACCCCAGACACTTGTGTCTCAACCTTCTGGACCCCGCTGACCTGGCCCCGTCGTTCCTGCAGCGAATGCGTCAGGTCCGCGGACGGGGCGTCACGGCGAAGGTCAACCTGTCCCTCTCGGCCGCGCCGGCATTCCCCGCGCTGCATGGAGACGAGCTGTCGCTCAAGGGTCGCCTGTTGATTGCGCCCGATATCGATTACATCGAGCGCGCGTTTGATGCGGCCAAGTATGGCCACCACTCGCCCCACCCCTGGCTTGAGTTGGCAGTGCCGACCATGAACGACTCCACGCTCGCACCCGAGGGCCAGCACGTCATGTCGGTGTACGTGCACTACGCACCGCGAACGTTGCGCGAAGGGACATGGTCGGGCACGCGCGAAGCGTTGTATCGCTCGGTCATGAACACGCTGGCGCCACACGCTCCAGGCCTTGAGGCGTCGGTCGTCGAACGCGAAGTCATCACGCCAGAAGATCTCGAGACGCACTGGGGTTTTGTGGGCGGTCACATCTCTCACGGCGAGCAGACACTCGATCAATGGTGGGTCAGTCGTCCCGTGCAGGGCGCGGCGCAGTACCAGACACCCATTCAGCGTTTGTACTTCGCCAGCGCGGGAACCCATCCCGGCGGCGGTCTCACCGGCCAGTCGGGCCTGAACGCCGCACGCGCGATCGTTCGCACGCTCAAGCGGCGCTAGAACACGTCCGTCTGCCAGTACACCGCGCGCGAGTAATCTGGCTCCACGCCGCTGATCGAACGAACCATCATGACTTTGGGTGACGGTTCGCTCTTGATCACCTCAAGCTGAAGCGGCCGGAACGACGCGGGCAACACAGCACGCATGGTCCGGTCCATCTGTGAGGGATCGCGCTCAGCCAGCGATTCGAGCATCGCACCCACCCGTGCACCGGACGGGTCGCGATCGCCGCATTCCTCGAGCACGACCCCGCCCGGCCCCCGCGAAACCACCACGTACGCCACTGCGCGGTAGCCCTCTTCGGCTACGAAAAACTCCAGCGACCGGAGACCCGAAGGACCCAGCCCGGCGAGTAAGCGCCGCCGCAGAACGCCAAACTCCAGCAGCGACGCCGGCCGGTCGATCGCGAAGCCCGTGTCGCCGGAGTAGAGCATGGAGATCTCGGACAGCAGCGGCAAGTCACTCGGCTCGGCCGCGCGCACCAACACCGCAGGCGCGCCCCTCCGATTGCGCGGCACCTCGATGGTCAGGCGCGGGCGCTCGACAACCGAGAACCCCAGGCGAGCGTAGTAGTCCGCGCCGATCTCCGAAAACAACAACGCGACGTCGCACCCGCGCACGCGCCCTTCGTCAATCATCGCTTCTATCAGTCTTTGGGCCAGGCGTTGGCCGCGACGATGCTCCGCGGTGAAGACCGCGCCGATTCCAAGGACCTTGATCGGCCGCCCGTCAGCTTGGGCATCGAAGAGATAGCGTCTGGCGGAGACCACTACCTCGTCGCCCTCGACGAACCCGACCCTGGCCACATGCTCACAGCCCCAGGCGGTCATCCCCAGGGCCCGGTTCCACGACCCGTAGGACTGTCTGGACAGGCCTTCCCCCCACACGGGATACGTGGCGTCCAGAATCTGGTCCAATAGGGAGGGATCCGAGATGTCTCTTACCATCCACTGATTCTGTGGGTCCAAGAGGTTGTATGACAAATTACACAGGAATCCTCGGACGCGCGGTCGGCGCTGTGGTGGCGTTGGCGGTAGTCCTTCTCGCCCCGGTCGTGATCGCGCAAAAGGGACCGAGTGCGGTGCCCCGCACGTCCGACGATGCGACGGTGGCGCATGTGCTGAATCGGCTGGGTTACGGGCCCTCCCCCGGTGATATCGCCCGCGTGCAGCAGATGACGGTGGCCGCGTACATCGAGGCACAGCTGCATCCGGAGCGGATTGAAGACGCCGACCTGAAGGCGCGACTCGCCGTTTATCCGACCATTGGACTTTCCACAGCGGAGCTCGCGCGTGACTATTACGGTCCGGCCGAGCAATTGCGGCGGGCGGAGCAGCGCACCCAAGCCAATCAGCCTGCACGATCGGCCGCCGGTGCCCCGGGACAGGCCACGGCGGCCCAGGCCTCCGGCCAGACGATGGCGGGTGATCCGGCGATGGCGGGGGCACCACAACGCCCGCAGGACCGCGACCAGTCGCCAGAGTTGCGGGCCGCTCGCCAGAAGGAGCAACAGATCCTGCAAGACCTGATGCAGGCGCGGCTGGTGCGGGCGGTCACTTCGGAGCGCCAGCTTGAGGAAGTGCTGGTGGACTTCTGGTTCAACCACTTCAATGTGTTCTCTGGCAAGGGCCAGGTGCGGGTGTATCTGACGGAGTACGAACGCGAGTCGATTCGTCCGTATGTGCTTGGCAACTTCCGCGACATGCTCGGCGCGGTGGCCGAGAGCCCGGCGATGCTGTTCTACCTGGACAATTTCCAGAGCGTTGATCCGAAGGCCGCAGGTCGTCAGGCGGATGAGCAGGCCGCCCGCCTGCAGCAGGCGGCGTTACGTGGCCAGGGTCGAGGACGCGTGCAGACGCCGCGACAGAACGCGCAGGGGAACCAGACACCGGCAGAGCGCATCCAGCAGCTTCGCAACAGGGGTCTGAATGAGAACTACGCGCGTGAGCTGATGGAACTGCACACGCTGGGTGTCGACGCCGGCTACACGCAGGCCGACGTCATCGCCGTGGCCCGGGCGTTCACCGGCTGGACGATCGACCGGCCCAGGGATGGCGGCAGCTTCCAGTTCAACGCAGTCATGCACGACAACGACCCGAAGGTGGTGCTTGGAAAGACCATCGACGCCGGCGGCAAGGCGGATGGTGAGCGCGTGCTGGACCTGCTCGCGACGCATCCGGCGACGGCGAAGTTCATTGCCACCAAACTCGCGCGGCGCTTTGTGGCGGATGAGCCGCCGGCGTCAGTGGTGGATCGCGCAGCAAAAGTGTTTCTGGATACGAAGGGCGACCTGCGCGAAGTGACGCGGGCCATCATCACGTCTCCGGAATTTTTCTCGACCGAGGTGCGGCTCGCAAAGGTAAAAACGCCGCTCGAGTTCGTGGCGTCGGCCGTGCGCGCATCGGGGACGGACCTCAACAATCCGCAGCCGCTTATTGGAGCACTGCGATCGCTCGGGATGCCGCTCTACGGTGCGCAGCCGCCCACCGGCTGGGGCGACATCGCCGAAGACTGGGTCAGCACCGGCGCATTGCTCAACCGGCTGAACTTCGCCGTGCAGTTATCGAACGGCCAGCTTCGAGGTGTGCGCGTCAACGTGCGCGAGCTCGCGCCCAACACTTCTGAGACCAGCCGAAACGCCCTGGTGCAGTCACTGCTCCATGGCAACGCGTCGCAAATCACCCGAGATACTCTGGCCAGGGCCGAGTCCCCGCAACAGCTGATTGCACTAACACTCGGGTCTCCGGAGTTCCAGAAACGGTAACCCCATGATGAACCGAAGAATTTTCCTCAAGAACGGCAGCCTGGCTCTCGTCAGTCTTGGCTTCGCGCCGGCGTTTTTCACCAGAGCCGCACAGGCCGCTCAGACGAAGCGCAAGGTGCTGGTCACGGTGTTCCAGCGCGGCGCGGTGGACGGGCTCAACATGATCGTCCCCTTCGGCGAGAAGGCCTACTACCAGGCACGGCCGTCGATCGCGATTTCGAAGCCGGGTGAGCCGAACGGCGCGGTAGACCTGGATGGGTTCTTCGGCCTCCACCCGCGCATGGCGTCGCTGCAGCCATACTTCAGGCGGGGCGAGCTGGCGATCGTCAACGCCACCGGTTCCAACGATCCGACGCGGTCGCACTTCGATGCGCAGGACTACATGGAAAGCGGCACTCCTGGTCGCAAGAGCACGCGCGATGGCTGGCTCAATCGATACCTCCATGCGAAAGAGCATGAAGAGGCGAGTGCGTTTCGCGCCGTATCGCTCACGCAGCAATTGCCGCGCGCGCTGCAGGGCACGGCTCCGGCGCTGGCCATCGACCAGCTCGGCCGATTCGGCCTGCGCGCCGGCGACCGCGGCGACATGATGCAGTCGTCGTTCGAGGCCCAGTACGCGGCCGCTGCAGATTCGCTGCTCAAGCCCATCAGCAAGGAGGCCTTTGACGCGATCAGGCACCTGGAGTCAGTGGATCTGGCCAAGTACACGCCGCAGAACGGCGCCGTCTATCCCAACAGCGGTTACGGTCAGGCGCTCAAGCAGATCGCGCAGCTCATCAAGGCGAACATGGGCCTGGAGGTGGCGTTCGCTGAGTCAGGCAACTGGGACCACCACGCGAACGAGGGTCCACAGATCGCCAACCGCCTCGACGACTTCGCCAGCGGTATCGCGGCCTTCGCGCAGGACCTTGGCGACGGCATGGCCGACGTGATGGTGCTCACGATGTCTGAGTTCGGGCGGACGGTGTCCGAGAATGGCGCGCGCGGTACTGACCACGGCCACGGCAACGCGATGCTACTGCTCGGCGGGGACGTAAAGGGTGGAAAGGTCTACGGCAAGTGGCCCGGTCTCGAGCGCGAACAGCGCTACGAAGGACGCGACTTGGCGATCACTACCGACTTCCGCGACGTCTTCTCGGAGGTGCTCGGCGGCCACCTCGGCACGAAGGACATCAGCTCGGTTTTCCCGGGCTACTCGGCCAAGAGCAAACTTGGGATTATTCGCTGACAGGATGCGGACGGTCGGCGTCATTCGCCAAGGCGCCTACCGTCAGCGCAAAGCGGTCCAGTTGGCGCCTTTAATCGTCCGGCCGTCCTCACTCACCATGCCCGTGTAGTGCTGCCCCCCGACAGTGAACGTGAAGTCGTTGCCCAAGAGCTTGCCTTCGGTGATCGCGGCGGTGCCCATCGTGCCGCTTACCATCTGGAACTTCTGTGTCAGCGTCAGGGTCCTCGTGCCCATTTTCCAGACACCCTCGACTTTGGCCGGCACCACGTACAGGATCGCCGTACACCAGCTAGTTTCGCAGGGGTCCACGCGTTTCTCCGCCTCCGGCAACCACTCATCGTCACCCGAACCCATACGGAAGGTATTGGTGACCACGCGCGTGCCGGGCGTCATGTTCAGGATGGTCGGCCGCAGCTGTTCGTTGAGGCTCGGCAGCAGGAACATGGTGAGCACGTTGGCTTTTGAGAAGTCAGTCTTGAAGAAATCACCCTGGACAAACGTGGCGCGCGCAGACATCCCCGCCTCTTGTGCTCGCTTCTGCGCCAGCGCAATCATGTCGGGATTGAATTCCACCCCCATGGCCCTGGCGCCGCGCTGGGCGGCTGTGATGACCGTGATGCCGTCGCCAGAACCCAGGTCAACGAGGAAGTCGGCCTTGGTCAACTTCGCCATGTCGAGCATCGCGTCCACGGTGGGCTGCGGCGTGGGGACCCAGACCACGTCTTTACCAGCCTGACCGACCTTGGGCTCGAACGGCTTTTGTGTGGTTGCCACCTGCACGGCCAACACGGTGCCCGCCATCAATACAGCCGAAGCTCCGCCAGAAATCACTCGTCGTGCAAACTCAGTCATGTGAAGCAACCCCCACACCTTGCATTTTAGGCCGAAAAGACGCCCGACAGTTTTTCGCAAGTGTCTACAATTACTCACGCCATGCCACTATCCCCCCGATCGCCCTATCCCGTCGTCTCGGCCAGCCGCCTGGCCGCGAACATCGCTCGGATGCAGACACTGGCCAACCACGCCGGAGTCCGCTTGCGGCCGCACGCCAAGACGCACAAGAGCCCGGTGATCGCTCGCATGCAAATCGACGCGGGCGCCGTCGGCATCTGCTGCGCGAAACTATCGGAAGCCGCCGTGTTTGCCGACGCGGGCATCACGGATATCCGGGTTCCCTATCCGGTCAATCCGTCCAACGCCGATCGCGTGCTCGTGCTGATGGAACGGGTTCACCTGTCGATCATCGTTGATGACGCCGACGTTGCGGCTGACTGGTCGGGCGCGATGACGCGCGCAGGAAAGGTCCTGGACATCCTGGTGAAGGTGGACGTGGGCACGCACCGGTGTGGTGTGAATCCGGAAGCGTCCAATGTGGTGGGGACGATTACCCGCATCGCGCGACTGCCCGGCCTGTCCTTCCGCGGCCTGCTGAGCCACGCGGGACACACCTACAACGCCGAATCGGCATACGCCCTTGCGGCCATGGTGACCAGCGAAACAGCAATCATGACCGGCCTGGCGCAGCGTGTGCGTGAGGCCGGCGTGGCCGTGGAGGAGATCAGCGTTGGGTCCACGCCCTCCGCGGCACTTGCGGCAACCCAGAAGGGCATTACCGAGATGCGGCCGGGTACCTACGTGTTTCTGGACCGATCGCAAGTCGGCCTGGGGTCTGCAACCTACGAACACTGCGCGCTCTTTATCGTGGCGACAGTCGTGAGCCGGCCCGCTCCCGACCGCGCGGTCCTCGACTGTGGGAGCAAGACCTTGACCTCGGACGGAGCCCGAGGATTCGCGGACCTGCCTGGCTACGGCGCGGTCTTCCTGTCTTTGAACGAGAATCAGCCCGACACGTCGATCGTCATCGAGCGCGTCTCTGAAGAACATGCAATCTGCCGCGTGCCTGAGTCGTCACCGCTACGGCCCGGCGATCGTGTCCGTGTGCTCCCCAATCATGCTTGTACTGTCACAAACCTCACCGATCGCCTGTGGTTGGCCAACGATCAGGGCGCGCTCACGCCGCTGGCTGTCGCTGCGCGCGGACGCAACTGGTGAACCCCGTTTGCACGAACATCTTGTGGTCTGTTGAGATTGCAGCCTGATGTTCGCTCAGTCCAGGCACCATCGGCATCATCACCACCCCGGCCATCCTGTGCCGCGCCTGGCCACTTTGACCAGGAGGGCACGATGCAGGGCACCGATCTCGCCTGGTTCCGCCGTCTTCGCGCCGCCACCAGCCACGAGATCACGGCCGCCAGATCCCGCGCGCCGACCTCGCCGGGCTGTCGTAGCGGTGGCACTCGTGGTAAAGTCCAGCCCTGATGACACCCAAAACAGTCCCATCCGGCGACGCACTGGGAATGGTCGAAACGCGCGGCTATGTCGGGATGGTGGAAGCCACCGACGCGATGCTGAAGACGGCGAACGTGACGTTCGTGGGCTGGCAGAAAGTGGACGCCGGCCTGGTGACCGCCATCGTGCGCGGCGATGTCGCTTCAGTGAAGGCCGCGACCGACGCTGGCGCGGCTGCCGCCCGCAAGGTTGGCGACCTCGTCGGCGTGCACGTCATCCCGCGCCCGGCCGACGACGTAGGTCAGATTTTTCCGATCGATTAAAGCGTTTGTGGTTTGCGTGTCCCGATCACTCGGGCTTGAGAACCATCCCAAGCTTCCGGATCGATATCCGCTCGTGCGTAGCTCGACCTTTTCGAACGTCGCTCGGCCTGGGTTTCGAGGCCGAGGCCGATACACAAACGCAACACACTCTCGCTAGCGCGCTCCCGTCAGCGAATTGAAGATCACCTTGAAGGTGCCGAAGGTCTGACCACGCCACTGTGGGCGGAAGCCGAACAGGATCACGCGTCCCTCACCGTGCTCCACCTCAAGCGCGGCGGCCTTGCCCCGCAGGTGCTGTTCGCCCAGCAGGTAACCTGACGCCAGCGGCGAGCCCGTGTCGGCGTATCGCGCGAGGATGGCGCCCCTGAACCCGACGAGGGTTTCGAACGCCGGGCTCGAGTTGAAGAACACGGCGGTTGTCTTCTGCAAGCCGGCCATCACAGGCTGCGACGGATCGACCTCAACGTTGAGCAACGAGCCGCCGACGAAGAACTCCTGACGGCCGAGTCCCTGAAGCGCGTTGCGCACCGGCAGCTTCAACTGGTCGATGGCAAAGGCCGAGCTTCGGTTCAGGCAGACGAGCGTGCCGCCCGCGCGCACGAATTCATCGATCGCCTTGACGCGATTCGCGTCGCCCTCGGGCAACGCAGAGGCCCCCGTGGCGCCGGCTCCGGCTGCGCGAGCTGCTCCGCCAGCACCACCAGCTCCAGCAGGCCCGCCGCGTCCACCACGGCCCGCGCCCGCAAGAACGCCGCGTGGCTCGTCGGTCACAACGATCGCGTCAAAACGCGAGCGGAGATTGCCCGCGGCAATTTCGTCGGCTGAGAGCCTGGTGAAGGGAAACTCGAAGCGCTCGAGCACCCAGCGTGTCCATCCCTCGTCCATACTCGCGCCTGGGTTAAACAGCGCGATGCGCGGCTGACGAAGGCTCATGGTCGGCGCGGCGACGCGTTCCGCACGCAACGCGAGCGCACGCACTAAAGTGTCCTGCGCTTCGGGCGTGAGACCCGAAATGACGTAGCGGCCGGCAGTGCTAGCGGCGCCTGGCGCCCACCCGACTGTCGCGCCACTCTTCCAGGCCTGATTCGCGGCGCGGAACGCGTTGTTCTGCGCGGGATCGATTGCGAGCGACGGCCCCGTGCCAGTGAGGGCACCTGCTGGCGGCATGATGGCCGCAGCCAGAGGAATGGTCTCGAACCCAAGTCCTGGCGCGCTGTCATACGGCGCAGGATCCGCGCCGCCGATGGAGTCGTACTGCGACGTGCGAGCGGTGGGCTCGGCCACCTGACCCAGAGGCTTCAACACCTTCTTCAACTCCGCCCGCTTCGCGTCGTCCAGCGTGCCGACTGTCTGCATCGCCACGCCCATCGAGAGCGGCAGTGTCCAGCCCGCGGCGTCGTAGGGCTGCTCGGGGGCGCCGCCAGGCGACTCCCGGAGGTCCGGATACTTCTGGACGTCGAGGACCTCGCGGGCGAGCGCGATGAACTCCTGATCGGTGGGCACCACCCAGCTGCCGGCCGCGTACGTCACGTCACCCATGGTGAAGTCGGCGGTCAATTCCGACACTCGCACACCGCCAAACGCGATCCGCTTCAACATCTCGACAGCGGCCACTGGATCGCTCTGCGTCTTCGGCACCACGTACGCCGAAGGCCCACTCGCGCGATGCTGCGTGATCTGGGCCATCCCCGACCGCCACCGGTTCATCAGGACGTTGTCCTTATATTTCGCGGCGTAGTCAAGCACCGACATCGACGCCGTATGCATGTAGGCCACTGAATCGCCCAACCCGAAGCGCCCGCCTGCCCACGGGCTCGGATACAGGCTCTGCGGCCGCAGGTCCTGATACGCCTGCGGGATGTCCTTGATGGTGTAGTCGCGCGGCGATGCCATGTTCGCCAGCGCGGTCTCAGTCCAGAACGCGGCAATGTTCTTGAACATCGGCGCGTAGTCGATATACCCCGCGTACCACGCGTCGAACCCCGTGCCCATGTGCGTGGCGCCCACCTGACCGCGTTCCTCCAGCCCCTGTGCGATGGCCATGCCGATCGTGTTCACGGTGCGCGACATCAGGAACGGTGCATGCAGTGCGATGGGTTCGGCAAACGGTGGCAGCCAGATACGTGTGGGAAACGGGGCGGTCTGGTGATGTACGTAAACAATCTGCGGTTCCCACTGCCGCCACGCCTGCTCCATCACGCGCGACTCGATCATGTTGAGCATGTACGCGTCGCGGTTGTTGTCGTGGCCGACGTACTCCTGGTACAACACAGGCAGCGTCGTGCTCGCGCCTGGCGTCCCGACGTTTTTCATGTAGTGCTCAGCCACCATCTGATGGCCATCCGGATTGATGGTGGGCCACAACATCAGCACCACGTTGTCGAGGATGCGTTGCACCTGTTCGTCGCGGCCCGGCTCATTCGGGTGCGTGGTGAGCAGGTCGTAGGCAAGTTGCAGCGTGTGCTGCGGTCCCGCCACTTCGCTCGAGTGCAGACCGCCATCGATGTGGACGATGGCCTTGCCTTCGCGCGAGAAGGCGCGGGCCTGCGCCTCGGTAAGGCCTTCGGGCGATGCGAGGCGTCGCGCAATCTCGCGGTACCGATCCACGCGCGCTAGGTTGCGCTCGGTGGAAATCAGCGCAACGTAGTACGTCCGTCCCTGCGTAGACGTGCCCATCGGCACAAGCTGCATCTTCGCGGTCGCCGCATCCAACGCCCGAAAGTACTTGATCGTGTCGTCGTAAGTGGCCAGCTTGAAATCAGCCCCGGGCTTGAACCCGATGACGGACTGAGGCGTCGGAACTCCGGACTGGGCGGACAGGGACACTGATGCGAGGATGAGGAAGGCTGCGAGCAAGCGAGCTGTGCGAGACATAGGGGCATGTTAACTGACGGAAGTGGCGGAACTGCGGAACTCTGGAATTGGCGGAGCTAACTGGCGCTTTTCTTCCTCACGGCCTTCCCCTTGACTGGCTTCAGCTTGAGCACCTCAGCACCAAGCAACGCCTGGGTAGGGTCCACGAGAAGGTCAAATACGTGGCCTTGTCTCGTCTCAAGGAACAGCCCGACGCCATTGGTCAGCAGTCTCAAATCCCCCGCATCATCCAAGGTTTCAAAGAGGCGGCGGCGGAAGTAGTCGCGCAGGGCCTCCATCATCTGCTTGAGTGTGGCGTTGTCGAAGCCGCGACGGCGCAGGTCGGCGAGCGCGAAGAGTTCAAGCACGTCCACGGGCGAGTACCGCCGCTCGGTGAAGCCACCCTGGTCGGTTTTCCGCGGCGCGATGGAGGGCTGGAAGACGCGCGCCTCATCCCACCACTGCAGTTGCTTGCCGGTCAGCCCGGTTTGGGCCGCAACGTCGCGGGCGGAGTAGGAAGACTTCAGCTTCATCGGCGCGTCACGGGGTGAGGAACCTGGCATCGGTCGCCCTTGCGGCCGCCAGGTCCTTGTCGGTCACACCGCCCGCGCTGTGCGTGGACCACGTAACGGTGACCTTTTGATAGCTGATGAGCAGGTCGGGGTGGTGATCCACGGACTCGGCGTAGGTGGCGACGCGGCCCGCAAAAGCCATCGCCTCGGGGAACGACAGACAGGTGAACGTTCGACTGATAGCCGACGCGTCAGCCACCCAACCCGGCAGGCCCGCCAACGCCGCGCGAAGTTCAGTGGAGTTCAGGCTGTGCATGCTGGCGCGGACTACTTCCTTGGGACCAGCTTTAAAATTCGCCCCTGCGGGTTGTCGGTGAGCAGGTAGATGGCGCCCTCAGGGCCCTGGCGCACGTCACGAATCCGCTCGGCCTTCGGCTGCAGGTCCTTGAGCAGGCGCTCCTCACTCACGACGCGGTCACCCTTGATGTCGAGCCGCACGAGGTTCGTGGTGGCAAGGCCGCCGATGAACAGGCTGCCCTTCCATGCCGGGAACAAGTCGGCGGTGTAGAACATCATGCCGCTCGGGGCAATCACGGGGTCCCAGTAGTACGCCGGCTGCTCCATGCCGTCCTGCGCCGTGATACCGCCTGTGATCGGCTTGCCCTGGTACTCGATGCCATACGCCGTCACCGGCCAACCGTAGTTCTTGCCCTTGCGCACGATGTTGAGTTCGTCGCCGCCGCGCGTACCGTGTTCCACTTCCCACAATTCGCCGGTCGCGGGGTTGATGGCGGCTGCCTGGATGTTACGGTGACCGAGCGACCAAATCTCCGACCGCGCGCCTGCCGTGCCAACGAAGGGGTTGTCCCTGGGGCTCGAACCATCCGGATTGATACGTACAATCTTCCCCTGCAGCGAGTCCATTTCCTGCACGAGTTGGCGACCTGCTTGTACCTGCCGATCCCCTTGTGCCACAAACAACGTACCGTCACGTCCGAACGCGAGGCGGCTCCCGTAGTGCCCATTCGACCGCAGCGACGGCGCCTGTGTGTAGATGATCTGGGCATTCTCCACGCGCGGTTCGGTGCCATCGACGAATTTCCCCCGCGCGACAGCTGTATGGCTGGTCATGTCTTCCTGCGCTTCGGAGAAGCTCCAATAGACGAGTTGAGTGGTGGCGAACGCCGGGTCGAGCGCCACGTCGAGCAACCCACCCTGTCCGCGTGTCGCGATCGGCGGCATTCCGACGACGGGCGCCGACAGCGTGCCGTCGGCCGCCACCACTCGCAGGCGGCCGGGCTTCTCGGTCACTAGCATCTTCCCGCCCGGTAGAAACGCAAGTCCCCACGGAACCTCGAGGCCCTGGGCAACGGTGACGACCTCGAACGCGACATTCGTCAGGCGCTCAGGCGCATCAGTCTGGCCAGCAAAGGCGGGCTTCTGGTCGGGCGCATTGGCCGGCCGCAAATCCACGCCCTGCTGCTGAGCGTACATCGCGCCAACTGCGGCGCACAGGCTGACGGCAAGAGTTCCGAAACTTCGTGTCTGACGCATGGGGAAATACTAGCCTAGACTGCCGCGGTCATGGCGGGATGTAACGGCAAAATCGTTTGTTTAGAAGATCAGCCTCACGCAGGGGCACCGGCTGGTGCTGGCGAGCGAGCCTGCCGGCTTCATCAAGGAACTGGCTCCCCTGCCCGACGATGTGGTCGTGGTCACTAGGGGCAACAGTCCGGTTGACTGCGTCATTCTGTTTGCCGACGAGGCCCGCACACTTGCATCCAGCATCGTCCGTTGGAAGGCTCGATTGGTACCGGCGGGCATGATGTGGATCGCGTGGCCGAAGAGGGCGTCGACGGTTGTCACCGAAGCGCTTATGCGCAGGAGCGGCCAAGGCACGGTGTAACAGCGCGCGCCCCACACGGAGCGTTGCGGCAATGCCGGCCCGGGCCACTTCAAATGCAGCAGTTATCCGCGGATGGGCCGCTTGGGGAAGACGGGCCCATCGGCCACACGCACGCGGCGCGACCAGCTACCGGCGGCAATGACGGCATGGTCGAATTCATCTACGCGGTTGCCGACGCGAACACGCACGACATCACGCTTCTGGTCGATCTGAATAATCTCGGCCGGCGTTTCACACGTGGCGCACCGCGCACGCGCCGACGCCATCAGGGCCGTCACGAGCGCCGGCACCTGCACATATCCGTGACCAGAGATTGCAAGTCCCGCCGGCGCTGACGTGCTGACCGTCGGCTCGAACCTGCGCAGCGCACCGCCCTCGAGCCACTAATGGCCGATGCCTTCGGCTGCCAGCCAATCGCGCGCACTTCGCAGATGAGCGACCTCGTCGGTGCTCAGGGCAATCTCGAGTGTGCCGCACCGGTCATACGCAAAAGGCACTGCGGTCTTGGCGCGGAGCCGCTCCACCCATCCCTCCCACATGGCGAGGCTGCGCGCGCCGAGCGCAAGAAGGGGGCTGCCCGGCGAGCCTTCCGTATAGGGACACAACACGCCGGCCGAGGCCTGCGACGCGCCTGCGCCTGGGGATCGCCTGTCGTACATGGACACCCGGGCGCCCCGCGCGGTCAGTGCGTCAGCGATGGCCGCGCCGATGATTCCAGCACCGATTACTGCGATTCGTAAATGAGCCAATGGGCCCATTATTCCCCACGCCCCTGTAGCGCCGCGTGGACACGCCATGTCCCCAATGGTTGGCAAATGTCCGGACGTCCGCCGACTATGATGGCAAAGGCCCAAGCGGCGTGGCATTTGGAAGAGGTACGGGCCTTGCTATCTATTGTACTTGTGTCGGCCAAACTCCTTGGGCTCGTGAGCGTGGGGTGCCTGGCGGCGGTGGCCGGGGGCTACATCGCGATGCGCCCGGCGGCATCGGACCTGGCCCCGGCGGCGGCGATTTTAAATCCAGACCCAACGCCCGTCCCGCCTCCTGCGAGGCCGGCACAGACCACCACCCCGAGGCCCTCCTCTCAGCCATCAGCAAGAACCCCAGAACCGGTCGGCGCTGTGTCGCCGCAAACAGCCCCGGTGGAGACACCTGTTACCCAGCCGCCTGCCGTGTCCGTGGAGCCGCCAGTCGCGCCGCCGGCCCAGCCTCCTGTACCTGTGGAACCGCCACGGTATGTGCCGGACGCGCCCGTGCAGGTCGCCGCGCCAGTTTCAGAACCGCAGCGGATTCAACTTAAAGAACTGACCGTCGAAAAACACTCGGTCATCGGCATCCGTCTCGACGAAGCTGTCTCCACTCGCACCGCTCGCCTCGAAGACCGCGTGTCCGCCAGCGTTAGTCGCGATGTCACGGTGGATGGCCGCACGGCGATTCCCGCCGGCACACGACTGGAAGGCACCGTGTCATTGGTGGAACGTGGTGGCAAGTTCAGGAATCGTTCACGAATCGGACTGCGGTTCGACCGGATGATTCTGGCGGATGGCATGCGCGTGCCGATCAAGACCGACACGATTTACCGCGAGGGCGACTCGCCGACTGCCGATGCGACAGCCAAGGTCGGTGCAGGCGCGGTGGCCGGCGCGATCCTGGGCGGATTACTCGGCGGCAAGAAGGGTGCGGTCATCGGAAGTGTCGCTGGTAGTGCCGGTGGCGCGGCCACAGTGATGAACTCCGAATCCGGCGAAGCGTCCATCGCCGCCGGCGCGCCGTTGACAGTACGGCTCGCCGAAGAGGTGGCCGTTGCGATTAGCCGGTAATTTCGCCATCCTGCCTCCGGCCGTATAATCAGGGCATGATTCGAGCTCTGCTTGTCGCCGCAGTTTTCGCCCTCGGCGGTGTCGGACAGGCGCAGACGTCAACCGCTCCGCCCACTCCCACAGCCCAGAAGGAAACTATCGAGGGCGTTCGGAACTACACAAAAGTTGACGCCACCGTCGGGTGCGCCGGAGCAACGGACAGCAAGGCACTGGCGAACATCGCGAAGCTTGGCTACAAAGCCGTGCTGAACCTGCGCGAGGCGATCGAAGCCGGCGTGTTGATCGACGAATCACAAACGGCTGCCGAAGCCGTCGACCTGAAATACATCCACCTGCCGTTCAAGGGATCCACGCCGGATCCGAAAGTGGCGGGCGAGTTCCTGCAGATCGTGGCGAACACCGACAACCAGCCACTGTTCATTCACTGCGGCAGCGCCAATCGCGTTGGCGCCTTGTGGCTGATCAAGCGCATGCTGGTGGACAAGTGGCCTGAAGAACAGGCCGTGGCCGAAGCGAAAGCGATTGGCCTCTCGAGTGACGCGTTGCAGAAATTCGCGCTTGAGTACGTCGCGACGCACAAGGGATGACACCCGCACAGCCGCCGTTCGGTGACATGCCGCCGGACGACTTTCGGCGCTACGCGCACACGCTCGTGGAATGGGCGGCCGATTACTTCGAACAGATCGAAACGCACGCGGTCCTGTCGCAGGTGTTACCTGGCGACGTGCGAAAGGCCCTACCCGACCACGCGCCCGAGCAGCCTGAACCGTTCGAGCAGGTCATCGCAGACCTCGATCGCATCATCCTGCCGGCGGCCACACACTGGAACCACCCGGGGTTCTTCGCCTACTTCGCCATTACTGGCAGCGCGCCCGGCGTCCTGATGGACCTGGTCTCGTCGGCCCTCAACCAGCAGGCGATGCTCTGGCGCACGTCTCCGGCGGCCACCGAACTCGAAGAGGTCACACTGCGGTGGCTCGCGCGCCTGATGCATCTACCCGATCAGATGGAAGGGGTCATCTACGATACGGCTTCCATCTCCACGCTGCACGCACTGGCGGCGGCACGTGAAGTGGCTGTGCCTGATGTGCGCACCAAGGGTCTAGCGGGCCGCAGCCTGCCCCGCATGCGCGTCTATGCGTCCGAACACGCGCACTCGTCGGTGGACAAAGCCGTTATCGCCCTCGGCCTTGGTCACGATTCGCTCCGACGCATCTCGGCAGACAGTGCGTTCAGCATGCGCATCGACGCGCTCGAGGCGGCGATTGCCGAAGACCGAGCCGCCGGCATCACGCCGATGGCGATCGTCGCCACCATCGGCACCACATCAAGCACATCGGTCGATGACGTGCCAGCCGCTGCGGCGATTGCCAGGCGCGAGGGCGCGTGGTTGCACGTGGACGCGGCGTATGCCGGTGTCATGGCCATGGTTCCTGAATTTGCGTGGATGCGCGCTGGCTTGGACCAGGCCGACTCGATTGTTGTGAACCCCCACAAGTGGTTGTTCACGCCGTTTGATCTGAGCGTGCTGTTCACTCCGCGCATGGACGTGATCCGCCAGGCGTTTTCGCTGACGCCCGAATATCTCAAGACGCCGGAAGCGGGCGCAGTGAAGAACCTGATGGACACCGGCATCCAACTGGGGCGCAGGTTCCGGGCGCTGAAGTTGTGGGCCATCCTGCGTTACTTCGGCGCCGAGGGTGTGCGCGCCCGCCTGCGCGAGCACTGCCGGCTGGCGCAGGTGTTCGCCGCGTGGGTCGATGCCCATCCGGACTTTGAACGCGTGGCACCTGTGCCCTTCTCGGTCGTGTGTTTCAGGTCTGCGCCACATGCCTATGCTGGGAACCTTGACGTACTCAACCATGCGCTGATCGAGCGCGTCAACAAGTCCGGCGACGTCTTCCTCTCGCACACATCACTGAACGGACAGATCGTGATTCGCCTCGCCGTCGGCAACCTGCGCACCGAGGAACGTCACCTCCGCCGCGCCTGGGACCTACTGCACGAAGCCCTTGACGCGTTTCGCTGACACCCCAGGATTTTCACTATGAACAGCATGACACTTCATGGATCTTCATGGAGATTCATAGTGAGAGCTCCAGCTCTACCGCACTTTAAAGAGCGCGTCGGCGAGGAGCCCGTTGAACTCGACCGTGGCGATCCGGAGTTCGCCGACCACCACACCGTTCTGCGTGATGCGGATCATGTGCGCCACCGGCACGTCGTCCACGGTGCGATAGTCTGATAATTCCACGTCGGTCGCAGGACCACGGCCGGCTTCGGTGGTGACCTTGAATTCCAGATCGGTCTCCACATCGAGATAAAAGTGCTGGGCCGGCATGCTTTTTCGGCTCACCTTCAGGTGATGAGCCTTCTTTGCGCCAACGCTTTCCGCGCCGACCAACTCAACAGTGTGGCCCTTCGCGCGATACTCGATCAGCGACCTGTCAAAGTCAGACTGCTCCTGCATGGTGTCAGCCTTCGGCCGCTTGCCGTAGATCGTGATGCCCGCCTCAGCACCCTGTCCTATCGCAGTGCCGGTCATTGTTTGAGTCTAAATCGACTTCCACTTCGCGGCACCGCCCCTGGTGGCGTAGTCTTTCGCCACGATGTCGTCCACTGTTCGTGCAAATGCGTGAGCCAGGCCAATACCGCATGTGACGAGTGCGAAAACCAGGAGCGCAAGTGCCATCCCTCTGACTATGTGAAATAATCTTCACCCGCCCATACGGCCATGTTGGATGAGGGGTCTGGCCCGTGGGTGAACGGCGGACTGGCGTCGGTCAGCTCCGCCAGATTTCCGACCATGTCAGACCATGGTCATCGCTGGAAAGAGCCACGGCGCCGTGCTGCGGCATGGGCGCACTTGAGGGTGACAACAGGCATAAAAGGGCAGGTAACGACGGCCAATGGCCCACAAGCGCCAGATCCCTCGACTGCTGCTGAATCGCCGTATGGATGATGCCGGGGGAATCATCAGGACTGAGTCCGCGCACCATCTTGAACTGGGCAAACGGCGCACAGTTGCGAAGGAACGCTTCTCCGGTCTGTCGTGCGCGCAACTTGCCGCTGTGCCAGATCACTGCCGGGGCTGCGCCGTGTTGTTTTGCTGTCAGCGCCAGCCGCAAAGCGTGTTCGTAACCAGGCGTGGACAGGGGCTGCTGCGGATCGACATCCGGCCCGACGGCGTCAGCGTGGTGTATGAGCAGCAGTCTCATCGTTCACGAGCAGCTTCACCACGTCCTTGCGGATCTGCGCGGGCGTATTCACCGATCCGTACCGCTTCACCACGTTGCCGCCGCCATCGACGAGAAACTTGGTGAAGTTCCACTTGATCGCGCCTATGCCAAGGATGCCTGCCTTCTGCGAGGCCAGCCACTTGAACAACGGATGCCCGTTGGCACCCTTGATGCCGATCTTCGCGAACATTGGAAATGTCACGCCAAACGTCGCCGTGCAGAAATCCAGAATCTGCTCATTGCCGCTGGGCTCCTGGCCGCCGAATTCGTCACAGGGAAACCCAAGCACCACCAGGCCCTGGTCCTTGAACTCGCGATACAGCGATTCCAGACCGTCGTACTGCGGCGTATAGCCGCACTCGCTGGCCACGTTCACCACGATCAGCGTCTTGCCCCGATACTCCGACATTGACGTGGCCGTGTCGTCGATCCGCGTCACCGCAATGTCGTACAGGCCTGACACTACTTCGCCCCGTCGCGCTGCAACCGCGCCAGCAGTACCGCCATACGTTTGGTCATCGACGGGAGCGTACGCAGGTCGGCTGTTTCGTTGACGGTGTGCCCGCCCGCTCCCATCAACCCGACACCGTCGAGAATCATCCGGGCCTGTCCGGCGATAAACGACACGTCGGCGGCGCCGGCTTTGTCGGGATCAACCGCCACCACCTCACCCGCGCCCACATCAAGACTGGCGCGATTGTACAACGTCAGCAGTCGTTCATTGCCAGGCGTTGGGGCCAGCGGCGGATAGCCATCATCAAATGTCAGCGTCGCGCTCGTCTGCGGCAACGACTGAGCAACGATGTCCTGCATCATCTTCTTCGCAGCGGCGAACTGCTCCAGCGACAATGCACGCACATCTCCCGCTACCACGGTGTGTTCGGCAATGACGTTGCCCTTGCCGAAGCCCGTCCCTTTCGACGTCGGCGCGTCAAACTCCACCGACGTGCCACCGAGCACCACGCCGGGGTTAAAGGTCAGATGGGGCTGACCGGCTAGCTTTTCGCGAAACGCATTCAGGATGCGCGCGGCCTCAAACACCGCACCGAAGCCATTCTCTGTGTTAAAGATTTGCGACGAATGCGCGGGCTTCCCCTTCACCCGCAACTCCCAATTCGTCGTCCCCCGCCGAGCGATCACGGCCGTCGCCGGATTCCCGTCACCATCCTCAAACCCGATCGCCACGGCTGCGCCCTGTGCCGCCTTGACCAGTGCCGCCCGCGACGTGGCGAGCGGCCGGCCTGCAGACTCTTCATCCCCAGTCATCACGACCACGATGTTCATGGACTTCAGGAGGCCCACCGACTGCAGCGCCTTTAGCGCCTGGAGCATGACGACGTTGCCGCCTTTCATGTCGGTGATGCCTGGCCCTTTGGTGGCGATGGCGCTGACGCGTTCGAACTTCTGGAAGGGACTGTCGGCCTCAAACACCGTGTCGAGATGGCCGATCAGCAGCATGCGCGGACCTGGACCCGGATGGTCCGCCACCAGGTGACCCGCGCGGCCGAACGGTGTGCCATCGACCCATTCGGTCTTAAAGCCGAGGGCGTCGAACTCCGGGCGGAACGCGGCGCCGACCGCGCGCACGCCCGCGAAGTTCATAGTGCCGCTGTTGATGTTGACGACCCGCTCGAGCAGCGCCAGCGCGCGATCGTTGTCGCCATCGATGAACGCGGTCAAGGCGCGCTCTTCAGCAGTAAGTGTGACTGGTTGCGTCAGCGCGGCAGTCATGGCGAGCACGAGAAGCAGTCGAAGGGGCATGTCGCATCGTAGCAGTCTTCACCAGCGGAAGGTCGTGGCGGCGGCCTCACGCGCGAGCGCCACGCGCGCGTCTTCGGCAATGGGACGAGAGAGGTACGGAATGTCGATGCGGTGCGCGCCGGCACCGGCGGTATCGACGCGAAGGCAGGCCATCGACCAGCGCCGGTCGAACGGCGATTCTTCGAGATCGACCGCCTGGATCTTGTCGAGCGGCACCATCGTAACCGCCCTGCGAATCCAGCCGCTCTTGAATGCCATCACGCGATCGGTCCGCGCCCAGCCGAGGCTCCTGACGTAGAGCCGCGCCGACATCACCCACCACACAGCCAGCAGCAGGCCAACGCCGGCCGCCCAGAGGCCACCCAGCCATGGCGCGGTCGCGCCGCCCATGACGCCCGCCCAGATGAGGGCAAGGTCGCGGCGGCGCCGGAATCCACGGGGGTCTACCGGCTGCCAGTCGAGCGCCGACAGGTCGGCCTCGGGCAGCACCTCAGCCACAAATGCCGGCAGGTCGGCCATCTTGATAATCGGCGCGATCCACTCACGTTCGGTAGCTGATCTACCTGAGGGACTTCCGCCGGCCGTTTCCACTCTGACCGATGCGCGTCCGGCCCAGAGGTGGCCGGGCCCCCTGAAGATCTTGATCGCCTGCACACGACGCAGGGGAATCGTGGCCGTCACACGCGTCAGCGCCCCGTATTCGATGCGCAGGTCGCCACTGCGCCGAGCCACCAAAAATCCGTGCAGCCGCACCGTGGCCCACACCATCGAGAGAATGGGTGCGATCACGAACAAGCCGACCAGGACGGATGCAAACATCGGCCACGGGGTGGAATCCCAACCTTTGAATCGGTACCAGACGCCAGACTCAAAGAGCAGGCCCCACACGGCGCCAATCACCACCCACCCGCGGTTGTCCAACAGTCCGGCCAGGGCCAGTTCTCGCGATGGCAATTGCAGGAGCGTCCGTGGCGCACGGGCGTGCGGCATCGGCGCGAGCTCGACCCCTTCGGCACTCGGTTCGACGGCCGCTGCAGCTGACTCCGAGGGCCGGCCCTCGAACACCTGTTGCCGCATTTCATCAAGCGCGGCAAACGGCAGCACACTCAGCGTCGCCTCCGCTTCACCGCCTGTGCCGGTCTGCACCTTCACGTCCACCACGCCGAACCACCGGTGCAGCACGTTCTGCACCGCGTCCACACTTTGGATGCGCGCGTAGGGAATGTGTCGTTCGTTCTTGAAGATGATGCCCGTGCGCACGACGAGCTCCGTGGCGTCGTAGCGATACGTGGAAGACAGGTAGCGGGCCACGGCCGCAATGGTGCCGGGCACCAGGAACACGAGCAGGAATCGCTCGACGCTGTTGCCGCGGCTGGCGGTCATCGTGGCGAACAGCGCGGGCAGCAGGAAGTTGCGCAGCTCACCTCCGAGGGCAAACAACACCGTGAGGGGGTGAAACCGCTGATTGGAACTGCTAGACGGCATCGCGTCCATCGCGCGGCAGCAACTGGTCGCGCAGCGCCAACGCATCCTCCCGGCTCAATCCCGCCAGCGCCACCTGGGCATGCTCGGTGCCCGCGGTATGGACGATAAGTGTGCTGAGGTCGTGACTGCGTTCGATGGGCCCCTGCGACACGTCGGTATGCTGCACGCGCGTGTGCGGTACGTTGATGACCTGCCGCCAGATCACGCCGCGCCGAATCTCCAGACCCTCGGCATCGAGCCGGTATGCCGCATGGGCGTACGCCCGGCGGGGCCAGACCCAGAGCCACCAGGCCAGCAGGCCCGAACCGGCGAGCCACGCGCCCGCGCCAAGTCCGGCCACCATCCACGACGCGCCAACTGCCAATCCCAACGACCCGAGCGCCAGCAATGCGACGGCCGAGAACACCCCAGCTGTGATCAGCCCGGTAATCTGCTGCACGTGCACAAAGCGGGGATCGAGGCGATGGAAGCCATCAGGGAGCATTCCGCCGATTATTCCACTTTCGTCCTGGGGTACACCGCAGAGAATCGCTGACGTGGCTGATGGCTGCCTCGAGACTCAAGAGCGGCCACGCGGGTGCCATTTCAAATGCACCCGCGATTAGGCACCCCGTCGGCCCTTTGGATGGAGCGGGAATGGCTCGGGAGTAGTTCGAGCCGACTTTACCGAGTGGCGCAATACCTGGCGTAAACATTTCAAGGACGAGGTAAAACGGCTCGACTGGGCACGTCAGCCAGGCGGCGACGAAAAGTCCGTAAGCCACCGTCTTGTCTCGTTTAAGGCAGCCTCGACGGGCCCCGGGCCGGTCGATTGCGGGGTCAGACGGGCGGCGACGGCCGCCTCGGGCGTGATGGCCTGAAACACCCCCTCCTCAAACAGCAGGTGATACTGCTGCCAGTTTTGAAGGTCGAGCGACGAAAAATCGCGACCCGTCTCATACAAGTCTCGGACGATCTGGCCGGAGACTTCATGGGCCGTCCGAAACGGCAGGCCTCGGCCTACAAGGTAGTCGGCCACCTCGGTCGCCAGGAGCAATCCGGACGCCGCCTGCCGCATCACAGCCGGGCGTGGAGTCAGGGTGCGGACCACTGCAGAGCAGGTCATCAGGCAACCTGCCAGGTCGTCCTCGGCTCCGAACGCCAGAGCCTTGTCTTCCTGCAGGTCCTTGTTGTAGCCAAGAGGCAGCCCTTTCATCGTCGCCAACCAGCCCGCCAGCACCCCGATCGCGCGCCCGGTTTTCCCGCGCACCAGTTCCATGGGGTCGGGGTTCTTCTTCTGCGGCATGAGACTGGAACCGGTGGCCACCTCGTCGGCCAGTTCGAAGAAGCCGAATTCTTCGCTCGTGAACAGAATGACGTCTTCGGCGAGCCGGCTCAGTCGTGTCATGCACATCGCGCAGGCGAAGAGAAAACTCGCGACAAAATCCCGATCGCCCGATGTGTCGATGCTGTTCAGGGTGACCCTGGAAAACCCGAGTGTCCGCGCCAGGAACTCGGTGTCGATTGGATAGCTCGTGCCGGCAATGGCGCCCGACCCCAGCGGCATCAGGTCCGCTTCGCGGCGGGCGGTCTCGAGCCGGTCCCAATCGCGTCGAAGGGCCGCCGCATGCGAGAGCCAGACATGCGCCACAAGGACAGGCTGGGCGCGGCGCAGGTGCGTGTACGACGGCATGGTCGCCTGCCCTGCCCATTCTGCCTGCGAGACCATCGCTTCGACCACTGCCACCACGCCACGTTGCAGCGCGGGAATCCGTCGCCGCAAGTACAGGCGGAAGTCCACTGAGACCTGCTCGTTGCGCGAGCGGCCGGTATGCAGCCGTTTGCCGGCGTCCCCGATGCGGGCCACCAGTTCACGCTCCACGAACGCATGCACGTCCTCGTCATCAGCGCGATCGAGCAGGGTCGGGTCGGCATGCACCGCCGCGCGCACGGCCTCCAAACCCGAGACAATCGCATCAGTGTCGGCCGCCGTCAGTACGCCGGCTTTCGACAGCGCCTGCGCCCATGCGCTGCTGCCGGTCAGGTCGTCGTCAATCAGCCGCTTGTCCACGCCCAGCGACTTGCCAAAATCGAAGACCTCGGCGTTGGGCGCACCCTCGAATCGGCCACTCCATAGGTTCGACATCAGATGGACACCTCTTCGATATGGCACTCGCCCAGATGACAGTTGAATCGCACGGTTCCGCGCACCGCCGGCCACATGGCAGGCACCACCGCTGACAGCGCTTTCATCGCCTGGTGCAGGACGACGGGCGCGGGCGCTTCTTCGACGATTCTCGGGCGCACGCCAGCGATGGCGGGAAAGTCGAGCCGGCCAAGGCCGCGAGATCCCGCGATGGTTTCCAGACTGGGCAACAGTTCGATCAGAGGCATCACCACGCCATTGAGTGACACCGGCACTCCGTCTGCAAACTCAAGATCGAGCATCGCCGGAGTATCAGACCAGTCCGCGACCGGGCGCGTGAGCGTGAAGTCGGCTGGCGGCACTTCGGCCCAAGGGTCGCTCAGCAGGTTGCCGGTGAGCGCGCGGCCCCACAGGTTACGCACGGCGCTCAGATGATCCACCGCGGACGGCAACGGCACACCCCTGGCTCTCGCGAAAGGTAACACCTGCGGGGGAGCCAACGTCCAATCGCGGCAGGGCGCCATCACGCGCAGTTCACCGCTGCCAGCCGCCACCAGTGCATCGAGACCTCCGGCGTCCGACTGAGGCACATGACTGCCATGGGCCACGAGGGCCGTGCCCTCAATCGCGGCGACCTGCGCCAAATACCTGGCCACCATCGGCCGCGCGAGTGCAGCCACCCGTGGTTCGCCCACACCCAAGGCCAGCGCCGGCGCCATGGCGGTGCGGGCAAACTCTTCGCGCACATCAAGGACGTGCGCACGCACGGCGCCGAGCGCCAGCGCGCGATCGCGCACATCGGCCAGATCATTACCTTGCCCAAAGTCGAGGGTCATCGTCACCACATCCGTCTGATATTGCTCCTCGAGCCACGCCACTGCCACCGACGACTCGAAATCGCCGGCGTAGGCCAGCAGAATGACATGTCCAGTCGGAGTCACCCTTTCACCACTCCGTTCCACCGTGTTTCAAGCGCGCGCGCGGCGTCTTCGCCTCGACCGATGATGAGAATCGTGTCGTCGCCGGCAATCGTGCCGGCGACCTCAGCCGGTTGCGCCCTGTCGATCAGGATCGCCACCGGCTGAGCCTGCCCGGGGTCGGTGCGCAACACCACCAGATTGCCGACACGCTCGAGATTGCGCACAAGCGTCGCCACGGCGCGTCGCAATTGCTCATCGGTCGCTGGGGAACTGCGCTCAATACCGGGCCGCACGTACGCCCCGTCGCCGGCCCGCTTCACCAACTCCAGTTCCTTCAGGTCGCGAGAGATCGTGGCCTGAGTCGCCTCAATACCCTTGCCCGCGAGATGACGCCGCAGTTCCTCCTGGGATGCCACGGCCTCCTGGTCCACAATTTCGAGAATCTGCGATTGGCGCCAAGACTTCATAAGTATTCAGTCCGACACTAAGTATACAGCCAATTTATGCATTTGATGGCCGTAATTTACGATTTATTTGTTGATTTAATGAATTCTGGTTCGTATACTTAAGCTATATTATGAATATATATCCAGTTCCAGTTCGTGTGGCGATTGCCGGGGCCACCGGTTATGCGGGCCAGGAATTGTTGAATCTGCTGGTTTGGCACCCGAAGGTGCACATTGTGGCCGCCATGTCGTCGAGCGCCGAGTCGGTCGCGCGACCGTTGCCCCGGCTCGCGCGGACCTGGGATGGCAAGATTGAGCTCTTCGACCGAGGTCAGCTCGAGACAGAAGCGACGTTTGTGTTCCTGGCGATGCCCGAGGCTGCCGCGGCGGAACTGGCGCCGAAACTCCTGGAGGCCGGCGTCAAGGTCATCGACTTGTCGGGTGCCTTCCGGATTCGCGACGAAGCCATGCGCGCGAAGTGGTATCCGGCCACGAGCCTTATGCCCGGGTCAGTCGCCTACGGATTGGTGGAACACAACCGGGAGGCCATCAAGAACGCCTCCATGGTGGCGTGCCCCGGCTGTTATCCCACCGCCGCACTGCTCGCGCTTGTCCCACTAGTCAACGCCGGCCTGGTGGATACGTCCTGCGGACTGATCATTGACGCCAAGTCTGGCATCTCGGGCGCGGGCCGGACGGCGAGCGATCGGACCCACTTTTCCGAAAACCACGGATCGATGGCGGCCTATGGCGTGATGGGCCATCGTCACGTGGCTGAGATGGAACAGGAACTGGGCAGCGAAGTGACGTTTGTGCCGCACCTGGTGCCGCTTGACCGCGGCATTCTCGAGACCATTTACGTCAGGACACGACCCGGCACGACCAACGAGGCTATTGGCGAAGCCCTCGCGCGCGCCTACAAGGACGAGCCGTTTGTGCGCCTCACCGAAGAAGCGCTGCCGGAAATCAAACACGTGACCGGAACAAACTTTTGCGACATCGGCTGGGTGTTTGATGCCGCCAGCCGGCGCTTGATCATGGTGGCGTGCCTGGACAATCTGGTGAAGGGCGCGGCCGGGCAGGCCGTCCAGAACTTCAACGTCATGTGCGGGTTTGACGAGCGGATGGGCCTGCGATGACCGGGCCACTCGTCCTCAAGCTCGGCGGCGAACTGATCGAGACCGCCTCAGCGCGCGCGGCGTTCGCGCAGATGGCCATAGCCCTTCAGGCGTCGCGGCCATTGGTGGTCGTGCACGGCGGTGGACGCGCGATTGATGCGGAGCTGGCGCGGCGTCAGATCGCGCCACAAAAAGTGGATGGCATCCGGTTGACCGACGCGCCCACGCTTGAAGCGGTCGTGGCGGTGCTCGCCGGCACCGCCAATACTGAACTGGTCGCGGCGCTGGTAATGGCCGGCGTGCGGGCCGTCGGCTTGACCGGCGTGGATGCGGGAATGGCCGAAGCGGCTCGCGCATTGGACCTGGGCCTGGTGGGCGACCCTGATGATGCGGATCCGTCGCTGCTTGAGCTGTTGATGACGCAGGGATACGTGCCGGTGGTGGCCAGCCTGGGGATCGAATCCGGCCTCACGGGCGCCGGTATCCTCAACGTCAACGCGGACGTCATGGCGTGCCGCCTAGCGGCGGCGCTGGGTGCGGAACTCATCATCGCCGGCACCACGGTAGGGGTCCTCGACGCGGACGGTGTACTGATTCCCGCGGTGACGGTCGCCGGCGTCGCCGCATTGATTGGCGACGGCACCGCCACGGCGGGCATGGTGGCCAAACTCAGCGCCTGCCGCGCGGCGCTCGAAGATGGTGTGCCAAGCGTGCGCCTTGTGGACGGTCGAACTTTTGGTGCGGGGGTGAATCCGGCGGCGTTGCCAGGCACGACTCTGACACAACACGCGGCCAGAAAGACCGCGCAAACGGTGGGACAGCGATGCACACATCTTCAACGGTGACGCATTCGGTTCAGGAACTTGAAGCCCTGCACATCCTGCAGGTGTATCGCCGCACGCCGATCGTGTTCGAGCGCGGCGAAGGCGCACACCTGTTCACCGGCGAGGGGTGCAAGTACCTCGACTTCATCTCGGGCGTGGGCGTGGTGGCTCTCGGCCATGGCCACAAGGGCCTGGCCGACGCCATCGGCGCCCAAGCGCGCGCCCTGCTGCACACGTCGAACCTCTTCTACCATCCCCTGCAGGCCGAAGTCGCCACGCGGCTGGCCGCGCGCACAGGACTTGACCGTGCGTTCTTCTGCAACAGCGGCGCAGAGGCCGTGGAAGCGTGCCTGAAATTCGCGCGCCGCTACTGGTATTCGCAGGGCGCGACCAGTCGGACAAAGTATGTCGCGTTCACCCACTCCTTCCACGGGCGCACGATGGGTGCGTTGTCGGTGACGTGGGACGATCACTACCGTGCGCCATTTGCGCCGCTCGTCCCGAACGTTGTTTTTGCGGATCCCACTGATGTGGCGGGATTCGACGCGCTGGTTGATGACACCACTGCAGCCATCGTCGTCGAACCGATTCAGGGCGAGGGTGGAGTGCGGCCGATTCCTGCGGCGATGGCGGCCGCCATTGAAGCGGCATGCGCGCGCACGGGCGCGCTGCTCATCGCCGACGAAGTGCAGAGCGGATCGGGGCGGACTGGTGCGTTCCTTTACAGCCAGACGCTGGGCCTGACTCCCGACCTGGTCGCACTGGGTAAGGCTCTGGGTGCCGGGATGCCGGTGGGCGTCGCGATGTTCTCGAACGCCGTGGCCGCCGCCGCGACGCCGGGTGATCACGGCAGCACGTATGGCGGCAACCTCCTGGCCTGCCGAGCGGCGCTGGTGTTTCTCGAGGTGTTGTCCTCGCCTGCGCTCACCGCGTCGATGTCGGCGGCTTCGGATCGGTTGTTCTCGGGTTTGCGGGCGATGCAGCGCCGGCTCCCGGCCATCAAGGATGTCCGCGGCGCGGGACTGATGGTGGGCGTGGACCTGGCGTTCGACGCGGCGCCCGTCGTGGCCGCCGCGTTTGAGCGCGGTCTGCTGATCAACCGCACCAGCACCACCGTGGTGAGACTGTTGCCGCCGTACATCATCACGACGGCGGACGTGGATGCGGCGCTGCCGCTGCTCGAAGACGCCATCATGGCGGGAGGGACTGCCCCGTGACCGATCTGATCATCCGGCCCGCGACTGCCGCGGACGCCGAGGCGATTCACGCGCTTGTGACCGACCATTTGGACGAGGGTCATTTGTTGCCACGCGAGCTAGCGGAACTGCGCGTCCACGCTGATCGATTCATCGTCTGTGACGTGACTGGACGGATTGCGGCCTGCGCTGAATTGGCGCCGCTTTCCAAGAAGGTCGCCGAGGTGCGGTCGCTCGTCGTCTCGCGCGACTTTCGCGGCGTGGGCCTCGCATATCGCCTGGTAGGCGAACTGCGCACACGCGCGCGGACGAGGGGATTCGATACACTCACCGCGTTCGCGCACGACGCGCGATTCTTCGTGCGGCAGGGGTTCTCGATCGTGCCGCACGTGTGGGTGCCCGAAAAAATCATGACCGACTGCGTCGGCTGCCCACTCTTTCGCAAGTGCGCACAGCACGCCGTAGTGCTGCCGCTTCAGACGCAGCAGTTGTATCGTCGCAGCAGTCCGCTGGTGACCGCGGAGCGCTCGCGCGCGCGGGTGGCCTGACCATGACGGCGCGTCTCATCGAAGGCGGCGTGACCACCCCTGCAGGGTTTACTGCGGCCGGCGTCTACTGCGGCATCAAAAAGCCGAACCCCGTCACACACCCGCTCGACTTGTGCCTGATCGCGTCCACGCGCGGCCCCGTGCCTGCGGCGGCGGTGTTCACCACGAACCTGGCCGTGGCTGCGCCGGTCGTGGTCTCGCGGGACCACCTCGATCAGTCCGGAGGCCTCTGCGCGGGCGTAGTCGTCAACAGCGGCTGCGCTAACGCGTGCACGGGGGACGCCGGCATGGAGGTGGCCCGGCAAATGTCGGCGGCAGCAGCGACGGCGCTGGGCTGTGACACCGGCCATATCTTTGTTTCGTCCACTGGCGTCATCGGCGTGCCGTTGAACCTCGGGAAGATCAAGGCGGGCATCGCCCAGGCGACCGCAGCACTTTCTACTGACGGCGGCGCCGACGCCACACGCGCCATCATGACGACGGACCCGTTTCCGAAGTCGTGTGCGGCCGTCATCGACACACCAAAAGGCCGCGTGACTGTCGGGGGCATGACCAAGGGCTCGGGAATGATCGAACCGCGGATGGCCACCATGCTCGGCTTTCTCACGACCGATGCCAGCGTCGCCCCCGAGGTCCTCAAGGTGGCACTGCGCCAGGTGTGCGACGAGACATTCAACGCCATCACCGTGGACGGCGAATGCTCGACGAACGACTGCGTGCTGCTGATGGCGTCCGGCTTTTCGGGCGTGGACATCACCGACCCGGCGGACCCCGCGCTAATGGAACCGCTGCGCGTGGTGGCGGGCTACCTGGCGCGAGAGATCGTGCGGGGCGGCGAGGGTGCTACCAAACTCGTGACCCTGCGGGTCACCGGGGCCGCATCGCTGGCTGACGCGAGGCTCGCCGCGCGGACGATCTGCAACTCGCCGCTGGTCAAGACCGCCATCCACGGCAGCGACCCGAATTGGGGCCGCCTGATCGCCGCGGCCGGACGATCGGGCGCCCGCTTTGTGCTCGACGCCGCATCCGTACACATCGGCGATGTGGATCTCTTCGTCAATGGCGTGCCTTTTGACGAGCGTGCCGCAGCCGCCGCCACGGTGCTTGGGCAGGAACGGATGGTCATCACGGTGGACCTGGGCACAGGCGGCACAGACGAGGCGACGATGTGGACCTGCGATTTCAGTCAGGAATACGTCAAGATTAACGCGGAGTACCGGACGTGACGCTCGGGTCCAAGGACTTTCTTTCCATCCTCAACCTCACACCTGAGGCGCTCGAACAGGCACTGGCACTGGCGGCGGTCTTCAAGGCGGATCGGCTGAGCGGCCGCGCGCACGCGCAGGTGCTGGATGGCCAGCACGTGGCGCTGCTCTTCGAAAAACCCTCGTTGCGCACGCATGCCGCATTCACGATTGCGGTGCGTGAACTGGGCGGCGACGTCATCGAACCGTCGAGCGACGTGGCCTTCGGCGGGCGCGAGTCGGCCAGCGACGTGGCCCGCAACCTCGAACGCTGGGTCCGCCTCGTCGTGGTCCGTACTTTCGAGCAGGCGCGACTGGAGCGTTTTGCCGCCGCGTCCGACCGCATGCGGGTGATCAACGCCCTGACCGATGAAGAGCACCCGTGTCAGGCACTGGCCGACATGCAGGCGCTCATCGAGCGCTGGGGCCCGTTGAAGGGCCGCACCATCGCGTTCGTTGGCGATGGCAACAACGTGGCGGCGTCGCTCGCGCAGGCGTCGGTGATGCTCGGCATGCACGTGCGCCTGGCCACGCCACAGGGATTTGAGCTCAATGCGGGGCTGGCCAAATCAGTCCGCAGGGTCGCCCGCTTCGATACCACGTTCACGCAGGGCCATGATCCAATCGCCGCCGTCAAGGGTGTGGATGCGGTCTACACTGACGCCTGGGCATCCATGGGGCAGGAGAGCGACGCGGAACGCCGGATCGGGATCTTCCAGCCCTATCAGGTGAATGCCTCGCTGATGGCACAGGCGGGCCAGCATGCCCTGTTCATGCACTGCCTGCCGGCGCACCGGGGCCAGGAGGTGACCGACGAGGTCATCGATTCGCCTGCATCGATCGTCTTTGACCAGAGCGAGAATCGGCTGCACACACAGAAGGCGCTGCTCGCCATGATGTCGTCACGGTAGGCTGATGCGGATTGCGCTGGGAGTGATCGCCGCGACGTGCGCCACACCCCTGGCGATTGCCGCGATATTCGGCGCCCTCTATTTTTTTCAGGTGGGCTGGTTCGGAGAGCGGGGCTGGCCCCTCGTGCAGGACAGCATCCTGCTCTACGCCGCCTTCTCGGCACCGGTCGCGTTTTTCCTCATTGTTGCGGCCGGTGGTCCCCTGGCGCATCGGCTGGCGCATCTGGGACACACCGGCTTCAGGCGCCACGCGATGGCCGGTATCATCCTCGGCTCAACCCCGTTCCTGTTGTTTGACGGCTACGTCATGGGCACGAATCTTGTGCTCGACGTCCGTCCGGCCCCGGACATGGACACCGTAAAGATGGCCTTGCGCTGGGCCGCGCTCGGCGCGTGGTGTGGCCTCTGGTCCGCCGGCGCCTACTGGTTGATCGTGATTCGGAGTTCCTCAGTTCCTAACTTCCCAACTTCCCCAGTACGCTAGAGTCTCTGAAAGTTCCATCTCCCTGGAGGCATCATTGGCACGTCGAGGCATCCGCTCTTTCGTTCTTGGATTGGCGCTGATTGCGGCAGTTTTGATTCCCGAGTCTGCGGCGCGGCTCTCGGGCCAAGCCCCGGTTCAGGCACCAGGCCCCTCGGTCGTCGCAATTCGGAACGCGACACTGATCACGGTGTCGCGAGGCACCATCAACAACGGCACCATCGTGATGCGTGGCGGCAAGATTGCCGCCATCGGCGCCAACGTCCAAGTGCCGGCCGGCGCGACTGTCGTGGACGGCACGGGCAAGTTCGTGACGCCCGGCCTCATCGATGCGCACTCGCACATCGGCAACGACGCCATCAATGAAGGCGCCACGGCGGTCAGTTCGATGACTGACATGGGCCAGGTGCTCAACCCGACCAACATCGCCATCCAGCGCGATCTGGCGGGTGGCCTGACCACCGCCAACATCCTGCACGGCAGCGCCAATCCGATCGGCGGCGGGTCGGTGACGATCAAGCTGCGCTGGGGGGGCGAGAAAGGTGACGACCTCATCTTCGAAGGGTCGATGCCCGGCATCAAGTTCGCGCTCGGTGAGAATCCCAAGCGCCAGGGTGGTGGTGCCGGCGGCCTGCAGGGTGGCGGTCCGCCCCGTTATCCCGCAACGCGGCAAGGCGTGGAGTTTGTCATCCGCGACGCATTCACACGCGCAAAAAAATATCAGAAGGACTGGGCGGCCTACAACGCGTCGGCCGACAAGGCGAATACGATTCCACCGCGTCGGGATCTGCAGCTTGACGCACTCGTCGAGGTTCTTGAGGGCAAACGCCTTGTCCACTGCCACTCGTACCGCGCCGACGAAATCCTGATGATGATTCGAGTCGCCGACGAGATGGGCTTCAAGATCGCCACCTTCCAGCACGTGCTCGAGGGTTACAAGGTGGCCAAGGAAATTGCGGCCCACGGCGCGGGCGCGTCCACCTTCTCTGACTGGTGGGGCTACAAGATCGAAGCCGAAGATGCCATCCCCGGCAACGCCGGCCTCATGACCCATAAGGGCGTGAACGTATCGATTAACTCGGATAGCGCGGAACACGCGCGCCGGCTGAACACCGAAGCCGCCAAGTCCGTGCGTTGGGGTGACGTCAGCGACGACCAGGCCATCGCCATGGTCACTATGAATCCGGCACGCCAGCTGCGCATTGAGAACCGCGTGGGCTCCCTAGATGTTGGCAAGGACGCCGACGTGGTGCTCTGGAACAACCATCCGCTCAGCACGTTCGCCATCGTTGACCAGACATACATCGACGGCAAGGTCTACTACGACCGCGTGGTGGATCTGGCAAAGGCTGCTGACGTCGAGAAACAGCGCGCATCATTTCCTGGCGGCGGTGGCCGCGCCGGCGACGCCGCCACTGCACCGGCCGTCACCGCGAACCTCTTCAACATCACGCCTGAGGCGGGCAAGGTCGCGTACAACGCGAATGGCGGCACCTGGGCCATCACCAACGCCCGCATTCATCCGGTGTCTGCACCGGTTATTCCGAAGGGCACCGTCGTCATACGGGGCAATCTGATTCAGGCCGTCGGCGCCAACGTCAGCGTGCCTTCGGGCGCTCGTGTGGTGGATGCCAAAGGCGGCAGCGTGTATCCGGGATTCATCGACGCGCAGACCGACCTCGGCCTCAACGAGCCCGGCGTCCGCAGCTACGACGATGTGAATGAGATGCTGCCGTTCAACCAGATGCTGCGCACGCGCGTGGCGTATCAGTCGGACAGCGACGCCATCGCGGTCGCGCGCACCGAAGGCATCACGTCAGCGGGCATTTTCCCCGGCGGCGGCATCATCGGCGGCGAAGTGCCGCTCATGAACCTGGATGGCTGGACGTGGGAGGAGAACGTGGTGCGGCCGGCTGCGGGGCTCGCGTTTTCATTCCCGGGCGGTGGTGGCGGAGGCCGCGGTGGCGGGTTCCCGGCGGGCGGCCGTGCGGGCGGCGCCGGCGGCAATTCGGGATTGCGCGAACTTGAAGCGCTTCTGGCACAAGCCAAGGTCTATGGCACCAATCCGGCGCGAGAGAAGAATTGGAACCTCGAACCCTTCCTGCCCATCCTCAGCAAGCAGCAGGCGTTTTACGTGAGCGCCGGCAGCCAGGCGGCCATCACACAGGCGATGGCCTGGGCGCAGCGCCAGGGGGTGAACATCGTGATTCGGACAAGCCCGGCGACGGCGGTGGCCAGCGCGGCGGCGCTCAAGGCGGCGAGCGTACCGGTCATCATCAGCAACGTGCTGGAGTTGCCACAGGGCGACGACGCGTTCCACGCGGCCACGTATCAGGCGGCGGGCGAACTGGAGAAGGCTGGCGTGACGTTCGCATTCTCGAGCGGCGGCTTCCAGAACGTCCGCCTGATTCCCTTCCAGGCGGCGATGTCTGTGGCCTGGGGACTCAGCAAGGAGGGCGCCCTGCGCGCCATGACGCTTGATGCCGCGAAGATCTTCGGCGCCGACGCGCTTGTGGGCAGCATTGAACCCGGCAAGGTGGCCAACCTGGTGGTGACCAACGGCGACGCGATGGAAATCCGGTCGCGAGTGCTGCACGTGGTCATTGCCGGGAAAGAAGTGGCGCTGCAGAATAAGCAGACGGAACTATTCAACCGTTACATGGGGCGGCAGTAGGAGAAATCGACATGCGAAACCTGAGAACATTCATCATTCAGGGCGCTGCGATTCTCGTCGCGACGCTCACGTTCACCCTCACGGGGGGCGCGGCACCGGCCGGCCTCACGTACGCCATCAAGGGCGCAAAGATCGTCACCGTCGCAGGGACGGTGATTGACAACGGCTCCATCGTCATGCGCGATGGCGTGATCCAGGCGGTGGGGGCGAACATCGCCATCCCGGCTGATGCCATCGTCACCGACGGCACCGGGCTGACGGTTTACCCGGGTCTCATCGACATGGCCAGCGCGGCGCCGCTCGAAGCGTCGGCACCAGCCGCACAGGATCCAGCGGCAGGACGCGGGGGTAGCGGGAGCCGTGGCGGCGGAGGTGGCGCGACGTTTGCCACGCTTGAGGAAGTCGACCGCGCGAAGCGCGCGGCCATCCTTCGTCCCGATTATCAGGCCGCTGAAGACCTCGTCGAAGCGAGCGACGCCCTGAGCCAGATGGCGCAGGCCGGCATCACGAGCGTCCTGGCTGTGCCCTCGCAGGGCATCTTCAAGGGCCAGAGCGCGCTGGTCAACACCATGTATCCGCCCGAGGATCCGCAGATCAGCACCATTGCGGACTATCGACGCGGTCTCGCCGTGGTGAAGGCGCCTGTCGCCCAGCATGTGAATATCGGCGGACGCGGCGGCGGGACGGGGTACCCGAACTCGCTCCTTGGTACGATCGCATTTACGCGTCAGGGATTCCTGGACGCGCAGTGGCAGCGTGATGCCACGGCGATCTACGAAAAGACTGGCGCTCGTGGACCGCGGCCGCTCGTGGAGCCGTCGCTTGACGCGCTAAAGCCGGCGCTCGCGAAGCAGATGCCGGTGGCGTTCGACGCGAACGAAGGCCGCGAGATCGACCGGTCGCTGCTAATGGCGCGTGACTTCGGCCTCGACCCGATCATCGTGGGCGGCGCCGGCGCGGGATTGCGCATCGAAGACCTGCAGAAGGCAAAGGCGAGCGTGATCTACGGCGTGAACTTCCGCGGCGCGGGCGCTGGTGCACCTGCCGGTGGCGGCGGCGGAGGGCGCGTGTTGACGATCTCGGCTTTCGGCAGCGGGGATTCGCTGCGCGCGATGCAGGCGGCGGCCGATGCCCCGAAAGTACCGGCGATGCTGGCGCAGGCCGGTGTGCCCTTTGCCTTCACGAGCGGCGGCACATCGCTGCCGTCAGACTTCGTACGCAATGCCGCCCGAACGGTCAAGGAAGGCAACCTGACGGCTGACGCCGCGCTCAAAGCGCTGACTCTTGAGGCCGCGCGAATCGCCGGTGCCGCCGATCGCGTGGGCTCAATCGAACAGGGCAAGATCGCGAACATCCTCGTCACCGACGGCGACCTGTTCGAAGCCGCCACGCGCGTGCGTCACGTCTTCATCGACGGACGACCCATTGAGATCACTATGACCGCGGCGGGTGCGGGACGGGGCGGTGGCCGCGGCGGCGGGCGCTGAAGGCAACTGATCCGCGCTACGGTTTTGCAAACAGCCACTCCAACGCCCTCAGGCAGGCGTTTCGCCCAGCGATCCTCTGTGACCTGCTAGGCGTTTTCCAGACCAGTTGAGACCTGACAAAATAGCGCCCTCGGGAAATGAGAGAGTCCAGTATCGGCGGTTTAGGTTGATGAGTCCGGACCGCGCGCATCGGCTGTGGCGGCCGGCGGGCTTGCAGGTGCCCCGCCGCCGCCCTCGCAAGCGCGTGGCGACGGGCCGGCCACGTCCGGTAGCCGCGCAGGTCGCGACTCAGGTGTGCGCGTACGACT
>SYFT01000016.1 GCA_005799825.1 Acidobacteriota bacterium | reverse complement strand
GTCCGCGCCGATGTCGGCAATCTTCGTGAAGATGCCGCCGGCGATTCGCAGGGCCGATGCGCCAAGCGATTCACCAATCGCAAAGCCGATGAAGCAGGCGCCCGCATAGTCACCAGGCACGAAGAGCAGGATGAACAACATCAGCAGCAGTTCGACGCTGATCAGCATCATGCCGATGCTCATGCCCGCCTTGAGCGGAATGGCGTAGCAGGGATAGGGCTTGCCGCGGAGGCTGGCGAACGCCGTGCGGGAATTGGCGAACGTATTGACACGAATGCCAAACCACGCCACGCCGAAACTGCCCGCTATACCGACGAGGCTGAAGAACAGGATGATGCTGACCTTGGCCAGCGAGAAGTGCAGGAGGAAGAAGTAGTAGTACAAAATGATCGTGCCGATGAAGAGTTCCAGGATCAGCAGCAGTTTGCCCTGCTGGATCAGGTACGTCTTGCAGGTCTCATAGATGAGTTCTGAGACCTCAAGCATCGACGCATGCACCGGCATGTTCTTGAGCTGCGTATAAATAACCAGGCCGAAGAGCAGTCCCAGCGCGCAGACCAGCAGGCCGACCATCAGCAGCGTACGGCCGTCGACGCCAAGGAAGGACACCTGGCCGAGGTCGGGCATCACCAGGTTGGCTTCGCCGCCCGAATGTGCCGGCGCGGCGGGCGCCTGTGTGGCGTCCTGCACCTGCAGCGTCGTCAGTGCCGTCTGCGCGTCGGTGTAGTTGATGTTGCTGATTGTCAAGGCCGCGACGGCGACCAGGCCTGCGGTGACCGCCAGGCGAATACGTCGAGGTGTAATCTTCAAACCTGTCTCCCTGTCGCGCAGGTAGAGGCCTGCCGCGTCGAACATCATGGCCCGAAGGCACAGGTTCTGTCGAGGGCCAGCCCATTTGAGGCTAGAATCTGCCGCATGCCCGCACTTTACGTGATTATCCCGGTCCTCGGGGTCCTGACCATCGCCTACAGGTACTACAGCGCGTTTCTGGCCACTAAGGTCTACATGCTGGACGACAGCCGGCGGACTCCGGCTCACGTCAAGAACGACGGGCACAACTACCACCCCACACCCAGGTGGGTCCTGTTTGGCCACCATTTCGCCGCAATTACGGGCGCCGGTCCCCTGATCGGACCTGTTTTGGCCGCCCAGTTCGGCTATGCCCCCGGCCTCATCTGGATCGTCGCCGGCGTATGTCTGGCGGGCGCCGTCCACGATTCCATCATTCTTTGGGCGTCCACCCGGCGGGGCGGAGCGTCGCTGGCCGAGATTACCCGGCAGGAACTGGGCCCGGTGGCTGGGTTTACCGCCGCCCTGGCGATTCTCTTCATCATTGTCATCGCATTGGCCGGGCTTGGCCTCGCGGTTGTGAACGCCCTGGCCGAGAGTCCCTGGGCCGTGTTCGCCATCGGCGTCACGATTCCCCTCGCGCTGTTCATGAGCCTCTGGATGTACAAACTGCGCCCCGGCAAGGTGGGCGAGGCGACTATCATCGGTGTGGTCGGCCTGCTGCTGGCGGTCATCTTCGGCAAGGCGATTACCGAGACCTGGCTGGGCGGCATGCTGACGCTCTCGCGCATGCAGTTGGTCATCGCGCTGGGCGTCTACGGGTTTGCCGCGTCGGTGCTGCCCGTGTGGATGTTGCTTGCGCCGCGCGACTATCTCAGTTCGTTTATGAAAATCGGCACGATTATCTTTTTGGTGATCGGCGTCATCATCGTGAACCCGATCCTGCAGATGCCGGCCTTCAGCGGATTCACCGGCGGCGGCGGGCCGATTGTGCCGGGCGCGTTATTCCCGTTTGCGTTTATCACCATTGCGTGCGGCGCCATCTCGGGCTTCCATGCGCTGATTGGATCGGGCACCACGCCAAAGATGATTGACAAGGAGTCCGACATCCGGCCGATTGGCTATGGGTCGATGCTCATTGAAGGTCTAGTGGCCGTGATGGCGCTGATTGCGGCGTCGGCGATGCATCCCGGCGACTATTTCGCCATCAACACGTCGCCCGCGGTGTTCGATACGCTCAACCTGCCGGTGGTCAACCTGCCGGAACTCGAGTCGGCGGTGGGCGAAACGGTGGCCGGCCGCACGGGCGGCGCTGTGTCACTGGCGGTCGGCATGGCGCAAATTTTCTCGAGTCTGCCAGGTATGCGCGGCCTGATGGACTACTGGTATCACTTTGCGATCATGTTCGAGGCGTTGTTCATCCTCACGACGATCGATGCCGGCACACGCGTCGGCCGATTCCTGGTGGGAGAGTTCATCGGGCGTGGATTCCCGAAGATGGCTGATCACAGCTGGGTGCCGGGCTCCATCATCAGCACGTCGCTTGTGGTGGTCGCCTGGTCATATTTTATCGCCACAGGCAGCATCAGTACTATCTGGCCGATGTTCGGCATTGCGAATCAGTTGCTCGCAACAGTTGCGCTCGCGGTTGGCACAACCGTCATCATCAGCGCCGGGCGGCGCCAATACATCTGGGTTACCCTGGTGCCCATGTGTTTCCTGGCGACGACGACTCTGAGTGCCGGGTTCCTCAGCGTGAAGAACAACTTCTGGCCGATGGCCATCGGGCCGCGCATCGAACTGCATACCCAGGGTTATCTGAACTCCATCGTGACCGTCATCATGATGGTGTCCGTCATCGTCATTCTCGCGACGGCCGTCCAGCGCTGGCTTCGGCCTGACGCACCGGCGTCACCCGCCCTGGCGAAATAGCGTTGCCGTACGTCGCGCGGCCCTATCGGTTCTTCTGAAGCGTCTGGAGCGGCTGGAAGTCCGCGTCGGCGTTGGCCCACTGTTTTGCGAGTATGTCGAAGAGTTGGCCGGCGCCGGCCGTGTCGCCCTTCTGCTTGAGGAGCAGCGCGAGCGCCAGCCTGGCGCTCATCACCTCGCGGCTCGGCCCAAGCACCTGAAGAGCCTGCACCGCCCTCCGGTAGCTGGCGATCGCGTCGTCGATCTGGCCGTAGCGCTCGTGCACGAGGCCCAGGTAGTAGTGCAGTTCCAGCGAACGCGGGCGCTGCGTCAGGTAGGCGTCAACCATCGCCGTCGCGTCCTTGACCCGCCCGTCGGCGCCGGCGAGCAACGCCTGTGTCACCAGCACCGGCTGCGCCTGCTGCGGATCGTTGAGGTCAGCTTTGTCGAGTTGCGGCACGAGTGAGCGGACGATGGCCATATCGCCGGCGGTGGCGAGCGCGGCGGAAATCTGGACCACGCCCTGCGGGGGTAGGGTCTTCCTGCCGAACGCCTTGAGGCGCGGCAGCCATTCGCCCCCTTGCAACACAGCGAGGGTCATGGCTTCGGCGGCGTCAATGCCCTGCACCGCGCCTGGGTCAGACGTGCCCCGCACCTGCGCCCGAAGCTGCTCGAGAATGCGCGAAAACTCCTTGACGCGGCCGTCCCAGATCGCCAGGTTCGATTCCGAAAACAGCAACTGCGTGGGGGAGCCCAGCGTGCGGGCTGCGGTTTCGAATTCGGCCGCGCGCGGATGCCCCTGCACATGCGCGACAATCCACCGCGTGATCGCCAGGCCTGAGTCGGGGCGCACCGCTAACGCGCGGTCAATCATCGCAAACGCCTCGTCGTAACGCGCGAGAAAGAGCAGTGCGGATGCGGAGTTCGAAATGGGCAACGGTTCGTCCGGAGCGATTTCGTTCGCCGCGGTATATTCCCTGAGGGCTTCCTCGAAGTGACCCTGCCCCAGCAACACCACGCCGAGGTTGTTGCGCGCGGCAAAGTCACGTGGATAGGCGGCCGTCATCATCTCGAGCGTGGTGCGCGCCTGAGCAGGATCAAGCGTCACGCGCGTCGCGTGGCTCCATGTGATGTAGAGCCGCTCGTATTCGCTGACACGATCGCGGAGATCGTACGCCTTCTGGGTGTACTGTTTCGCATCCTCGGCTCGTCCGAGATTCGAACTGACCACGCCCCACTTCGCCCAGGCGAGCGCGAAGTTCGGGTCCAACTGTGTCGCCTGTTCGTAAAAAGGAAGGGCCGCCTCATCCCCACGGGTCTGTCGCGCGCGGCCGGCCATGCCGTACGCCTTGAGCGCGTCCAGGGACGCGGTTGTGGCTTCGGTGATCGGAACATCGTATTTCTGGACCGAGGCCAGCGACTCGCCCAGGCCTACGCGCAACTTCGTGATCGCGGCGCCCACCTGCGTGAGCACCTCTTCCTTCGACGCGGCCTGCACCTGCTGCTGCGCCAGCGACGCGCCGGTCACGCAATTGTGCACGCCGATGGTGATGACGTAGTTCGTGCCAAGCGGCGCGATGGATCCTTCGACCGAGGCCTTCGCACCGGAACGCTGACAAATCTCCCGCGCGACGGCGCTTGTCAGTGGCTCGTCGGCCGCCCGCGACATGAGGCGTAATGTTCGCTGCACACTCTGATCGGCCACCAGCGTGACGAATGGCGTTTGCTGCAACTGCACCGCCACCGCCTGCCGCAGCGCATCGTCAAACACCGCGTCCCCGGTGGTGTTGGCGAAATCCGCAATGATGACCGTGTCGCGTTCGGTGAAGGCGGGTGTGCGTGTGGACTGCCAGAAAACAAACGCCGCGGCGAGCGCTGCCGCCACCGGAATACCTACCAACAGGCCCTTTGACTTTGGCCTGGCAGTGGCAGTGGGTGCTGCGCCAGTGGCCGAGGCGGCGACCTGGGTCGCGCTGGTGTTTCGCCGCAGGCGCGAGAGTTCCGACAACATGTCGGCCGCGGTCTGGTATCGCATCCTGCGATCTTTCTCGAGTGCGCGCGTGATCACGTGTTCAAGGTCCGCCGGCACGGCCGGATTGATTTGAAATATCGGCGCAGGGTCGCGGTTGAGAATCGAGTCAAAGACGACCGCGGTGGTCTGGCCGCCGAAGGCCTGGCGGCCGGTGGCCATCTCGTACAGGACCAGGCCCAGGGAAAATAGGTCGGTGCGGCCATCGGTGACTTCGCCTCGGGCTTGTTCGGGCGATATGTAGTTGACCGAACCAATCGCTGTGCCTGGCGTAGTCATCGACTCTGCGTCGATCCGCGTCTCGTCGCCGGCCGCTGTATGTTCCGGTCCGGCCGTGGCCACTCCGAAATCTAGCAGCTTCGCCTGGCCGCGCGTGGTGATAAAAATGTGCGCCGGTTTGATGTCGCGGTGCACGATGCCCTTGGTGTGGGCCACTTCAAGGGCATCCGCGATCTGGCACCCGATGTCCAGAATCTGGTCGAGGGGCAGGGGGTTGTCCCGGATCAGCGCCTTGAGCGAGTCGCCCTCGAGCAGGTCCATGACGAAGAACTGGCGACCTTCGTACAGGCCACTTTCATGGACCGTGCAGATGTTCGGGTGATTGAGCGACCCAGCGAGCTTGGCCTCGCGTCCGAACCGGTCGGAGGCTTCGGCCGACATGACGAGCGACTCAGGCAGGAACTTGAGTGCCACGCGCCGATTCAGCTTGGTGTCTTCGGCCTCATAGACGATGTCCATGCCTCCGCTGCCGAGCTGACGGAGGATGCGGTACTGGAGAATGAATTTGCCGACCATCGGCACAGTATAGGGAGTCCTAGGTCCAGGGTCCTGAGTCCTGTTACTTCGCCCCAGCCCAGGTCGGACCGGCAAGGTATCATTCACGGCGAGGTCATTCATGTCCGAACCCGCACAGAGCTATAAGAATCACGCGAAAGTCATCCCCGCGTTCCATTTTTTTGTCGTACCGATCCTGCTCGCCAACGTGATCTGGTCTGCGCGCATCGCCATCCAGGCTCCCACTACCGGCTCGATCCTCGCAAGTGCCACGGCACTGGCGCTGATCACGGCCGCGTTCTTCGCACGCTTCTTTGCGCTGAAAGCGCAGGACCGCGTCATTCGACTCGAGATGCGCATGCTGCTGCGGGAACTATGGCCCGCCGGGCTTCACCCGAAGATTAGCGAGCTCACGATGAGCCAATTGATCGCCCTCCGCTTCGCCAGCGACGCCGAACTTCCCGAATTGGCTCAGACGGTGCTCCGCGACGGCATCATCAGCCAAAAACAGATCAAGCTCATGATCGAGGAGTGGAAGGCCGATCATCAGCGCGTGTGATTGCGCGAAGTGGCGTGTCGCACACGCATCGGTGTGGCACACTAGCGTGCGCTACGATCGGCACCCCTTGCCGAGGAGTTTGCACGCGATCGATCCCAGGTTCAGGCGTTCGAAGAACGAGCGGCCGCCGTGGAATGTGCAAAAGTCTTCCGGTCCGGTGCCGCGCCGGAAGTACTCAAAGGCCACCGAGCCGGCGTCTTCTCCGCACGCGTCGGGGGCTTCAAGCCCGACCGCCGGCATACCTGTACTCTCACCACATCATCAGGCGCTTCCAGCCAAACCGCTTTCGCGCTCGTCGTAGCCCCGCGCACGCAACGCGCCCAGATCGGCACGACCAGGCTTGTTGCGTAGCCGTTTGGCGCCACCAGCTTCGGCTCGTCAAAGCCGGTCCAGACGCCCGCCACGAGCGTGGGCGTAAACCGAACGAACCAGGTGTCCTTGTAATCATTCGTCGTGCCCGTCTTGCCACCGGCAGGCAGCAGGAAACCCTCCTGTCGCACCCGCGCACCTGTGCCTTGGTCGACCACGTCGGCCAGCACAGATTGATGCCACGGTGCCGGCAGAACCGCTCGTCTTCGACGGCCAGCATGGCCCGAAGCATGTGCGGGAAAATCTGGGCGAGGTCGACAAGGGTGCGACGCTCCCGGAAGATGTTGAACACCGGTCGAGACCGCATGTCGTAGACCAGGGTCGAGACGGGCATGTTCGCCGCCGACCGAATGTCGCCTGGGCCGGGAACGACACACAACACGTTAAAAAACCAACACGGCGATAGCACTGGAGCAAACTTAGACCGGCCATGCCCCACGGCCGAGCCGGTGATGCGTGATTCGCACGCGGTGTCCGAAAGCCACCAGGCAACTTCGCATGACCCCTAGTTGCGTAATCAAGGTTCGTCCCAGATCAGGTGACCCGCGTTTAGGTGGGTGTCGGGTAAAATGTGCCAATGGCCCTGATAGAACCCGGTAAGAAAGCACCTGCCTTTACCCTGAAAGACCAGGCAGCGGTGACGCACAAGTTGTCGCAGTACACCGGCCGTCCGGTCGTTCTGTACTTCTATCCCAAGGACGACACCCCTGGTTGCACCACAGAGTCCTGTGACTTCCAGGCCCGCCTGCCGAAACTGGCAAAGCTCGGCGACACTGTCGTGCTCGGCATGAGCATCCTCGATGAAAAGAGCAAGGCCAAGTTCGCCACGAAGCATGGGTTGACCTTCCCGCTGCTGGCCGACACAGATCACGCGGTGGCGGAAGCGTACGGCGTGTGGCAGGAGAAGATGCGCTACGGCCGCAAGTACATGGGCATTGTGCGCACCACGTACTTGATCGACATCGCGGGCAAAGTCGCGAAGCGCTGGGACAAGGTCAAAGTCGAGGGACACGCCGACGAGGTGCTCGCGGCGAGCCAGAGTCAGTAGCGAACTGCTGGCTCATTCTGATCTCGAAGCCTGGCGGCTACGCGTGAAAGCCGGCGGTCAGTGCAACTGAGGACTCCCCAGGATCACTCGGATCCGCGTGCCATTCGGCGGTCGGCCACGAACACCTCGATCCGTCGCCGAACGTCGTCGCGAATCAGGCGGACGTGTTCGATGGGCTTGCCCTTCGGATCTTCCAGGGGCCAGTCGTCTCGCTTGACTCCCGGGACAGTGGGGCACGCATCGCCGCAGCCCATCGTCACAAGCCACGCGGCATCTTGGGCCAACTCAGCTGTCAACAGTCGGGGCACGGCCGATCGCAGATCGATGCCGGCTTCGTCCATCGCTTCCACCACCACGTCGTGCACGCGAGGGCCCGGCTGTGTGCCAGCAGAGACGGCCCGGGCTTTGCCTGGATCGGCAAGAGCATTAAAGAATGCCGCTGCCATTTGTGAGCGACCCGCGTTGTGCACGCAGGCGAAGATGACCGTGTTCGGCTGGGTGTCAGGCATTGGCGTACCACCGTTGTCGTATCCACAGCGACACACTGACGAGGCCGATCAAAGCAGGCACTTCTACCAGCGGTCCGATCACCGCGGCGAACGCGGCGCCGTGGGTGATCCCGAATGTGGCCACCGCCACCGCAATCGCCAATTCAAAATTATTCGATGCAGCCGTGAACGACAGCGAAGCGCTGTGCGGGTACGACGCACGGGCCTTGTAGCTGAGAAAAAAACTCACGGCGAACATGGCGACGAAATAGATCAGCAGCGGCACCGCGATTCGCAACACGTCCAGAGGCAGCATGACGATGGTGTCGCCCTTGAGGCTGAACATGACCACGATGGTGAAGAGCAGGGCGATGAGGGTGATGAGGCTGATCTTCGGGACGAAGACGCGGTGGTACCAGTCCAGACCTTTGATCCTGCCTAGGATTAGTCGCGTGAGAAAACCGGCAGCGAACGGCACGCCCAGGTAGAGGCCGACACTCGCGGCGATCTCCCAAATGGTGATGTGCACTACGGCGCCCTGCAACCCAAGCGTCGCGGGCAGAACGGTGATGAAGAACCAGGCGTAGACGCTGAAGAACAACACCTGGAAGATCGAGTTGAAGGCCACCAGGCCGGCGCAGTACTCAGGGTCGCCCTTCGCCAGGTCGTTCCACACAATCACCATGGCGATGCAGCGTGCGAGGCCAATCAGAATCAGCCCGATCATGTATTCGGGCTTGTCGGACAGGAACAACACCGCGAGGCCGAACATGAGCAGCGGGCCCACCACCCAGTTCTGCAGCAGCGACAACCCGAGCACGCGTTTGTTCCGGAAGACTAGGTGCAACTCTTCGTATCGCACCTTCGCCAGCGGCGGATACATCATCCGGATGAGGCCAATAGCCAGGGGCACTGACGTGGTGCCGACGTTCCACGCGTTGAGTGCCTGATTGAATTCAGGTACGGCGTAGCCCAGCAGCACTCCCAGCCCCATGGCGAGGAAGATCCACAGCGTGAGGTACTGATCCAGGAAGGACAGTCGTGTGGTGGCCATCGTTACCTACGTCGGAACTTCTGCGAACACGACGCCGGGATTCTGCCGTTCGGCATATTGCAGGGCCCACGCAGACGGGAAGAGCAGCACGGGACGCCCCTGGCGATCGGCCGCCTGCATCACGCTGTGGTCAACACCCTTGATGTCGGCAATGAACTCCGCATCGCCGTAGATCCAGCGTGCGCAGTAGAAGCCCAGCGCTTCCACGCGGCTGTCCACGTTGTATTCGTTGGTGAGGCGCGAGGCGATCACCTCAAACTGCAGGCTGCCCACCACGCCCACCACGGGATCGCGTCCGCCGCTCTTTGGGAACAGCACCTGCACCGAGCCTTCTTCCTCGAGCTGCCGAACGCCATCATCAAACTGTTTATGGCGTGAGTCGTTGAGTCGCAATCGCGCGAAATGTTCGGCCGGGAAACGGGGAATGGCCGTGAACTTCACCGGCTTGCCTTCGTGCAATGAGTCGCCAATGGCGAATCGGCCTGGGTTCACGAGGCCGACGATGTCGCCGGCCACGGCTTCGTTGGACGTCTGGCGGTCGCGGCCGAACATCTTGTAGGTGCGCGCCGCGCGCACAGTTTCACCAAGCCGCCCGTTCACCAGCAGCATGTCCTTCATGAGGCGGCCCGAACAGACGCGCACAAACGCCACGCGGTCGCGGTGTCGGCGGTCCATGTTCGCCGGAATCTTGAACCCGAATCCGCTGAAGTCGTCGGCGTCGGGCTCAATCGGGCCGACGTCCGACTGGCGCGCGCGCGGCGCGGGGGCGATGGCCGTGAGGGCCTCCAGAAATGGCTCGAGACCGAAGTTCGTGAGCGCCGACCCGAAGAACACACCAGTCTGACGACCGGCCAGGTATTCCGCCTGGTCAAACGTGGACCCGGCGGACATCACAATGTCGACCGACTCCTGGAACTCCCGGGCGACTCGCTCGCCGGCCAGTTCCGCAAAATGTGGATCGTGATGGTCGGCCACTTCCGCCGGGGCAGGCCGCTCGCCTTTGCCCATACGTTCATACAGAAGCACTTTCGCGGTGCGCATGTCGAACACGCCGTGAAAATCTGCGCCAACGCCGACTGGCCAGTTTAGGGGCGCGGCGCTGATGCCGAGCACCGTCTCGATTTCGTCGAGCAACTCCAGAGGTTCGCGACCCGGCTGATCGAGCTTGTTGACGAACGTGAGAATCGGCAATTGATGGCGTTTGCACACCTCGAACAGTTTACGGGTCTGCGCTTCAATGCCCTTCGCCGCGTCAATGACCATGACGACCGAGTCGGCCGCGAACAGCGCCCGATACGTGTCTTCGCTGAAGTCCTGGTGGCCCGGTGTGTCGAGAAGCGAGATGCGGCATCCGTGCAGATCGAATTCGAGGGCCGTCGATGTGAGCGAGATGCCCCGCTGCTGTTCCATCTCCATCCAGTCCGACACCACATGGCGTCGGCTCTTGCGCCCACGCACGGCGCCGGCCAGCTCGATGGCCCCCGAGTACAGCAGGATCTTCTCGGTCAGCGTGCTCTTGCCCGCATCTGGGTGGGAAATGATGGCGAACGTTCGGCGCCGCGCGACCTGAACCGACAGTTCTTCTGTGAGTGGTTGAGTACTGGACATGGACCATTCAAGTTTACAATGCGGTGTGCACCATCCCCTGAAGGAACTGGCCACGGTGGCTGATGTGAACGCGGCGCTGACGGGGTCGGCATTTCGGCCAATCCTGATCTTCAAACACAGCACCACGTGTGGCACCAGCGCGATGGCGCACGAAGAGGTAGACGACCTGGTGGCCGACTCCACGCCTCCCGTGGACGTGTTCCTGGTGAGGATTCAGGGCGCCAGGGACGTATCGCGCGCGATCACGGACCGGCTCGGCATCAGGCACGAATCGCCGCAGGTCCTGCTCGTTAGTGCCGGCCGCGTCCTCTGGCACGCCTCGCACTTCAGGGTCACCGCTCGCGCAATCACCGCCGCGTTGGCCCAGCACGTGCCCGAACCCCAGTTGTCACGATAACGCCCGTAAGGAAATAACTGACGTATTCTGGCTGCCGATGCAGCCCGCCCCGCGGCATTGCTCGTCGGCCGAATGCACTGGGTATTCGCCCTCCTCGCGCCTGGCGGGATCGGGCGCCTCGGCACCCAGAATTTGCGCCAGTCATTTCCTTATGGGCCCTAATTACACTCTTCAAAACCTATTCACCACCAAGCTAGATGAAGCCGGGCTGCGCGAGGGAAGGGACGTCACGACCGAACACAGACGACTCAGAGGTCGTTTTGCCCTGTCCTGCGGTCGTTCGTGACGTCCCTTCGCTCGTGCACGCCGCCAAAGGCGGCACTCAACCGCACGCCTTCATGGCCCTTCATGGTGAATCCTGATCAGCGCTTGCGCTTTGCGAGTGTGGCCTCGAGCGCAAGTCCCCGTGCCAGTTCTCGATCGGCCTCGACCGCCTGCCCGCGCCGCATCATCACGCTGCCCAGCACAAAGTGCCCGAGTGGCGACGTCTGTCCTTCGGGCTCGATCGACAGCCCCTTGCGCGCATACGACTCGGCTTCGCCGAGCAGGCGCCCCTCGTCCAGCCGCGCTTTCGCGAGGTAGAAGAATCCTTCCGCAAAATCCGGATTGACCTCTACCGCCTTCTTGTAGAACTCGATGGCTTCGGGCCCGCGTCCAAGACGCGCCTTGAGCCGCCCCAGGTTAAACGCCGCCTTGTAGGCGGTGGGGTGTTGCTCCAACTCGGTGCGATACGCGCTTTCCGCCCCCGCATCGTCTCCGCGCGCCTCAGCGATGAGTGCGAGGTTGAAGTGCGCGAGCCGCACGTCGGGCTTGAGCGCGAGCGCTTCCTTCAGCCGCTGTTCGGCCTGCGGCAACTGGCCGCGCTCAAACGCAATGACCGCAGTCGCAACCTGCGCCAACGCCAGTTTCGGATCAATCGCGAGCGCCTGCGCAAATTCCGTCTCCGCGCGCGCGCGGTCTCTCCGGTCTAGATAGATCTCGCCGATCTGGTATCGGACGAACGCGTTTTTCGGATCCACTGTGATGTAGCGTTCGTAGCCCGCGAGCGCGGCGTCATCCTTACCCATGCGCCGATAGGCATTGGCCATGTTGATGATCGCCAGGTCGTAGTCGGGCTTGAGTTCGAGCGATCGCGTGAAGTGCTCAATAGCCTCCGGAAATTTCCCGGCCTTGAAGTACTCGTTGCCGAGCATGAACCACGCGTCGATGACGGCCGGGTCTTCATCCACCACACGGCGCAACATGGCGATAGCTTCCGCGCCGGCATCCTGGCCCTTGGCCACGTCGCGCGCGGTTGTCATGAGGTTGAAGAGGCCAATCTTGTCCTTGGGGTCGGCGCGGTCGCTGGCCGGCCCTTCAGCAGTGGCGACAAATGAGCCGACGTACCCCAGAGCTGCGAGCCTGGCGCGCGTTTCCGGATCGACATCTTCGTTTTTCGGTTGGGCCGGGGCGTTGTCCGACATCACGCGCTTTTGCTCGCGCAGTCTGCGCAGCATGGCATCACCCACCGACCGCCGTTCGTCGAAAATATTCTTTAGCTCCTTGGGGTCGCGCTCCAGGTCGTAGAGTTCCGGCCGCGGCGCGTCGATCAGTTTGTAGCGTTCGGACCGCATCGCGGTGAGTTCGCTCCACCCGTAGTGGTGCAGCGGATACATCGCCTCGGCATACCCCTCGCGCCCGGTGTCGAGCATGGCGTCTGGCTGCCCCGCCAGCAGCGCGGCGAGGCTGACCCCCGCCATGGATTCCCGCGACGGAATCTGCAGCAAATCCAGCACCGTCGGCAGGATGTCCACCGTCCGCACCGGCTGTGCCACGCGCCGACCACCTGCGTTGCTGAACGGCGTGCGGACGATGAGCGGCACGTGCATGGAGCTTTCGTAGACAAAAAAGCCGTGCGTCTCTTCGCCGTGTTCGCCCAGCCCCTCGCCGTGGTCGGCCACCACAATCACGATGGTGCGGTCAGCCAGGCCGCGGTCCTTGAGGTAACTCAGCACCCGGCCAACTTGGGCGTCGGTGAATGCGATCGCGCCGCGGTAGGGATGGCCCTTGTTCTGGCTGCGGAACGGCTCGGGCGACTCATAGGGCGCGTGGGGGTCGTAGAGATGCAGCCACGAAAAGAACCGCTGGTTGGCCACACCATCCATCCACTTGAGGGCTAGGTCCACCACCTCGTTTCCGGGCCGTTTGACGCTGGCGAGCGACATAGCCTTGACGTTGGTGAGGTCGAAGTCGTCCTGGTAGGTGGCAAAGCCCTGGTCGAGCCCCCACTTGCTGTCTAGGACAAAAGCCCCAACCGTGGCTCCTGTCTTAAATCCCTGTGCAGAAAGGACTTCAGCCATTGTGACCTGTTCAGGTCCCAGGAAAAACCCGCCGTTGTCTCGGATGCCGTGGCGGGGAGGAAACTGCCCGGTGAAGATGCTGCTGTGGGCCGGCAGCGTGAGGGGCGCGGTCGTCATCGCCTGTTCAAAGACCACGCCCTCCCGGGCCAACTGGTCCAGGTTGGGGGTGCTGACGTCGGTTGAGCCGTAGGCGCCCAGATGGTCGGCCCGGAGGGTATCCAGGGTCAGGAGGACGACGTTGAGATCCGACCGGGTGACCCCCCTGGTCAGCGAGCCGAGGTCCACGCCGCCCCCGGCTTCCTGCGTCCGGGGCCACAGCCACCAGGCTGCCGCGGCGCCCGCCAGGACCAGTCCGACGACGAACAGCGGCAGTGACGGCGTGCGCCTGAGGCGTGTCGACAGGCGGGCTGGCATGACGGAATGGTAGCGCACCTGTAGATTTTCTATGGCGCTGGGGGGGCGTGGAGGGTGTATTATCGCTCGCCTAGGTTCCTATCAGGAGAGGTCAAGTGCCGATGGACAATCGACGACGTTGCGAGTATTTCCGCCGTTTTGCTGGTGTGGGCCTGATGACGACCCTGCTTGCAACGGTGTTTTCCCCTGCGATGGCCGCATCACAGGGACCGACAGCCTCACCCTCGTTTTCGACCAAGTCGATTGCGAAGGTCGTTGCCACGAGGACGGCCGCTGACGCTGCCACGACCGCACCCCAACAGCCCTCCGACCGCTCGTTTTTCAAGACGAGAACTGGGATGCTGGTGGTCGTCGTGATGGCTGTCGGCACGGGGTACGCCTTGTATTCCGCCAAAGAGGACCGCATCCGCGGTTCGATCCGCTAGGAGTTACCCACATGACCATCCACAGACTGTTTTCACGATTGGGCATTGGCGCTGCGGCGCTGCTGATCGCGTGCTCGGTGACCAGCGTTTCCGCACAGACAATGACCGGCACAATCGCCGGCCAGGTGACCGACGCGCAGGGCGGCGCACTTCCGGGCGTTGTGGTGACCTTGAGCAGCCGATTCGGTCAGGCGAACCAGACCACGGATGCGCAGGGCACGTTCCGCTTTCTGGGCCTGAATACCGGCACTTATGAAGCGCGCACGATGTTGAGCGGCTTCAAGCCCAGAGTTCAGTCGAATCTGGACATCACGATCGGCAAGGTAATCGATATCAAGCTCACGCTGGAAGTGGGCGGGGTGACTGAGGCGATCACCGTCGTCGGATCGACGGCCAAGGTGGACACGACGACCACGGCTACTGATACGACGATCTCGCAGGACCTGCTGTTCAACATGCCCATCTCGCGTGCCAATCCGGCCGTGAGCATGTTGAACTACGCGCCTGGCATCAACAGCAGCTCGGCGTTCGGCGGCGCGTCCGGCTCGGCTAACTCGCTCCTGGTTGACGGCGTCGACGTCCGCGACCCGGAAGCCGGCACGGCCTGGGTGTTTTTCAACTACAACATCATCGACCAGGTGCAGATCGGATCGCTGGGCCAGTCGGCCGAGTTCGGCGGATTCACGGGAGCGGTGATCAACACGGTGACCAAGTCTGGCGGCAACCGGTTCGCGGGCCTGTTCGAGCAGCGGTACACGGGCAAGAAATTCCGTGGTAACAACGTGTCTGCGGCGGTGAAGAACGTCAATCCGTCGATCATGGCCACTGGTGTGGACAGCCTCCAGGACTACACTGTGCAACTGGGCGGTCCGTTACGCACGAACAAGGCGTTTTTCTTCGCCAGCGTTCAGCGGTATTCCATCAAGCAGGACCCGGACGGACCACGGACGCTGCGCACGGAAGTGAGCCCGCGGTTTAACGGCAAGCTCACGTTCCAGCCAACGGCGTCCGACAACCTTGTCGCGTCCTTCCAGTACGACCAGTACAATCAGGGTGGACGAACTGGCCTGGGCGGCGTCAACGGCACCACCGACGCGCGGGTGGTGCAGCAGGATTCACCCGAATGGACCTGGAACGGCCAGTACCGCCGCGTGCTCGGCAACAGTGGGCTCTTCGAAGCGAAGCTCCTGGGCTACTGGGGCTACTTTGACCTCGATCCCCTGACGCCGACGTCGGCGCGCCTTGACGGCGATTCAGGCGCCTACAGCGGCGGCGCTGGCTATAGCGCGCAGTACGACCGCACGCGCAATCAGCTCAACGCGTCGCTGGCGAAGTATGTGGAAGCGAAGGGCACCCACGCGTTCAAGTTCGGCATGGAGATCGAGCGCAGCAACATCCGCAACCGCTTCGGCTATACCGACGGGCTGTTCTTCTACGACTACGGCGGCGCGCCATACCTGGCGTATGCGTACCAGTACGACGTCAAGGGCCGCAACGACCGCATGTCCTTCTTCGCGCAGGATCAGTGGCAGCTGGGCCGGTTCACCGCCAACATTGGTGCGCGGATGGACCGGATCAAGGGTGTGGGGACGTCGGACAGCAAGACCTACTACGACGTGGCGCCGATCGCGCCCCGCCTGGGCCTGGCGTTTGACGTCGGCGGCGATGGCAAGTCGGTGCTGCGCGCGTATTACGGGCACCTCTACGACGGCGCGGTGTTTGCGTCGTGGTCCAATGCCCTGCCGGGCATTGGCGACTACATCATCTATGAGGCGACGGGGACCATTGCCAACACCAAGGTGAAGGAGATCGACCGCATTTCGGGCGTCAGCAAGTACACGGTGCTCAAGGACCTGAAACATCCCCGCACGGATGAAATTAGCGTGGCCTTTGAGCGCGAGTTAGGTCTGGGCTTGAAGGCGACGGCCACGTACATCCGGCGCGACGCGAAAAACTTCATCAATTCCACGGTGGCTAATGCCCAGTGGACATCAGCCAACTACACGAATCCGTTGAATGGGAAGGTCGAGACCATCTACCGGTGGGCGAACCGCACGTCCGATCAGAAGTTCCAGATTGGGAACGTGGACAACTTTGCGTACAACGGCGCGCCTGCGGCGAATGCGTACCGCACCTACAACGGCGGCATGTTCGTGTTGACACGCGCGTACTCCAACCGGTGGCAGGCCCAGATCTCCTACGTCTATTCGGAGACCAACGGCACCGTCACCAACGGAGCGACGTCGGGCATTGCCAGCGGCCAGTTCCAGACACCGAACACGGTGTTCGTCAATTCGGACGGCCTCGTGGGCTTCGACCGGACACATGAATTCAAGGCCTTTGCGGGCTACCAGATTCCTGTGGTCGAAATCTCGGCCAATGTTTACTACCGCGTGTTGAGCGGCACGCCGTGGACGCCGTTCCAGCGCGTCTCCGCCAGCACGTTCAACTGGACCGGGAGCATCGACCTGAATCTGGAACGGCGCGGCAACCGCCGTCTCGAAAACCAGCAGTTGCTCGATCTGCGGCTGGAGAAGGTGTTCAACGTAGGCGCGAACCGCTTCGGCCTGTATGTGGATGCCGAGAACCTCTTCGACACCGGGTTCCAGACTGGTGTGCAGGCGAGGAATCCGTCGGCATCCATCGCCGGGACGGCCGTGCTCCTGGGTGGCGTCACGGCCCTCAATGCGCCGCGACAGTTCACCTTCGGCGGACGCTGGAGCTTCTAGAGTCCAGGGTCTAGCGTCCAGGGTCCAGAGTCCAGAGTTCTGGCTTTGGAGTCCTGAGGACCGAAGCCGTACACACATCGGGGGTGGCAGTTCACACTGCCACCCCCGTTTCTTTTTCTGGCCCCTGGACGCTAGACGCTGGACCCTGGACTACTTGTAGAGGACCGTCGCCTCGCCATTATCGGAGATGCGTTTCTTCGTCAGTGCCAGGATGGCGTCGCGACGGCTCAGGAGCCGGTCGATTTGACTCGACATCAAATACTTGCCAACCTGCTTCTGCAAGTCCTTCTTTTCGAGTTTAGGGAGTCCATCAAGGAGCGTGCGCGATAACCTCGTCAGCAGTTCCGGCTTCGCCGGGGACCTGTTGACGCGGAACGCTCTCGAATGGTCAATCAATCGGAGTGTGAACTCCTTGGTGACCAGGATGTTCTTGAGGTGACGGTCGACTGTTTTGCTCATTCCAGTCTTCCACGTCCGTGGGTTCTGTTGCTGTTCAAGGCGCTCGGCTTCGGTGGACATCACCTCCACAAACCACTGCAGTGAGCCGACCTTGCCATCCACGACCTCACGCGCGACCGTTGCCGGCACCAACCCAAGCCCGATGACCCGATCGATAGTGTGGGCGGCGATATCGGTCTGCCAGCTGTCCTGGAAGTCAATGTCCGACGAGCCATCAGCCACGCCGTCATTCCTTTGCCCGGGCGAAGGACGACGATTCGGCGGAGCAGTTGGTGGGAGCGGGCGGGCAGAGGGGCGAGAAGTTGCTCTATCTTGCCATGCGCAATCTACAATGACGACATGACCGTCCCCGACGAGGCAGCGCGCCTAAACTTTATTCGCGACATCGTCTCTGCGGACAAGGCCGCTGGCACCAATGGCGGCCGCGTGGCCACCCGGTTCCCACCCGAGCCCAACGGCTACCTGCACATCGGGCATGCCAAGTCCATCTGCCTCAACTTCGGCGTGGCCAGCGACTTCGCGGGCGCCTGCAACCTCCGGTTCGACGATACGAACCCGGAGACCGAAGAGACCGAATATGTCGACTCGATCCAGGCAGATGTCCGGTGGCTTGGGTTCGATTGGGAGGACCGGCTTTTCTACGCGTCCGACTACTTCGAGCGGCTGTACGCGTGCGCGGTGCAGTTGATCCAGGACGGCAAAGCATACGTAGACAGCCTGACGGCCGAGGAGATTCGCGAGCATCGCGGCACCCTGCGCGAGCCCGGGCGCGAGAGTCCGCATCGCAATCGGCCGGTGGCCGTGAATGTGGACCTGCTTGCACGTATGCGGGCGGGGGAGTTCGCCGACGGAGCCCAGGTGCTTCGCGCCAAGATCGACATGGCGTCGCCCAATATGACCATGCGCGACCCGATCTTGTATCGCGTGCGTCGCGCACATCATCACCGGACGGGCGATGCGTGGTGCCTGTATCCGATGTATGACTACGCGCATCCGCTGTCGGATGCGTTTGAGCGCATCACCCACTCGCTGTGCACGCTTGAGTTTGAAGATCACCGGCCGCTCTACGACTGGTTGATTGCCAACGTGACCGGGCTGCCGGCGCGTCCGCGGCAGATTGAATTCGCGCGCCTGAACCTGACGTACACCGTCATGAGCAAGCGCAAGCTCATGCAGCTTGTGACCGAAGGGTATGTGGACGGGTGGGACGATCCGCGCATACCGACGATCTCTGGCTTGCGGCGCCGCGGCTTCACGCCTGAGGCGATTCGTCGGTTTTGTGAGGAGATCGGCGTCGCCAAACGCGAGAACATGATCGACATCGGATTGCTCGAGTTTTTCGTCCGCGACCATTTGAATGCGCGCGCGCCTCGTGCGATGGCGGTGTTGCGGCCACTGAAGGTTGTCATCGAGAACTACCCTGAAGGGCAGACCGATACGTTCGAAGTGGCCAGCCACCCTGACAATCCGGCGATGGGCACCAGGCACGTGCCGTTCGGGCGCGAGATCTACATCGAGCGCGAGGACTTCATGGAGGAACCGGCGAAGAAGTTTTTTCGTCTGGCGCCGGGCCGTGAAGTGCGGCTGCGCGGGGCGTATCTCATCACGTGCCGAGAAGCGGTCAAGGATGCCGCAGGCAATATCGTTGAACTCCGCTGCACGTACGACTCTGCCACGCGCGGAGGCGATGCGCCGGATGGCCGCAAGGTGAAGGGCACGCTGCATTGGGTGTCGGCCGCGCACGCGGTGGATGCCGACGTGCGGCTGTACGACCGGCTGTTCACACACGAGACGCCTGGCACTGGCGACGCAGATTTTCTCACGCAGATCAATCCCGGCGCGCGCGAAGTGCTCACAGGCTGCAAGCTGGAGCCGTCACTGGCCTCGCCTGAAGTGGGCGCGCGATTTCAGTTCGAGCGGCTGGGCTACTTCTGCGCGGACCAGGACAGCACCGCCGCCCGCCCGGTGTTCAACCGCACCGTCACGCTCAAAGACACCTGGCGCGGCTAGCGGGGACTCGGGCTTGAAGACCAGGCCGAGCGACGTACGCAAAACGTCGCGCGGCCTGGTCCTCAAGCCCCAGAGAACCGGAACGCGACCTTGACGCTTTCACCGGACCCTTTGGTGCGCGCCGTCCGAAGCGCGTCCTTGTATCGGGCGAGCGGGAACTCGTGTGTGACAAGGCCGCCCAGTGGGGCGCGGCCGTCGGCGATGAGCGCGGCGGCTTCGCTGAACGCATTGACACTGGCGCCGCCGTGGCCATGACTGCCGTACGCCAGCGTGCCGCGGAACGTCAGTTCCTTGATCCAGAGCGGCGTCCAGTCGAGTCCGCGGAGCGTGCTGGCGTTGCCCAGAAGCACGATCGTCGCACCTGCGCGCGCGAAGCGCATGGCGTCTTCCACGCCGCGGGTGCTGCTGATGCAGACAAATACCGCATCAAACCCGCCGATGCCGATGGGCCGGCCCAGAATGGGCTTCAGCAGCCGCGTGCCGGCCGCGTCGGCGAGTTCGTCCAGGTAGTCGCCCCGCGCCACCACCGTGCGCGTGGCGCCAAGCTGTTCGGCATGGCGCGCCTGAAAGGGATGACGCGTCAGCGCCGTGACTCGGCAACCGGGCGCCAGCGCCTTGAGCGCGTTCACCATCAGCAATCCCATGGTGCCGGCGCCAATCACCAGCACGTGTTGCCCCGCTTCAGGCATGGCGCCGCGAACGGCATGCACACAACACGCAAAGGGCTCGGTCATGACGGCCGCAGCGTCGCTCACCCAGTCGGCCACTCGAAGCAGCTGCGACTGATGGGCCACGAACTGCTCACCCCAGCTGCCGCCCAGCGCGCGCGTGGTGCCGATGAACATCCCCGGCGCCAGCGCACCGTCAGTGAAATGGACGCAGCGCGAGTGGTAGCCTGTGGCACACGCGCCACACGGCGGCGTGACGGCTCTTGGCTCGCAACACAGCAGCGGGTTTACCGTGACGCGATCGCCAACGCCGAAACCGCGCACCCCTGTGCCGCAGGCTTCGATCACCCCGACGTTTTCGTGCCCGATGACAAACGGGAAACTCGAAAATGGCGATGAGGACGGACTGGCCTCGAGGCCGACGATGCCGAGGTCGCTGCCACAGATGCCGCCGAGCACGGTGCGAATGCGCACCCAATCCTGACTGGGCAACTCAGGAGCGGCGACGTCGGCGTAGCGTGTGCAGGCGTAAGGTCCGACCAGCCAATTGTCCGAGAGTCTTCCGGCGACCTGTGTGGCGAGATACGTCGGAATCGGCGCAGCGAAACTGATGGCTTTCATCTTCCTTGGGGTGCCTGTGACGGCACCGGCGCCACTAGCCGCAAAGCGCCAGGCACACACACAATGTTCAGTTCGGCCGTTGTTGCCTGGCGGTATTCGCCGTCGGTCTCATAGGCCGGGGGCCCGGAGAATTCCACTGTAAACGACGGCGCCTGTTCGATGATGACCTCACTGAGCGTGTGATGCGTGCCTCGCGCGACCGCGCCAAATAGATTCATGCGGCGCCACGTGGACGCGTCGAGGATCGCGACCGCGTCGAGGCAGCCATCGGTGAGCGATGCCTCAGGGGCGATGCGGAACTTGCCGCCGAAATTCTTCGCGTTGGCGATCACCAGCATGAGGTGCCGCGACGAGCCGCGCTGCTTCGCCGCGGACGCCACATCAATCTCCACGCCAGGGTAGGACGCCAATTGCCGCAGCGCCGAGTAGAGATACAGCGCCTCGCCCTTCACCCACTTGATTGTGAGGATGTCTTCGAGCACCGCCACGTCGAACCCGAAGCCCGTGATGTTCAGGAAGAAGTGCTCTTCGATGCGGCCCACATCCACGCGGATCTCGACGCCTTCAGTCACAAGCCGGGCCGTGGCCTCAACATCCGTGGCCGGGCATCCGGCCGTCTTCGCGAAGTCGTTGCCCGTCCCGGCCGCCACCAGCGCGAGGCGCACGGCGTCGCCGGCTCCTGCCGCCAGGATGGCGTTGGCCACATTGCCCCACGTGCCGTCACCACCCACCGCCACCAGGGTGGTAGCGCCTTCGTCGATGGCGCGTCTGGCAATCGCCTGTTCGTCCTCGCGTTTCTGCGTGGTGCGAATGTCGGTGATACCCACCGCGCCAAACGCGGCGGTGACGCCGGGCAGTGCGCGGGCGCCGCGTCCACGGCCGGAGGCCGGATTGACGATGACGCAGACTCGTTGGGACATCAGGCCCCGCCTGGGCCGATGGTCTCGAGCGGGTCGAAGGTCTGGCGGCCATCGCGCATCCACAATTCGCGGAATGGGGTGCCGTTGACGCCATCTGGGTTGAGCCCAGCGGTGAAGGCGTGCGGATAGATTTCGATTGATCCGCGCTCTTCTTCGTTTTCACTGAACTGTGCGTTCATCGCCATGGTGGCCATGTAGGTGCCTGTGGCGTCGTGTTCAAACGCCTGGTAGTAGTGCTCGACCGGTTCCCATTCGTAGTCGGTGATCCGCATGTCCAGGATTTTAGTGCCACCGTGTGCTGCGGCCACTGTGATTTCGCGTGCGCCGACTTCGAACTCAATCTGGATGTCGTCCATGAAGTGCGGCAGGTGCCACAGCTTGATGGCGTGTTCACGTGAGGCCTTGGTCGTGGTGCCGACCAGGAAGGGAAAAAACGCCGCGCGCGGCATCGGCTGGCCGCGGGCAATCCGCGGCGCGACTGGCACCGACAACACGAGTTCGCCGTATTCGCCCACCGAGCTGCCGCTGAAGTCGAAGGCCATGACCGACAGTACGCTCTGTCCGTGGTGCGGCTCAACCGGCGACATGAACGACGGAATTAACTTGCGCGCATTCTCGGTCGGAAATTCAAAGAACCCGCCAATAGCATGGCGATACTGGTATCGCACTTGTCCTGGATTCAACTCGCTCACTTGATGATCTCCTCTTCACGAAGCACTTTGATCAGGATGGCGGCGGCACGGTCGAGGTCCGCCGTCAAATGGCTCGCCGAAATCGATACCCTGAATCGCGACCGGTGTTTGGCGACCGCCGGGAAGATGATGGGCTGCAGATACAACCCGGCTTTCTGCAGTTTCTGCGCGATGCCCAGGATCTTCCGATCGTTGCGAATCATGATCGGAATGATTTGCGACGTGGACTCGGCCACATCCACGCCCGCCGCGGCCAGCAGGCTGCGGAAGTGCGCCACGTTTTCCCAGAGGCGATGCCGCCGCTGGGGTTCACGCTTCACAATCTGGAGAGCCGCCAGAACACCCGCAGTGACCGCCGGTGACAACGCGCACGAAAATACACGCGACCGCGCGAAGCCCATCAGGTAGTTATAGAGGCTCTGCGAGCCCGCGATGTAGCCACCCTGGCCGCCGAGCGCCTTCGAGAAGGTGCCGACGTGGATGTCCACTTCATCTTCGAGGCCGAAGTGTTCGACCACACCACGGCCTTCCGCACCGTAGACAAAACTCGAGTGCGCTTCGTCGATCAGGATGCGCGCGCCCGCGCGCTTGGAGATCTCCACCATTTCAGGCAGGCGGGCGATGTCGCCGTCCATCGAATAGACGCCTTCGACCACGACCAGGCGCTTGCCGGTGGTGCCCTTTAGCTTTTTCTCGAGGTCGGCCGGCTGGTTGTGCCTGAAGAACTTGACCTGGGCCTTGGCGAGGATCGCGCCGTCCACAATACTGGCGTGGACGTTCTGATCCAGAATCACCCAGTCGCCCGGGCGAAGGAGCGCCGACAGGAGGCCGACGTTGGTGCTGTAGCCGGTCGGGAAGACCATCGCGGCTTCTTTGTGCTTGAACGCCGCCAGTTCCTTCTCGAGGGCAAGGTGGACATCCATCGTGCCGCTGAGGATCGGCGATCCGGCGGCACCAAGCCCGTATTTGTCCAGCGCCGCGTGGGCGGCCGCGATCACTTCGGGATGGGTGGACAAGCCCAGGTAGTTGTACGATGCGAGGTTGAACAGCTTGAGGTGTTCGTGATGCAACTGCTCTTCGAGATTGATCCGGGCGCCCGGGGGCGTCGACATCGGCTGCGAGAACAGGTAGTAGCCGCTATTGCGCGCGCTGCCGTACCACCAATCGTCGTAGGGGCCAAAAATGGCGAACAAGTCGTCGCTGGATGAATAGTAAAAATTGCTGTAGTCGTACTCTGTCGTCGCAACGGCCTGCGGGGTGTCGCCACCTCGTTGGTCTGCTGTCTCGCTTTCCGCGTTCGATTGGTGTGCCATGTCTCTCCTCCGAACGACCCTGAACGAATCCCGGCTACTCAGTCTGGCACGCGCGGCATGGCGTGTGACGAGGAGCGCGGTCTTTGTACTGGTCTATTTGGCGTATCTCATTCTCTTCATGGGATTTGTGCAAAGATTTATCCTAATTCCTCTGGCGTGGCTATTTCCAGTCCCGGTCGCGCGTTTTCTGGTTCCCTGGAGCCGCCTTTCTGCCGCAGCGCCCCTGGTACTGCTCCGGATCATCGCCGGGGTCCGCATCTCAATTGAAGGCGCCATCGGTCGGGAAAACCGCGTGGTGATCATGAACCACCAGTCCGTTATCGACGCCCTCATCGCCTACAGGGTCACCAGGGGCTACCTGATGCTGATTCCCACCCGGAGCCGCTACGCCTGGGGGCTCCCGGGCGTCTCGCCGTACATCCGGATGGCCCGGTTCCCCCTGATTGCCCAAACTCGCCAGAGCCTCAGGACGGACCTTGAGGCGATCGCGGAAGCGGCCGACCGTTGCCGGCGGGGAGAGGCCTCGTTCTTCATTTTTCCCGAGGGACATCGAAGCAGGGACGGTTCAATCCTCCCCTTCATGATCCGCGGCCTGCGCATCGTCCTGGCCCATGCGCCGCTGCCGGTTTATTGCATGGTGGGTGACGGGATGTGGCACATTCGCACCATGGCCGACACCTTCACGAAGGCCGCCGGCACGCGTATTCGCATCCGGATCATCGGTCCGTTCCAGCCGCCGGCCGAGGAATCTCAGATTCCCGATTTCGTGGCATCGCTCCGGGAGCGAATGATCCAGACGCTGGAAGATATGCGCGCCGGCCGGCCATTGCGCAATGCGGTCTGAAGCTCCGCCCTCCCGGGATGTGGCCGCCGCGCTCGGCTGGGGCCTCGATCATGCCGTCGATGTCGACGCCCAGGCGCTTTCGGCGTTTCTGGCTCAGGCGTTCGGACCGTCCAGTGTGGGCATCATCCACTACGGATCCCGCGCCCAGGGGCGCAAGCCACGCGCGGACAGCGCCTTCGACTTCTTTGTCATCGTTGATCGTTATGGTGATGCGTACCGGTCGCTCTCGGCCACGGTGGGCACGTCGTATTCGCCGAAGGTGGCTACCGCTCTCGCTCATGTGCTCGCGCCCAACGTCATTGCGGTGAGCGATGGCGCCGGCGGAGCGGGCGAGCCAGCCCAGCCGTCCAGGCAAAGCCGCGCCAAGTGTTGTGTCATTTCCCTGGCCGACTTCCGCCGCGCCTGCTCATCCCGTCGCCGCGATCATTTTGTTCAGGGACGCCTGTTTCAGTTTGTCCTGCTGGCGTGGACGCGGGATGCCGCGAGTGCGCGTGAGATCGGCGCGGCCATTGCCGAGGCCCGGGCAGCCACGTACACCTGGAGCCAGTCGTCGCTGCCCGAGACGTTCACCGTGGATGAGTTCCTTCAGGTGGCGCTGTCGCGCTCGCTGGCTGGTGAGATCCGGCCGGAGTCAGGCGATCACGCCTGTACGCTGGTCGCCGCTCAGCGAGATGCCCTCTGCGCCATCTACACGCCGCTGTTCGAACACCTGGTCGCGCATGGAGCGCTGTCGCGGACATCCGCACCGCAGGGCACCCAGACCTCGACCATCTATCGGCAGCAGGGCAGTGTCTCGGCGGTCGATCGCCTGCGGGTACAGTGGTATTTTCGCTTCAGCAAGGTGCGTGCCACGGTGCGCCTGCTCAAACACGTCATACTCTACGAAGGTTGGCTAGAGTATATTGTGCGGAAGATTGAACGGAGCGGCGGCACAAAGATGGTGCTGACTTCCTGCGAGCAACGATGGCCGCTCATTTGTTTGTGGCCGCGAATCTTCTGGTATCTGCGCAACCGTCCCCAGCGGAAAAAGGCCACGTGACCCTGATCGATACTCTCGCGTTGACGCTTGTCGCGGTTGTGGTCGGCACCATACCGGTGTTCGCCATCGTCGGCCGGAATCGTCCCCTGGACCCGGATGTGGCGCGACGATCGACTACGGTGCTCCTTGGGTTCTGGGCTCGTGATTGGCTGATGTGGGTGATTGGCCCCGTCGAGCGGGCGATGATTCGCGCCAGGGTCTCGCCCGACATTTTCAACTACCTGAGCGTGGCCTTCGGCATAGGTGCCGGTGCCGCGTTTGCCCAGGGCGCCCTGTCGGTGGCGGGATGGGCAATTCTGTTCGGCGGCGTGGCGGATGTGTTCGACGGCCGCATTGCGCGGGCTCGTGGCATGGCTAGCCGTTATGGCGCGTTCATGGACTCCACGCTCGATCGGTTCGCCGAAGCGTTTTCCTTTGTGGGTGTGACCTGGTACCTGTCGACGACTCCGTGGGGCGCTGCCGTGTCTGTGCTGGCCATCAGCGGCTCGCTGCTCGTCAGCTATACGCGTGCGCGGGGTGAAGCAGTGGGCGTGAGTGGCACCGGTGGCGTGATGCAACGTGCCGAACGGCTGGTGCTGCTCGCTCTGGGAGCGCTCGCGGATGCGGCGGTGACGACGCGATGGGGATGGCCTACCGGCACTGTGCTCACAGCCGCGGTGGCCCTGATTGCCCTCGGCGCGATGGGCACCGCGATCTACCGGACGGTCTCGATTGCCCGCATACTCGCGCGGCAAGACGACTTGTGACGATTGGAGTGGTTCCCGCGGCAGGCAAGGGCTCCCGATTTGCCGCGGAGGCACAATGTAAACCACACAAGCTTCTGACGTTGGTTGACGGCGAGCCGATGGTGCGTCGGACCGTGGCCACACTTCTGGCTGGCGGCGCCGACCGCTGCGCGGTGGTGGTGGCGGCGCAAGGGGAAGCGGCGGTGCGCGCGGCACTGGCCGGCCTGCCGATTTCGGTGGTCGTGAATCCCGATCCGTCGCGCGGGATGTTCTCGTCCATACAGTTGGGCATCGCGCAGACGGGGGAAGGCGATCTCTGCGTTCTGCTGCCGGGCGATATGCCGTACGTGCAGCCGGCCACGGTGGCCGCCGTCATCGCGGCCACGAGAGAGTCGGGCCTGACGGCCTGCGCCACGTTCAACAGCCGGCGCGGCCACCCGATCGCGTGTTCTCCGGCGCTGCGCGAACGAATCCTCCTAGCCTCGGTGGAATCCACGCTCAGCGATGAACGTTCACGCGACGCATTCCTGTCGATCGATGCCCCCGATCCCGGCGTGCATCGCGACGTCGATCGGCCGGCGGACCTTGTGTAGCTCTCGGTCTTGAAGAACAGGCCGAGCTACGTTCGGTACGGAGCTCGGGCTGTTCCTCAAGCCCGAGAATCACCCTGACCGTGGCGTGCGAAGAAGGCCGATCGTCCTCGCGATCGCCGATCAACACCCATTTGGAATCGGCGAGAAGTGGCGCAAGGATGTCGGGCGGCGCCGCAGCACCGCCGGCCGGCCTGACCGCCAGCACATTACATCCCGTCTCACGACGCAGGTTGCAGTCGGCGATGGACTGGCCCGCTAGGTACCGCGGCACGCGCACCGTGAAGACCTCCAGCCCCTCCCCCAGCGACAACACGCTGCCGTGACGCACGACGTCGAAGATCGCATTAGCCTCCATCGGCACATACGACATGACGAAGTCGGCACCCGCCAGGCGAAGCGTGGCCACGTTCTGCTGATGCATGGATCGGCTGAGGATCTTGATATCCGGCCGTTTCGACCGGCAGTAGAGCGTCAGATACACGTTTAGGTCGTCATCGTGCATGGTGATAGCCACGCTCGACGCGGTGTCGAGGCCCGCCGAATCAAGCACCTCTGAGTCCGTGGCATTCCCACACACCCAGCGCGCCCGGTCGGGCACCTTCACGTGTTCTCGTTCCACCACCCGATGCTCGATACCGTCCGACGACAAGGCGCCAGATGTGGCACGCCCCACACGCCTGCCGCCCACGATGAGCGCCGTCACCGCGGGTGGGGCCGATTGGCTGTACGCGCGGGCGTAGGCGTCCACAGCGTCCTAAATACCTGACAGCAACAGGGTCATGCTGTGCGTGAGGAGGAGTCCGGCTGACTCCGGCGAGTACGCACCCTTGTCCCACAGGCCCGCGCGAAACCCCAGATAGAATTCAGAGGTGCAGGATTCTCTTTACGGTCACATGGCGGAGCGCCGGGCCGCCGGCCGGCGATTTGCGGTGGCCACGGTCGTGCGCACGAGCGGCAGCACGCCGCAGGTGGCCGGTGCCACGCTGGTGCTTGGTGATGGCGAGCCGCTACGCGCGGCCGTAGGCACCCTCGGCGGCGGGTGCATCGAGGCTGACGCGATCGAAACGGCTCAAGGGATCCTCCGGTCAGGCGGACATTCGCTGCGCGCGTACGAACTGACCGAGGACCTGGCCTGGAACACCGGCCTCGTGTGTGGCGGCACGATGTGGATCCTGGTGCAGCGCGACGATCAGGCACTGGCGTTTGATGACGTCGACTTGCTGCCTGAGATGGTCAGTGCCGCCGCTGGCGGCGAGCCCGTTGCGCTGGTCACTCGCCTCGGCAGACATCAGGGCGATTTGTCGCTGTTGGGGCGGATCGCCGTGCGGGCCGATGGCTCCCGCCTGGGCTCGCTCGGCGATACCGAGGCCGACCAGCGCGCCACGGCTGAGGCGCTGGCCCAGTTGCCGCACGGCACGGCTCGCACCGTGAAATCGGAGACCGAAGATTTGCTCATCGAGGCGATTGCCAGCCGGCCGCGCATTGTCATCGCCGGCGGCGGCCACGTCGCACTCGCCATCGCCCGTCAGGCGGCGATCCTCGATTTTGATGTGACCGTAGTTGAGGACCGGCCCGAGTTCGCCGACCCGGCACGGTTTCCGAACGCGACAATCCTCCAGGGGGATGTGCCCGCGACTCTCGAAGGCATCAAATACAGCTGGAACAGCTTCATTGTGATCGCCACGCGCGGACACAAGCTCGATGCCGATTGCATGCTGGCGGCGGTCACGACGCCGGCCCGATACATCGGCCTGCTCGGCAGCCGGCGAAAGACGGTGTTGATCAACGAGATGCTGCGCGCCGAAGGCGTTCCGGAAGACCGGCTGCAGGCGATCCACGCCCCTGTTGGGCTGGACCTGGGCGGTCGGACTCCTGCTGACATTGCCCTGTCAGTGCTGGCCGAAATCACGCAGATTCGGTATCACGGCACGGGCAGGCTCTTATCGAAATAAGCGAACACCAGGCCGGGGCAATCCGTCCCTCGCTGGCATGTCGAGCCTGCGTCACACGGTTCGCCTGCTCCTGCAAGACCGCGGCTTGGGCCGTCACGTCGCTCGCCTGGCCAAACGCGATGCCGACCGTGGCCGCCGTGAGCGCCGGCGCGTCGTTGATGCCATCGCTCATGAACATGGTCGGCGCCTTGAGCGGCTCGGCCCGAACCAGCGCCACCTTCTGCTCCGGAGTCTGGTTAGCGTAGACCTCGGTGATGCCCACCTTATAACGACAATCGCCATGGTGAGGTAGCCGCGGATGACAGCGGCGGCGGGACGAATCATGGTGCCTTCAATGATCTTCGTGCCTGTGGTGATCGATCTCGCGATCCATCGCCGCGGTGTCCGCCCGTGCGATGGTGGCGGCCTTCTTGTTCTTCGCGGCGGCCGCGGCCTGGGTCTTCTCGCGCGACCTGAGCGCAAATGTCGAGAGGCGCCTCTCGGGTTCGCCAGCGCCGCACACGGGGCACGAGGCCGCAGGGTCGCCGTGCGAGGCTGGCCGAATCAGCGTCTCGAATTCGTGCGCGCAGGACCGGCAGCGAAAATCAAACAGCGGCATCGTGCGCAAACGCCCGAGGCTACTTGCACGCCTGGCAGTTATTGTTGTTCTTTGCGCCCAGGCCTTCGAGCAACTTGATGATCTCGGGGAAGGGCTGTGTGCGCTGTTCGGGACTGTTGGCCATATCCACGGTAGTCTGGCCGTTGCGATTGACCGCCATGACGTCCGCGCCCCGCTTCACGAGATACAGGATCGTCGCGTTGTCGCCACGCGCCGCAGCGTGGTGGAGCGCCGTGAACCCCTCTGCGTCGCGCAGGTTGATGTCCACGCCCAACTCCTCAAGGAAGTATTTGGCCGCGGGCATCCAGCCATCCGGCACATGTTGATGCTGCTGGGCCACGCGCGAGGTGCCGTAGCCCACGCCGCTAGCCGCATGGAACGGCGGCACGTGCGGGCCGCCGGACGGCACAGCGGGTAGACCCTGCCGCGCCGTGGCGCCGTACGACATGGTGGCAATGTTCGGGTCGGCGCCGTAGCGCACCAGCAGTCGCAGTGCCTGGACGTCCAGTGAATACGCAGCTCGCCAGAAGGCCGTGGCGCCGGTGTAGTCCACACCCATGCGGCCGGCGTTGTAGGCCGCGTACCAAATGTGCGACCCGGTGCGCGCGTTGGGATCGGCGCCCGACTGCAGCAGCGCCTCCATCAGCTGAAGGTGCGAGGCCCGCTGCTGCGCCGCCGCCGTCGGCTGCGGGTACCAGGTGCGCAGCGCCCACTCGTTGTTGACCGTGGCGAACAGCGGTGCCGCGCCGTCATCGCTCATCAGATTCGGATTCGCGCCCCGCTTCAGGAATGTCATCGCCAGGTCGTAGTGGCCGTTGATGATCGCCACCAGCATCGGCGTTGACTTGTCTCCGGCGCTCGGCAGGTTCACATCGACGCCCGAATCAAGCAGCATCGTCGCAGCGGCGGCAAACCCGTCGCGCGCCGCGTAGTGCAGGGCCGAGAGGCCGCCCTGGCGGCCAATCTGCTGGATGTCGGAGGCGGGGCGCGGTCCGCCGGCGGCTCCGCCGGCGCGCCCCCCGCGTCCTGGCCCAGGGGCCGGGTCACCCTGGCTGCCTACGCCGGTGGTGGCGGCTCTGCCGGTCTGCGGCGGGTCAAATTGTGGCGGCGCCACCGGCGTCCGTCCCGTCGTTGCTGTGATCACGCGGTCGCGCGTCATGCGGGCGGCGCTGTCGGCCAGCGACCGCTGACCGTAATCGATGACCGTGGTCGCCAGCGCGCTGTTCGCGCCCTTTTCGATCAACATCCGCATCGCCTCGATGCGATTTTGCGATGCCGCAAAGACCAGTGGGGTGCGGCCATGCGTGGCGTCGACGGCATTCACGTCGGCTCCGCGCTCGAGCAGAAACCTCACCGCGGCCGCGCTTCCGGCCTGGGCAGCCAGGTGGATGGGCTGCACGCCGGTCTCGGTGATCAGCTTCGGTTTGCTCCCCGCTTCAAGGAGGCGGGCCACGATAGGGGCATGTCCGCGCGAACTCGCCAAATGCAGCGGCGTGAAGCCGCCGATGCGCGTCAGGGGCTCTACGACGGCTCCGCCAATCAGCAACAGATCCATCGTCTTGACATCGCCGTTGAGTGCCGCCCAGTGGAGCGCGGTCATACCATCGCCCTGTGCCGCATTGACGTCGGCGCCGTCGCGCAGGAGCGCCTGCACCGTCGTCATATCGCCCTTCATCGCCGCGTCAGCGACTCTGGATTCCGGCGCCGGCGCAGCAGCCACCAGCATCAGCGACACCGCGCCGACCAGCGCGGGCACGCGCAGCCTACGCATGTGACACCGCGCCTGGCGCTGCGAAGGAGAAGTCGCCGCTGCTGTCGCCAAACGTCTTCATGTCGAGCCCGAGCTTGTGCATGAGGCCCAGCATGACGTTGGCCATCGGGGTGCCGCTGTCGGCCTTGAGGTGCACGCCTCCTTCGAGGATGCCGCCGCCGCGCCCCAGCAGGATGAGCGGGCAGTTCCGGTGATTATGCACGTTAGCATTCGCCATCGGCGAGCCGTACACGATGAGCGTCTTGTCGAGGAGGGACGCGTCGCCCTCCATGGTGGTCTTCAGCCGCTCCAGAAAGTACGGCAGCATCGATACGTGGTGTTTATTAATCTCGCTGAACTGCCGGATGCGTTCCTCGGCCACGCCATGGTGCGACGCGTTGTGGAAGCCGGTGTCAATGCCGCTGCCGGGATACACGCGGCCTGAACCGTCGCGACCCAGTTTGAACGAGAACACCCGCGTGGTGTCAGACGTAAACGCCAGCAACTGCAGGTCGAACATTAGCTTGACGTGTTCATCAAACGCGTCGGGGACGCCGGCAGGCGCGCCGGGCAACTCGCGCGTTTCGCCACTGGCATTGCGTGCTTCCACGCGTTGAATGCGCTGTTCGATCTCTCGAATATTGCTTGCGTATTGATCGAGCCGCGCTTTGTCGGCCGGTCCCAGGTCACGCCGAAGGCCAGCCATCTGCGACACGAGCATGTCCAGAATGCTTCGGTCCATCGCACGCCGCATGGTGCGCTGCTCGGGTGTGCCCCCGGCACCAAACAACAGTTCAAACACCATGCGCGGGTCCCGCACCATCGGCAGCGGCTGTTCCGGCGCAGACCAGCTGATGGTGTCGGTGTAGACGCACGCGTAGCCATAGGCGCAGCCACCCGATTGATCGACCGGCTCAATACTGAGCTGCATCGATGGAATCGGCGTGTCCTGGCCGAACTTCTGCACGTAGAGCTGGTCCATCGAAGTGCCGACCTTCACGTCCGACCCTTCAGTCAGCTTTGGACGCACGTGCGTGAACATCACGGCGCTTGACCTGAAGTGGTCGCCGCCGACCTCGGCCGGGGCAAACGCCTCAGCCATTCGCGTGTCGGTGTTGCTCACAATGGTCAGGTAGTCGCGATACGGCTCGAGCGAGCTGAGGCTGCCCTTGCTCAGGTCAAACGTGCGACCGACCCCAGCCGGATTCCACAAATACTGCGCTGCGCCAATCTCACTGCAGCCGGCAGCCCCATGCACCTGCTCGATGCAGACCAGCCGTGCGCGATCCGCCAGGCGTCCCGCCTCGGTGCGGGCAAAGACCGTGCGTGCGGGAATCATGGAGTCGAGCAACGGCAAGGCGATGGTGGCGCCCAGGCCCCGCAGCGCAGTGCGCCGCGAGATGTGTTTTCCGGTCAGATACATGGCAAAACCCTCACTTCGTGACAACCGCTTCTTTACGGGCCGAGCGAAACGCGGAACTCCGCGCCACGCCGAGAATCAGCGACGACAACCGATAGTCCGTAGCCCTGGCCTCGCGCACGATGCGCCGCACGACAGGCATGTCGTAATACTCCACGCGCCGAGCCAGCGCGTAGGACATCAGCATCGAGGTGAAATGCGTGACCACGACCTCGGAGCGGGCCGCGAGCGCCGTGCGCAGGTCGGCGACGCCCTTGAGGGGCGTGCCGTCATACAACTCGCCCGCGGTATCCACCGGCACGCCGCGGTCCTTGATGCGCAAGGACCCCGTGACGTCAAACCCGTCGAGCGCCAGGCCAATCGGATCGATCACGTTGTGGCACGAACTGCACGCCGGATTCTTCCGGTGCATGGCAAGCTGTTCGGCCACCGACAGGAAGCGGCCATCCACCGCATCACCCGTTTCGTCCAGGTCAGGGACGTTCGGCGGCGGAGGCGGGGGTGGACTGCCGAGCAGCACTTCCATCACCCACTTGCCCCGCAGTACCGGCGAGGTCCGGTTGCCATGCGACGTCAGCGTCAGGATGCTCGCGTGGCCAAGTAGTCCGCGACGCAGGTCGTCGGGGTATGGCACCTTGCGGAACTCGGGTCCGCTCACCCCCGCAAATCCGTAATGCCGCGCGAGACGTTCGTTCACGAACGTATAGTCGGCCGTCAGCATCTCCATCACCGGCCGATCCTCGCGCACGAGGTGGTCGAACAGCAGCTCCGTTTCGCGACGCATTGCCTCGGCCAGCGTGTCGTCGTAGTACGGGTAGTCCAGGGCGTCCGGTTCGATCTTGTCGAGGTCCTGCAGCCTGACGTATTGCGATGCAAACCGCGTGGCCAGTGCCTCGGCCTTTGGGTCGGCTAGCATGCGACGCACCTGGCGGGCGAACATGTCCGGTCGCACCAGTTCACCGGTGCGCGCGACACCGATCAGTGCCGGATCCGGAATGGTGCCCCACAGGAAAAACGATAGGCGCGAGGCTAAGTCCACCGGGCCAATCGGGTAGATGCCGCCAGCCGCCACGCCCGCCGGCACCTCCTCGACGCGGAAGAGAAAGTGCAGGCTCGTGAGCATCGCCTGCAACGTGGTGCGAATCCCGCCTTCAAACCCGCCCGTGGCCGCGCCCTGGCGATAAAACGTCAGGAGCTCGTCCACATCAGCTGTGGTCAAGGGCCGGCGATACGCTTCAGTACCCAGCCGTTCAACAATCCGGCGCGCACACGCCACATCTTCTTTGGGCGCCGTCGGGCGGCAGGAGAAGATGTTTCGCCGCGTCGCATTGTCGGAGACGCCCGAAACTTCTGAGGGGCCGACGATGGCGAGGTTGCGAAGGTGGGGGAGTGTGGTGACGCCGTAGCCCACACCGATTTGTGTATCCGCCAGCGTGTGGTCAATCGGCTTGATCAGGTCGTCTTCCGAGCCCTCGAATTCCTGGATGAACGTGGCGGCCACGCGTCGCGCGCCTGCGCGCACGTAGATCGGTTCGGTCGAGACGGTCAGCCCGGTTTGATCGGATTCCGAGATCCACCGATCCACGTGCACCATGCCGGCGCGTTCACCGTCGATCGCCACCTCCATCCGGATGGCGCGTACGGTGCGGCCGAAGAGTGCGCCGGTCGGCTCCCCGTGCAGCAGCAGTTGGAACTTGTATTTGCCGTCGGCCGGGAAGTTGTGCATCACCACGGTGCCGCCGCGCGTGCCGAACGGCGCGCCGTTCAACCGTTCCTTCTGCGACCGGGTGCGGGGGATGTCGTACGTCGCTGACGTGGGATCGGCCGTCGGGTCGCCGACGGCCACGCGGCTCACGTGCGCCGCGGCGCGCAGGTAGCCCTGCATCACGGTGGCCGACGGCATCTGCACATCGGCGATGTTGTCGAAGCCGGCGCTGATGGTGTCGGCCGGCAGGTAGGCGCTCACGTCGAGGTCAAGCGCGAACAGGGCGCGCACCGCTGCGGCGTACTCCGCGCGATTGAGTCGTTGAAAGGGCCGGCGCCCCGGGTTGGGGTTGGCCGCCGCGGCGGCGTCAAGGGTGGTCTCGAGCGCGCTCACAAGCGCCGTTCGTGTGGCCGGGCTCGGTTGGGGATGCGCCTTGGGCGGCATCATGCCGGTCCGCAATTTGCTGACCACCTTCTCAGCCAGTTCCGCCTTGTCGGCGGCACGCCCCGCGTCGAACCCATCAAGCGACATCTCACCCTTCAGGTCTATGTCGTTGTGACAGTCGCCGCAGAACTTCTGGAGGGCATCGTTCTGCGCCGCTACAGACAGGACGGCAGGTTCAGGCGCGGCCGTGCGAGCCGAGCTCGCGGCGGTGCCCGCCCGTAAGGTGAAGGCCGTGCCAAACAGCACGGTCACAAGCGCGATCAGTGCAGTCTTCTTCATGAACTCCCTGAAACTACCCAAGAAACGATACACACCGGCGGCGGGATTGTCAGCCACAAACCGGGGTTGTCTTACGCGGAGTTATTCCATGGCAGTCCTGGGCACGGCCACCTGGATACTGCGCCATTTTCCCTGCCGAACACGGAGGACGCTCAACGTCGCCCGGGCGACATGACCAAAGACAATGGCCAGCCAGATGTCGGCGGCAGTCAGGGTGCCAGTGGAAGAACGAATCGAGCACCAGCCCACAGGGACGATCACCTGGGACACGATCGAGATGTAAAGCGGGCCTTTTGTGTCACCGGTGCCCTGAAGCCCGCCCGTGTAGCAGAGCGCTATCGTGACAAAGAAGCCCGAGACCGCGAGGTAGGCCAGCAACTGTCGGCCAATCTCGAACCCCACGCCTTCGGTGAGCGCGAACGCGCCGAGGAGCACACGCGGCATCAGCACGAACCCGAGCCCCACAATCGCTGCCACGCCCAATCCGATTCGCGCAGCCACGGCTGACGACTGCGCTGCGCGGTCCGGATGGCCCGCGCCCAGGTTCTGTCCCGCCACGACAGCCGTCGCACCCATCAACCCAACCGACGTCCACGTGATTAGCGAAAACAACTCGGTGTAGCCCACCGCATACGCGGCCTGCGCCTCGGCGCTGTACTGCAGCGATCCGATGAAGCGCAGCATCAGCAATCCCGCGAGGTTCATCGCGATGCCTTGGATGCCGGTGGGCAGTCCGAACCGGAACAGCTCGCGGATGATCGGCCATTCGGGCTTGAAGGACATGCCGCGGCTGAACCGGATCACGAGTCGGCCCGAGAACAACAGCCAGATCAACACCCCGCTGGTGCCGACACTCGCGATTGCCGTACCGAGCGCCGCGCCGAACGTGCCGTATCTGGGAATCAGAACAATGTTCAGAATGACGTTGGCAATGGTCATGGCCACGCCCGTTCGCAGGGTGGTCTGGACGTCGCCGGCCGCACGCAGGGCCCCGCTCATCATGAAGAAGGTCAACATGCCAATGCTCGAGACAAACATCGTGCGGATGTAGGGCAGCGCTTCACGCTGCACGTCGGGCGTGGCATTCACGAGAGACAGCAGCCACGGCGCAGCGAAATACCCCACCGGCGCCAGAAGTCCCGTCGAGAGGAAGGTCGCGGTCAAAAACGCCTGGTACACCGTGCGGTCCACGGCATCCGCGTCGCCGGCGCCCGCAAACCGGGCCACCAGCACACCCATGCCTGAAAACACCGACGCAACAAAAACGATGACCAGGATAAAGATCTGGAGGCTCACGCCGATCGCGGCGTTTGCATTGAGGCCGACGTAGTGGCCGACCATCGCGTGGTCAATCACGCCCTGCAATCCCCCCAAAATGTTCTGGAGCATTGCGGGCCACGCCAGCATCCAAACGGCCTGCGGCAGCGGGCCCTCGATGATACGACGATCGAATTTCTTTTGAGCGGGATTGGGTATCGGTTGTGGTTCGTCGGCCATCTTGGTCCTACGAGGCCGAGGGTACATCCTTGGGTGTCCAGACGCCTTCACTTTTGGCGACATACACCGCCGCGGTCAGGTCGCCAAACACATTCACCGTCGTCCGCGACATGTCGAGGATGCGGTCCACGCCCAGCACAATGGCGATGCCTTCGCCGGGCACCCCGAACATTACCAGAATGCCGACGAGCAAGGGGATGGACCCGCCGGGCACGCCGGCAGCGCCGATGGCCGTGATGACCGACATGATCATGACGATGGCCATTTGCGAGACGGTCAAATCGATGCCGAAGATCTCCGCGAGAAAGATGACCGTGATCCCCTCGAAGATCGCCGTGCCGTTCATGCACATGGTGGAGCCGATCGGCAACACGAAGCCGGCGATGCCGCGCGGAATGCCGAGTTGATGTTCGGAGACATCAAGGCCTGTTGGCAGCGTGGCACTCGAGGAACTGGTGGAGAATGCCGTGATCAGCGCGGCTTTCACCCGTGACACAAACAGGAGGGGCGATAGGCCGAGGCCGAACTGCAGGATGCTGCAGAGCGTGATCAGGACGTGCAGGAGCAGGGCGAGCAGGACGGTGCCCACGAAGGCAGCCACGGCGACCATCAGGTCGAAGCCGAAGCGCGATGCCACTGCGAAGATGAGGCAGGCCACACCGTAGGGCGCCACCATCATCGCGAAGTGGATGATCTTGATGACCACTTCGTTCAGGGCCTCCAGCCAATCCAGCATCGGTTTGGCCTTGGCCGCCGGGATCAGGGTCAGAGCCGCGCCGAACATCAGGCCGAAAAAAATGATGGCCAGCATATCGGTCTTTGCCGCCGCGTCGATCGGGTTGCGCGGGACGATATTGACGAACGTCTCAGGCCCGAACTTCCCGGTCGTGGCAGCGGCTTCCACGCGCGTGGAGGCGTCGCCGGCGAAGCGTTCCATCAGCGCCACACGCGTCTCCGGCGTGACGCGATTCCACGGTTTCATCATGTTGACCACAACCAGGCCGAGCGTGGCGGCCAGGCATGTGGTGATGAAGAAGTAGCCGATTGCCCTGCCACCGACCCGGCCGACCTTGCGAATGTCACCCAGTCCGGCCACGCCCAGCGCAATGGACGCAAAGACCAGCGGCATCACCACCATGAACAACATGCGGAGGAAGACCTGCCCGACCGGCCCGGCCACATACTTGTTCATCCACTCCACCGTCGGATTGGTGACGCCCACAGTGAGGTTGGTCGCCACGCCCAAAATCAGGCCAACCGACAAGCCCAACAGGATCTTCGTGTGCAACTTCATGCCCCTGCCGCTGGAACCGATGGATTCGCTCATGCGGGGAGTCTATTTGGGAATGAGGCCATGGGGCAATGGGGCAATGGAATGGTCCCGATTCTGTCAACCACCTTGTCGTCGTGTGACTGTCGAGGTTGGTGCTCTTATTGATTGAGGAGATGGCATGAGGATTCGAAACGCGTCGATTAATTGTGTCCTGGCGCTGAGCCTGGTGTTCCTGTCGGGCGCCGCCGCGCTCGCCCAGACGAACCCCACCGGGGTGATCAAGGGCCGGGTGGCGGACGCGCAGGGTGGCGTGCTGCCCGGAGTCACCGTCACCGTGTCGTCCCCGTCGTTGCAGGGGGTCCGGATGGCCGTGACTTCTGCAAATGGAGACTACACCCTGCCGTTCCTGTCGGCCGCCACGGCGCTGACGCTGGTCCTCACGACGACCCTGGTGGCGCAGACCAAGCCAACTGTGAAGATCAGGGCGCCGACGCATGACGATTCTCAGCACGCGCAGGGAGACGCCCGGACGCTGGACTCCTCTATGCCGTAAATTGCCATGATGTTCTGGTGGTTGAGCGAGGCCGGCGCCTTGGCTTCGCGCGCGAAGCGGGCGAGGCGCTCGGGGGCCTGCGCGAAGAGTTCCGGCAGGATCTTGATCGCCACATCGCGGTCCAGCCCGGCATCGCGTGCGCGATACACCTCGCCCACGCCGCCTGCGCCAAGCGCGCCAACAATTTCGTACGGATCGACGCGCGTCCCTGGGACCAGGCGCATCAATGGTGACGATTATCCCGGCCTGGTTGCCATCCGTAGACCAAAGTGCATGCCGCAGTGAAGAACCCGGTCTTCAGATGCCGCCGTTTGCGGCGTTTCTCAATGGCGCTGCGGTTCAGACCTTCAGGAAGCTCTTCAGCATCCAGACCGTCTTCTGGTGAAGGGTAATCCGGCCGATCATCAGGTCCTGGCTCTCGGCGTCACCAGCCTCGTCGGCGATATCGCGCGCGCGCTCGGCATCCGCCACCACTTTTCCGCTCGCGGCGATGAGCGCACGGACATAATCCTCCTGCACCAGCGGCGATGAGAACTCTTTCATCTGCGCGGTTTTGGCCAACGTCGCGAGGCCGCCGATCGCGTAGGCGTCGAGCGCACGGATGCGCTCGGCAATCTCATCGATCGCGATAAAAAGCTCTTCGTAATGCGTCTGAAAGGCGGTGTGCAGCGCGAAGAACCCAGGCCCCTCCACGTTCCAGTGGGCCAAGTGAGTGAGCGACAGCAGGGCGTAGGAATCGGCAAGCACCTGATTTAGGCTGTCAGTCAGCCGGGTGTTCGTTGACGGTCGGATCACTCGTGGTTTCTTCATAAGGGCCTCTACAGATGTTATCGTCCAGTCAACCGAATGCGGCAGCCAGCGCGAGCGCGATGACGCTTCGCGCCGTCCATCCCGCCGTCCGAATCCAGTTCGTGCGCGTCAGCCACAAGTGGACAGACGCATCAAATCCTGCTTCGAGCCGACGATGTGCCGGCACCTGCCAAACGCCGGTGCTGATCCAGATGACGCCAACCAGGGCCAGTCCGGTCCAGGCCAGCCATCCGCCGACGACCCAGACGACCGCCACGGCGGCGGCCAGTTCGGCCAGCATTGGACCCGCGACGACCCAGCCAGTCCGCCGGACATGCTCCCGTTCGTACTCGCAGAACCCGCGCTGCCCGACGCGCGAGAACAGCGGGTAGTGTACAATCTGTACGAACCAGATCACCCCGGTCATGTACAGTGTCGCCGCCACGTGCGCAACCAGGAGCCAGGTGCGCGCTTCGGCGACCGTCTGTCCAAACCCTTGCGGCACATCCCCAATGCTACCCCGGGCGGATGGAATTGCTGATTATGGACGCGGTGGGGGTGGCACGAGGTGATTTGAATGAGTCGCGCGATGTGGGTTGCAGCGTTGGTCGCTCTGATGGGTGTTTCGTCGAGAGCCCAGGCACCACAAGTCCCGCTCTTTACGTTCGTGTCGCCCGACGCGGCCGCAGGGTGGCAGGCTGTGAATGACGGCGTCATGGGCGGGGTGTCCGACGGCCGATTCAGGATCACCGAACGCCAGACTCTGGAGTTTTACGGGACGCTCTCGCTGGAGAACAACGGCGGCTTCGCCTCGGTGCGGTCGCGGCCCCGGACGCTTGGCCTGCAGGCTGGCGACACGATCGTGTCGCGCGTCCGTGGTGACGGGCGTGAGTATCAGTTAAACCTCTACACTTCAAGGCAGATGAGGGCCTGGTCGTACCGCGCCCCGGTGCCGACCCGCCCGGGCGAGTGGATCGAGGTGGCGATTCCGTTGGACCGGTTCGAGGCCACCTCGTTCGGCCAGGTCGTGCGGGGGGTGGGCCCGATCGACCCCCGCAACATCACGTCGATCGGCTTCCTGCTGGCCGAGAAGACACCCGGCCCGTTTGTGCTGGAAGTGGCGTGGGTCCGGGCGCTTCGTGTACAGCTCCACCGCGTCGACCGGCGTGAGCGATAATGCGTCCCGTGACCCACGTGCCGTCGCTCGTTGTCTTGTGTGCTGGAGTGCTCTTGCCGTTGGTGGCCGCCGCGCAAGGGGCGAACGCCAAACCGGCCCCGGGGTCGCCCACGGCTGATCGGCTCCCGATCTACGTGGTCGATCCCACGTGGCCACCGACGCTGCCGAACGACTGGATTCTGGGTGATATTCGCGGGCTGTTTGTCGACGAGCGCGACCACTTGTGGGTCATTCACATGCCGTCGAGCCTCACCGACCAGGAAATCGGTGCCGCCGCCAAGCCGCCCATCGCCGACTGCTGCTTCCCGGCCCCGCCCGTGCTGGAACTGGATCCCGACGGCAAGGTGCTGCGCTCCTGGGGCGGCCCGGGCGAGGGCTACACCTGGTTCAGCCAGGAGCACGGTATCTACATCGATCACCACGGCTTTGTGTGGATGGGCACAAGCAACGGCATGCACATGATGAAGTTCAGGCAGGACGGCACGCACGTGCTGACCATCGGCGAGCCGGGTGTGAACAAAGGCAGCAACGATCCTGATCATCTTGGCGGCCCCGCCAACTTCTACGTCGAACCCAGGACGAACGAACTGTTCATCGCCGACGGCTACATCAACAAACGCGTGGTGGTGTACGACGCGGCCACCGGCCAGTACAAGCGCCACTGGGGCGCGTACGGCAAGCCGCCGGACGACATGCAGAAGTACACGTACCCGGTCAATGTCGCGAGCCCACCGACGCAGTACTCCACCCTGCACGGCTTGGTGGGATCGAAGGACGGCCTGATCTATGTGTCGGACCGCCGCGGCAACCGCATCCAGGTCTTCCGGCAGAACGGCGAATACCTGATGGAAAAATTCGTGCGCCCGGAAACGGGTGGGTCGGGGACCGGCTTCAGCCTGCAGTTCTCGCGCGATCCGGAGCAGAGCCTGCTCTACCTGATCGACGGTACGAACCAGCGTGTCTGGATTCTGCGTCGCCAGGACCTGGCCATCCTGGATCGTTTTGGCCGGCCCGGTCGCCAGAGCGGCGAGTTCATCCGCGCCCACATGATTGCGATCGACTCGCAGAACCGGATGTACACCGGCGAGGCCGGCAACGGCCGCCGCATCCAGCGATGGAACCTCATGGGCACCAGGCCGGCGTCAAGCGTGAAGCCGCCGACGCGGTAGTCGCCGGGCTGGGACCTCTTTCGTTTGCGTATAAGCCTCAGCCGTGAAATCCAGGCCGAGGCCCACACGCAAATGAAAAACGCTCAGGGGCGGATGGTGTCGGCCAGGCACCCAGAGCGCGACTCCACTGAAGCACGCGGCAGGGTCCGACACCGTTTTCAACAGGCCCAAAGAGCCTGGCGCCGATGCTGTCTCCCCAGCTCATCGTCTACCCCCTGCTCACGTGGTCGCGTTCCATGCGGACTGTAACACCGTCTCGCTCTTCAGGGGCGCGGGCACACTGTGGAGGCTGCCTGCTGTCGTCGTGGGGACGCGAATAGTTCTACAATCCCTTCCACTGCTCTCATGGAGGTATCAATGCGTTGCCGGATGATCGTGTTCGCGGTGTTGCTGAGTCTTTCCGCGCCTGTGTCGGCGCAGCTTGAAAATGTCGGGTCCCTGTCGTTTCCGACGTCGGCGAACCCCGAGGCCCAGCGCCACTTCCTGCGCGGCGTCGCCATCCTCCATAGTTTCGGGTGGAAACAGGCGATCGCCGAGTTCAAGCTCGCGCAGAAGGCCGACCCGGACTTCGCGCTCGCCTACTGGGGTGAGACGCTCTGTTACAACCATCCACTGAACGCCGAGTCCGACCCTGCCAACCCGCGCGCTGTGCTCGGGCGTCTCGGGTCGACTCCGGCCGCCCGGCTCGCCAAAGCGCCCACGCCACGCGAACAGGGTTTTCTGCAGGCCGTCGAGGCGCTCTGGGCCGAAGGCGACTGGCGTGCGCGGCGTGTCGCCTACATGCGCGCCATGGAACGCCTGCATGCGGCGTTCCCGGCCGACGACGAAGTGACGACGTTTTATGCATTGTCGCTCCTGAGCGCGGCTCGGGCACAGAACGACAGCACGTTCCGTCCGGAGGTGAAAGCCGGCGCCCTGGCCATGGACGTGGTCCGCCGCAACCCGAACCATCCCGGAGCCACGCACTACATCATTCACGCGTTCGACGATCCGGTGCACGCGCCGCTCGCACTCGAATCGGCGTTCCTCTACGCAAAGATCGTTCCGGCCGTCTCCCACGCCGTCCACATGCCCACCCACATCTTCATTCAGCACGGCATGTGGCAAGAGGTGGCGCATCAGAACATTCGCGCGTTCACCATTGCGAAGGAGCTGTGGCAGCCGGGCGATTCGCCCGGCGACATGGCCCACTCGGGCGACTGGGGCCAGTACGGATTCCTGCAACTGGGCGATTACCGTGGCGCCCGTGGCCGCATTCAGGCTTTTGAAGAAATGGCCGCCACCACCAAGCACGCCCGCGCCACCTCAGGTCTTGCCCTCGTCCGCGCCCGCTACATCATTGAAACCGAGGAATGGATGGTGCAGGACGTCGCGGACTCCGCTTCGATCGCGACGGTGTTCGCGAATGGATTGAGCGCCGTCGCCACAGGTAATGCGGCGGTTGCAGACAAGATGCTTGCGCGGCTCGCCGTCAGCGCCAAGATGGGGGTCCAGGAATCCGGTGGCGCACATGCGGACCACGGCGCGGCATCCGCGCCTGCCGCGGCGACTTCAGCACTGTCAGAAGGCGACAAAGGCGCGCGCGTCATGGCGCTGGAGCTGGGCGCGCGCATCGCCGAGTCCAAGGGTGATCGCGAGAAAGCCATCAAGATGCTGCGCGAAGCCGTCACAATCGAAGAAAGCATGCGGCCACCCAACGGCGCGGCCGACCCCATCAAGCCGTCGCACGAACTCCTGGGCGAAGTACTCGCGCGCGCAGGTCAGCACGCCAACGCGGCGGCCGCCTTTGACGCGGGCCTCGAACGCATGCCCAACCGCGCACGCTCACTGCACGGCGCAGCCGCCGCCTATGCCGCCGCCGGCCAACCCGATCGCTCTCGTGAACGATGGACGACGCTTCAGTCGTTCTGGATCGGGACGCCGTGGTCCAAATGACCAGCCTTGAGCTAGCATTACAAGAGAGGGCAGGACACATGCGAGTGCGAGTCACGACAATGGCGTGCGCGATGGTCATGACGGTGATGATGGTGGCGCTGGCCGCGCAGACCGGCATGAATGGGACGTGGGCGTTTGTGATGGACAGCGAGATGGGCCAGGTGGCGGCCACCGTCACGTTCAAGGCGGACGGGGAGAAGCTGACCGGCGAGATGCAACTCCCGGACGGCCGCGTCTGGCCGGTGACTGACGGCACCATTAAAGACGGCGTCGTGAAGTTCGTGGTGACGCGGCAGCGGCAGGACGGCAGCGCAATGGCGTATGGCATGACCGGGAAGCTCGCGGGAGACGCGATTTCGGGCACGGCGTCCGCCGACATGGGCGGCCAGGTGATCGAAATACCCTGGTCGATGAAGCGGTCCAAGTGGCCTGTAGCGCGAGACGATCGCGGTCGCCGTGTAGGCCGACGCCGGTAGAGCGTTTTTCGTTTGCGTGTAGGCCTCGGCCTTGAAAACCAGGCCGAGCTACGCTCAGAAGGGATCGGGCTACGCACGAGCGGATATCGATTCCGGAACGTAGCTCGGGCTGGTTCTCAAGCCCGAGTGACCGCCGCACGCAAACGAAAAACGCTCTAGAGTGATGCACGACTATGGAACTGGAAGGGCTGTGACCTCCGTTGCCGATGCGCCTCGCTTGACCCTCGACACAGCTGAAGGCATCGCCAGCGACGTGTTCGGCCTGACCGCGCGAGCTACGGCGTTGCCCAGCGAGCGCGACCAGAACTTCCGCCTGCACGCTGCCGACGGCACCTGGTTCGTGCTCAAGATTGCGAACGCGGGTGAAGACCGTCGCATGCTCGAAGCGGAGGATGCGACGATGCGCCACCTGGCCGCCGCAGGCGTGACCCCGGTGCCGCTCCCTTCAAAGACCGGCGATGACATCGCGCGCGTCGGCCGTCATTTCGTCCGGCTCATCACATGGCTCAACGGGCGGCCCCTAGGCGACACCCCGCGCCAGACCGATGCGCTCCTCGCCGATGTCGGGCGAGCCGTGGGACTGATGGATCGCACGCTCGCCTCCTTCGATCACCCCGCACTCCACCGCGAGTTCTACTGGGATCTAACGCTGGCGCCCTCGATCATTGCGCGGGACTTGCCGCGGGTGCAGGACCCGCAGTTGCACGGGATAATCACGACCCTGGTTGCCGTCCACGAGGACGCTGCGGCGCGGCGCGGGACGGCCTTCCGCAAGAGCGTGATTCATGGTGATGTCAACAACTACAACGTGCTCGTTGATCCGCGCGCCCAGCGTGTGACCGGCATCCTCGACTTTGGCGACATGGTCTACGGCGACACGGTGAACGACCTCGCCGTGGCGATGGCCTACGCGGCACTGGACAAGCCGGATCCGCTGGGGGCCGCCGCCGCGGTGGCGCGTGGCTACCATGCCGTATACCCGCTCACCGACGACGAAATCGCCGCGCTCTACGGCCTGATGAGCCTGCGCCTCTGCCTGAGCGTGTGTGTGGCCGCCTCCCAGCAGGCTCTGCGTCCCGACCTGGACTATCTCGGCATCAGTCAGGCGCCGATTCGTCGAACACTGCCGGCGCTGGCCGCCATCCACCCGCGCCTGGCCTACTATCGCTTGCGCGACGCGTGTGGTCTGCCGCCCGTGCCGCACGCCCCTCGCGTTGTGCAGTGGCTGCGCGATCATGCCGACCGCATCGCCCCCATCACCGATCACGACCTGCGCACGACGCCGGTGTGTGGCCTGGACCTGAGCGCCGGCAGCACCCTCGTCGCGAGTGACCCGGCAGACAATGCCGCCGGGCCGTTCGCCCGTCGCGTGCAGGCCGCCATGCGGGCCGCGGGCGCGGCGATCGGCGTGGGCGGCTACGACGAAGCGCGGCTCATCTACGCGACCGGAGCGTTTGCCGAGGGTGCCACCGGCGCGGTGACGGATGAGCGCCGCACGATCCACATCGGCCTCGATCTGACGATGCCCGCGGGGTCGCCGATCTACGCGCCGATCGACGGCGTCGTCCACGGTTGTGAAAACGCGACGGCGCGGCTCGACTACGGGCCGGTCATCGTCCTGCGGCACGACGTGGCCGACGCCGCGGGCGACCCACTGACGTTCTATACGCTCTACGGCCACCTTGATCGTCAGTCGCTGGAGGGGCTCTGCGTCGGCAGGCCGATCAAAGCTGGCGAGCGGTTCGCCGCGGTGGGCGCGCCGCCGGACAACGGCGACTGGTGGTCGCACGCACACGTGCAGATCATCACCGACATGCTCGACGTGCCGTGCAATGTCAACGGCGTAGCGCCGGCGAGTCAGCGCGCCACGTGGCTCAGCCTATCGCCCGATCCCAACCTGCTCCTCGGCATTCCGCCCGATCGGTTCGTCCACCATCCGAGCCCGGCCGACTTGCTGACGCTGCGCCGCCGGCACTTCGGTGGCAACGTGCGTCTATCGTACGGGGCAGATCCCCTGCAGATCGTGCGCGGGTGGAAGCAGTATCTGTTCGATGAGACCGGCCGCACATATATCGATGCCTACAACAATGTGCCGCACGTGGGTCATGCCCATCCGACGGTGACGACAGCCGTCGCCGCGCAACTGGCCACGCTCAACACAAACACCAGGTATCTGCAAGAGGTGGCGCTGGAGTACGCCGCCGAACTGACGGCGCGATTTCCGCAGCCGCTTAATGTATGTTTCTTCACGGCATCTGGCAGCGAGGCAAACGAGCTTGCGATCCGCCTGGCGCGCGCGCACACCGAGCATCGCGACCTGGTCGTGATGGACGCCGCGTATCATGGGCACACCACCACGCTTGTGGACATCAGCCCGTACAAATACGCGGGGCCCGGTGGCGCCGGCGCGCCGGACTGGGTGCACGCCTCGCCGATTCCCGACGTGTACCGCGGAGCGTACCGATCGGACGATCCGCAGGCCGGGCACCGATACGCGGGCGCGGTCGGCTCTGTGATTGACGGCATCCGTGCGCGCGGCCGTAGCCTCTGCGGCTACATCGCTGAGACGTGCCCGAGCGTAGGCGGGCAGATCATGATGCCGCCGGGATTTTTGTCCGAGGTCTATCGTCGAGTGCGCGCCGCGGGCGGCGTGTGCATCGCCGACGAAGTCCAGACCGGCTTCGGCCGGCTGGGCATGCACTTCTGGGCGTTCGACGCCCACGACGTCATTCCGGACATCGTCGTGCTCGGCAAGCCGATGGCTAATGGGTATCCAATGGGCGCTGTTGTCACCACGCGCGCGATCGCGGATAGTTTCGACAACGGCATGGAGTTTTTCAGCACGTTCGGTGGCAGCACCGCCGCATGTGCAGCCGGACTCGCCACGTTGCGCGCCACGATCGACGAGGGACTGCAGGCGCACGCCCTGGAGGTGGGCGGGCACCTGCTGACCAACTTGCGCCACCTGCAGGCGTCCGCCGATCTCATCGGAGACGTGCGCGGGTCGGGTCTGTTTCTCGGGGTCGAACTCGTGCGAGACCGTACGACGCTGACGCCGGCGGCGGAGGAAGCGGCTGCGGTGGTCGAGCGCATGCGCGCTCTCGGGGTGCTGGTCGGCACGGACGGTCCGCACCACAACGTCATCAAGGTCCGCGGCCCGATGCCGCTTACTGTCGGCGACGCGGACGTGATCGTCGCTGCACTCGCGCAGGCTCTGCGCGAGCAGTAGGCGGGTTCGGGAGGGCAGCGCACAGCCCGCCGGTGGTATCCTCAGCGCTCTCACGCCCTCGCGTGGGGCGGCGCCTCGATCATTTGAGGAGGGACGCGTGGAGATCGGACTGACGAGGCGTGTGCGTGTTCTGCTGTGTGTGGCCTGTACCGTGGTGGTCAGCGCGGCGGTGTCCGCGCAGCAGTGGCCCCAGTTTCGCGGGGCCCAGGGACTGGGTGTCGCTGACGAGCAGCGTCCGCCAGTGAGCTGGGACCTTGCGACCAGTCGCGGAGTCCTCTGGAAAGCGCCGGTGCCGGGGCTGGGGCATTCGAGCCCGGTCATCTGGGGCGATCTGCTCTTTGTGACGTCAGCGGTCAGCAGCGACCCGAACTCGGTGTTCGAGAAAGTGCTGAAAGGCGAACAAGACTTCCGTACCGACAAGGCAACCCACCAATGGCGCGTGTACGCGCTCGATCGCATGACCGGACGCGTGGTGTGGGATCGCCTGGCCCATGAAGGTGCGCCGGCGATTCCTCGTCATCCTCACAACAGCTACGCGTCGGCCTCGCCGGTGACCGACGGCCGATACGTGGTGGTGATGTTCGGCTCGGAGGGCGTCTACTGCTACGACCTCAAGGGCAATCTCGTGTGGAAGAAGTCCCTGGGTGTCATTCATGCCGGCAAACACAACAACCCCGAGTACACGTGGGGAACGGCCAGTTCCCCCGTGCTCCATCGGGGGCTGGTATTCGTGTTGTGTGATTCGCTCGAAGGCGGATACGTGAGCGCGCTCGACGTGACCTCGGGGCGCGAAGTGTGGCGCACACCGAGGGACGCGAACCCTTCGTGGTCCACGCCGGCGATTGTCGAGACCGGTGGTTCCGCAGAGTTGGTCATCAACGCCGCACCCTATATTCAAGGCTATGACCCGGCAACCGGGAAGGAACTGTGGCGCCTGGGTCCCAGCTCGACGAACACCACACCCACGCCGATCGCCGGCGAGGGTCTCATCTTCGTAGCCAATGGCTACAACCCGATCAAGCCGATCTACGCCGTGGTGCCTGGATCCCGCGGCGACCTGTCGCTCAAGGACGGTGCCACTCAGAGCGACGCGATCGCGTGGAGCAACCTGCGCGATGGCCCGTACATGGCGACGCCTCTCCTGTATCGGGGCATCCTGTATGTGCTCTCGACCCGCGGCATACTGACGACGTTTGAACCGCGCACCGGCCGGCAAATCTACCAGGCGCGAATCGCGGCTGGCGGCTACTCGGCGTCGCCAATCGCGGCCGACGGCCGCCTCTATGTGGCCAACGAAGAGGGGGACGTGTTTACCATTCGAGCCGGGCGCGAGTTCGAGGTCCTGGCCACCAGTGTGATGAATGACACCGTGATGGCCACACCGGCCCTGGCCGGTGACGCGATGTACGTGCGCACCGGGCATGCGGTGTACGCCATCGGCGGACGGCCGGAGAGCGGGGAACCCCGGTATTTTCCGAAGGCCGTCAAGCTCGAGGAGACTCCGGAGACCTCGGCCAACGTGAGCATGGGCGACCTCGACGGTGACGGCGATCTCGATCTCGTGCTCGCCAAGGGGCGACACTGGCCGCTCATCGACCGCGTCCTGCTCAACAACGGGTCCGGTGTGTTTGTCACGACCGACCTGGCGCCGACTGCCGACCGCAGTTATTCTGCCGTCCTGACGGACGTGGACGGCAACGGCACACTCGACCTCGCACTCAGCAACGACAAGCCTGACGAGAAGTTGGTGTACCTCAACGACGGCAAAGCCAGCTTCCGACGCGCCGGCACCTGGGGAGCACCCGCCTGGGCGACGCGTAATGCCGCGGTCGCAGATCTGAATGGCGACGGGCGGCCAGACATCATCGCTGCCAACCGCGGCGGAACCAGCAATGTGTGCCTGAACGATGGCACGGGACGTTTTGACGCGACGCCGTGCCTTGTTCTTCCCTCGGAATCGGCGACAAGTATCGTGCCCGGTGATTTCAACAAGGACGGCGCGATCGATCTGGCGGTGCCGCACCGTGACGGCGGCCAGAGCTTGATCTTTCTCAACGACGGCAAGGCCGGATTTGGTAAGACGACGGCGTTTGGTCCTGCGGTGACGAACGCGCGCGCGGCCGCGGCCGGTGATGTGAACGGCGACGGTTGGCTCGACCTCGTCGTCGGCGACGAGCGCATCGGCACGCGCGTGTATCTCAACGACGGTCGCGGCGCACTGGTCCCAGGCGTCGCCCTCGGCGAACCGACGATGGCGGTCGGCGCGATCGCCATCGCCGACATGAACCGTGACGGCCACGCCGACATCGTCATTGGACACGCCGGCGCACCAGGCGCGGTGTGGTTTAACGCTGGAGACGGTCGACGCTTCACCGATGTGCGCTTCGGCGATGGCCGAGGCACCGTCTACGGCATCGCGGCGGGCGACCTCAACGGCGACGGGTTCCCAGATATCGCGGCCGCGATGAGCGATGCGCCGAACGTGATGTTCTTCAGCGTGAAGTAGGCGAGTGAGGCCTTTGGTGCGCTGGCCAGGTCATGGCGGTGATTATCCCTAACGGCCCCCGTGTTCGGCCCTCATCGGATCGTCGCGAACGGTGACCGTCCCCTCCAAGGTCTGCCCGCTGACCCTGAGGGTGACGCGGTAGGTGCCGGCTTCGGCCGCCGTGCTGCCGATGGGGGAGCCGAAGAGTATGCGTCCGGCGGCGTAGCCGTTGAAGTCGGTGACCAGCTCGGTGCGCACCTGGTTGAGCGCGGCATCGGTTGTCGCGGCGGCCAGTGCCGTCCGTACCCGGGCAAGCTGCTGCCGCTTTGCGGCGTCAACGACGCGAGTGTCAAGGAACGTGATGGCCCCCTCCAGCCGCGCCCGCATCGCCGCCCGCTGGGCGGCCGTGGTTGGGAACTGGAAGTCCCAGTAGGCGCGATTGATGCCTTCCTGCGGGCCGCCGCCGGCCGCGGCGCCCCCGCGACCCCCACGGTCGCCGCCCGCACTACCCAGGCGCACCGTGGCCACGCGGTCGCCGACAAACTCCGACACCTCAAGCGTCACCGGCCCCTGCGGCGCCGCGTTGAGCCAGAAGTTGATCGACGCACCGACCGCGGGGTTGGCGCCGCGGAACAGGAAGTCCTGCTGTTTTCGGCCAAGGTCGATCGTCACCCACCTGGTCGCCACCTCGTTCTCGAAGAGGTGAGCGCTCGTGGCGGTCACGGCGGGCGTGATCTGGCGCAGCGGCGTGATGTCGTCGAGAATCCAGACCGCCCGGCCGTGGGTGCCGGCAATGAGGTCAGCGTCGCGCGGGTGGATCACCAGATCGTAAATCGCGACGCTGGGCATGCCGGTTGACAGCTTGAACCACGTGCGGCCGCCTTCGACCGTAGCATAGACACCGAACTCCGTGCCGACGAATAACAGGTTCGGATTGACGGGATCTTCGTTGATCACGTACGACCCGATGCCGTCCGGGAGATTGCCCGTGATGTCGGTGAACGTCGCGCCGAAGTCGCGTGTGACAAACACGTGCGGGTTCATGTCGTCGAGCCGATGGTTGTCGAGTACCACGTACGCGGTGCCGGCCGTGTGTTGTGATGGCTCCACGCGGCTGACCCAGACCTCGCCCTTCACCCCGGGCAGATGGCTCTGCACGTTGGTCCAGCTCGCGCCGCCGTTTCGCGTAATCTGCAGATTCCCGTCGTCGGTGCCAGCCCACACGAGCGCTGGGTCGAGCGGCGACTCGCGCACGTCAAACACCGTGAAGTGGTTTTCGCCTCCGGTCACTTCGCGCGTCAGTCCGCCAGAGTTCGACGGATTGCGCAACCTTGCATCGTTGGTCGTCAGGTCGGGGCTAATGATGCGCCACGTGTCGCCCCGGTCCACCGACTTGAACACGTGATTGCCGGCGAAATACAGCGTCCGTGGATTATTCGGCGACATCGTCAACGGGCTGTTCCAGTTGAAGCGAAAGTGCGGCGGCATCAGCGGGCGATTCGGACGGCCGTAGCGGAACCAGTGCTCACCGGGGTCGATCGTGTAGCGAATGGGCGTTTCTTCATAGCCGACGTCGGAGTAGTCGGCAAAGTTGACGACGGTCTCGGGTGTGGGCGTGATGAAGGTGGGCTCGCGCGTTTCGAAGTTCAGCCGCATCGCAAAGCCGACGTGGTTCACCATGTACACGACACGATAGTCGGTGGGATCGACCAGCGAGGCAAAGCCGTCGCCTTCGCCCAGCCAGGTATTGTGCATGTTGAGGATGCCCCGGCTTTCGCGCGAGTTGCTCGGCCCGGCCCAGATGGCGTTGTCCTGCAGGCCGCCCACCACCCAGTACGGATCGCGCATGTCCACGCCGACCTTGTAGTACTGGCCGATGGCCATGTTGTCGAACGACAGCATGGTCTCGCCGTTATCCACTGTCAGATACGCGCCCTGGTCGGTGGCCGTATAGAAGATCTTCGAGTCGTAGGGGGCCATCCAGAAGTCGTGATCATCGCCGCCGCCGCCCCACCAGTTGTTACGCCACGTGGCGCCGCTATCAAGCGTCACGCGGAACTCGCGCCCCACGGAAAAAATGCGTTTCGGGTCGTTTGGGTCGATGTGCACCTGTCCGTGATAGAACGGCCGCAGGTGGGTCTTCAGAATCCACTTCCACGACGTGCCTGCGTTTTCAGAGAGGTAGATACCCGAGCCCGGCGTCTGGGCCGCGGTCGGACGGGACGGGTCGTACGGAATGTTCTCATCAGCCTCATAGGCGGCCACGACGATATCGGGGTTGGCGAGGTGGATTGAGATGTCGATCATTCCCGAGTCGCCGGCAGCCAGGCCGTTGCTCAGACGCCGCCAGGTGCGACCGGCATCGACACTTTTAAAAATTCCGCCATTCGGCCCCCCCGAGTGCATCGTCGCCGGCTGTCGTAGGCGGTGGTACATGCCGGCGTACAGGATGTCGGGGTTGCGCGGGTCCATGATGACTTCGGTGGCCCCCGTGCGGCCGTCGTTGGGCAGGCCGCTGGCCAGCTTTGTCCACGTGGCGCCGCCGTCGGTCGTCTTGAACAGTCCGCGATCACCGGTGTAGCCCCAGAGATGGCCGGGGGAGGCGGCATAGGCGATGTCGGGGTTGGTCGGGTGGAGTGCGATCTCGGCGATATGGTGAGTCGAAGCCAACCCAACGTGTGCCCAGGTGGCGCCGCCGTCAGTGGTTTTGAACAACCCGTTGCCCCAGCCGCTTGAGTTCCGATTAGCCGCTTCGCCCGTGCCTACCCAGATGATCTGGGGGTTTGGCTCGAAGATGGCCACCGAGCCGATCGAACCGGCGCCTTCGGAGCGGTCGAAGATCGGGTCCCACGTGATGCCCGCGTTCTTTGAGAGGAACACGCCGCCCGATGCCGACGCCACCACGACGTAGCGGTGATCGGTAGACAGCGCCTCGATGGCGGCGATGCGGCCCGTCATGTTGGCGGGCCCGATATTGCGCCAGCGCATGTCGCGCGCGAGCGGATGCGTCGCCGACGGCGCTTGCGCCAGCAGTCCCGCTATAGCCGAGAGAATAACGAACACCAGCGCTGCCACGCGTTTCACCATGTGTCTCCCACTCCAGGGAATCGGTTAAAAAGCAGCGTCAGTCTAGTCGAAGTTCTGCTGCAAGGCTGCAGTAAACTCCGCCCATTCATGTCTGGGGATCAGTAGTCGACTCGATCCCTACGAAATCATCGCGGCGCTTGGTGCCGGAAGCATGGGCGAGGTCTACAAGGCGCGTAATGACGTCCGACGGGTCCGCTCCACGCTGGAGTCGCGACGGCCAAGAGTTGTTCTATCTCGATTTGGACGGGTGGGTCGTGACCGCTGCCGTCCGCGCCAACGCTTCAGGCATCGAGTTCGGGCTGCTCGAGCGGCTGTTCAAGCCGGCCTTGCACGGCACCATGACCGTGGTCTACTCACCCGACGTGGATGCCCGCGGGCGATTCTTCACCTATCGCATCGGTGAAGAGACCAACTTGTTTGCGAACACGCTGGCGGTGATGGTCAACTGGCCGAAGTCCCTGTCAGCCCCGGGCACGGCTTCTCGCTGAAGCAGCGACGGTGCGGCCGTGCCCAAACTACTTCGCCGGCGCAGAGACGGGTTTACCTTTTTCCACGACGTAGGTGGCCAGAACCCTGGCAACCACCGTCCCTGTATTGCGCCCCTCGTGAACCACGCCGGCCGGAACAAAGAACGGCTCGCCGGCCTTGACCGTGATCGGCGGCCGCCCGTCGATCGCCACCTCCACCTGCCCTTCAAGAATATAGGCAATTTCTTCGCCGGGGTGCGTGTGCCGGCCGGACCCCACCCCAGGCTGGAACTCTGCACGCGCCTGGACGACATGCTGCCCTGCGATGGAAAGGTCCTGGTCTTGAAGGAGGGTGCGCGTAAAGCCCGATTGCTGTGCGGCTACGCCACCACTGGCCACGACAACGATGACGACAAGAGCCAGGAGGGAGCGCATGTGAAGTAGTTTCATGGGCGCATCATAGCCGCACCGACAGGCCTCTGGGCGTGGTGGGCGAACTCGCGTGCCGGCGCGTCACCAGATGTCTCCCACGGTGTACCCATTCGGAAATGGATCTTCCGGATCGACCACGTACGACGCGAACCCTGTGATCCAGGCTGTGCCCGTGATTGTGGGCACGACCGCGGTGTGGGCCTGCGGGCCGGTGCCGACCGTTGTTTCTTTGATCAGGCGTCCGGTAAACACGGTGCCGAGGATGCCCTCGTGGCGGAAGTCTTCGTGCAGGCCCAGTTGGCCTTTGGCGTGCAGGATGGCCATCCTGGCCGATGTGCCTGTACCGCAGGGCGATCGATCGATCACACCGGTCCAGGTGGACGGTTTGTTCCAGTCGAGCGTGCCGGTCGACACCGTGACCGCATTCCGGCTCGAGTTGCCCGCGTCGTGGGGTGGGCCTGATAGTTGTCCGATCGTGATGCCCGTGAATCCCGGTTGTTCGGGATGGACGACGGGGAGTTGTTCGGCGGCGGCGGCTTTGATCATTTCGGTCGTGCGCGTGATGTCGGCGCCTTCGTCGGGCGTCAACCGGAAGCCGAATTGTGCGGCCTCGGCAATCACGTAGAACATGCCTCCGTAAGCGACATCGACCGTCACCGTGCCCAGGTGCGGCACTTCGATCAGCCGGTCGAGGTGAGTGGCAAACGCCGGAACGTTGGTGAACGTCACGCCACGCACCTTGCCGTCGGCGCAAGAGGCGTGTACGCGGATCAGGCCGGCGGGCGATTCAAGCACCACGTCGGTGGCTGGTTCGGTCATCGGCAGCATGCCGGTTTCGAGCAGGGCGGTCACCACGCAAATCGTGTTGGTACCTGACATGCCCGGATATTCCACCTGTTCCATGATCACGTAGCCGGCCTGGGCGTCGGGGTGGGTGGCGGGCAGGATCAGGTTGCAGTTGGCAGCGGGATAGCCGCGTGGTTCGCGCAGCATCCGCAGCCGCAGGTCGTCGCCGTGTGTCTGCAGCCACGTCATCTTTTCGAACATCGTGGTGCCCGGCACGTCGAGCACGCCGCCCACGATGACGCGCCCTGGTTCGCCGGCCGCGTGCAGGTCAATGGCTTCGATCTTACGACTCAGTCGCATCGGCGCATTTTACTGGTTCCCGGACCAATCGCGGTGCGGCCCCCGGCGCGTGGAAAGCCGGGTCCGTAGCAAAGGGCAGAGGCTCGCCTGGACACTTAGCGTCCTGGGCGATCCGTTCGGCCCTGGCGCGCTACTGTGCCCGCGGCGTAGAGATGCCCATCTTGAATCCGTCGGGATCGCGGAACTGGAATATGCGCGCGCTCCAATACCGATCTGCGGGTTCATCGATCAGCGTTCCACCCGACGCCTTGATGCGCGCGGCGGCCGCGTCAACGTCGGCCGCGCTCTGGACGCTGATCTGCAGGTAGAACCCTTGGCCCTTGATCCGGCGGCATGTGCGTGACACGCTCGAGTACGCGATGGCTGCGGCCACCGAGGTCGTGCTCGCGCATCCCGATGTAACGCTTGTGGCAGACACGCGGCTGGCTCTGGCTGGCGGCTTTATGCTGTTTGTCGGCGGCACCGGCGGCACCGGCGGCACCGGCGGCGCGCTATGGCGGGCGACCGGCCGCCTGCCGGTGCCGCGGGTGATCCTCACCCTCCTCTGTGCGGCGTTCGTGACGCCGGTCGGCCGGAATCCTCTCGTCGCCCTCGGGATTCTGCTTGTGGGCTTGATCGCCGTGGCACTCGCTGAGTCGTCCCAATCCCACTCTCACGTGTGAGGCGTGTGCCCGAGACACCCGTCGCTCCGCTCGCAGGAGAGCCAGGACAATGGGTCTCTCTCGAACATCACGACCCTTGTCAGTCGCTCGCGCGAATCGAGCGCAGGGTCACCGTGGCGCAACCGCCGAGAACACATACCGGCCGGAGCCGACCTCGAACCGCGCGCCTCCCAGCGAATCCGCCGGCAGGGGTGTGACGCCTGTCGCGGCCGGTGCCGGCCGCCCGCCTTCGGTGACCGACGACGGATCTCGCGTCGGCACGCGGACGATCGCCGTGGCATTGATCGGCACCTCGATCTCGAGGCTCAGCCGGTCGCCACTGATGCGCCAGTGACTCGTGATGGGGCCGCGAACGGAGTCGTAGCGCGCCTGCGCCCAAGTCAGATCACCTACGACGTGCGGCTCGATCAGAATGCGATCAAACCCCGCGGCATCCGGATGCGGCTTGATGCCACCCAACCCTTTGAAGAACCACTCGCTGACCGAGCCGAACATGGGATGGTTGTGGGAGTAGGTGTTGTCGCTGTACTCCCAGTGCTCCCACAGGGTTGTGGCTCCCTGGGCCAGCATGTGCCCCCAACCGGGAAATGTCTTCTGCGTAACCATCGTATAGGCGACGTCGGCATGACCCGTCTCAGTCAGGCTGTCGAGCAGGTACTTGGTTCCAAAAATCCCGGTGGCGATATGGCCATTGTGATCGACCAGCACGCGGTCCACCATGGCGCGAATGGCTGCGGCACGTTCGGCGTCAGGCACCAGGCCCATGTACAAGGCTGTCGCCTGGCACGCTTGCGTGCCGGTATCAAACCGCCCGGTGCCGGGGACAAGGAAACGGTCGATGAAGGCGTCCCGGATCCGCTGGGCCAGGGTGGCATAACGCGTGGCATCCTGCGCGCGACCAAGCACTCGCGCCAGACGCTCCACCAACCGCGCCGCCTGAAAAAAATGGGCGGTCGCCATCAGCGCGATGGGCTTGGGGTCGAGACTCTCGTGATCGCCGATACAGCGGTCGACAATGTAACCGTCCGCGTTGTCGGTGAGCAGTTCGACCCAGCGTCGCGCCGCTTCGTACTGCTGCTGCACGATGCGAGCGTTGCCGTAATACTGGAACAACTGTACGACCAGCAGAGGGTGCGCCAGCCCCCAGCCGATGGGCCCGGCGGCCGGGTCGTAGCCAGCCGCTGAAATGCCGACGAACGGAGCTGTCTCAGTGAACCATCCGGGACCACTCGCGGCGTCCTGGTGGTCCTCGACGGTTTTGGCGTAGAAGGTCGCCATGTCGTGGTTCAGGATCGCCATCTCGCTGCTGGCGACAATGTCGCCTCCGTACTGGAACTTCTCGCGCGCCGGGCAATCCGACTGCACACTGAAGATGTTGCTTAGCAGCGTCCACTGCACCATCGTCTGAATGCGGTTGACGAGGTCGTTGGAGCACGTGAACGCGCCGGCTGACTCGACCGCCGTATTGAGCCGAAGCCCTTCGATGGCATCGAGCGTCGGAGTTCCCGGAAAGCCGGTGACCTCGACGAAGCGAAATCCGTGAAAGGTGAATCGTGGCGTGTAGACTTCAGGTCCCGACCCGCGGAGCGTGTATTCGTTGGACTGCCAGGCGACATCAGGTGCGCCCGGACCGCCGCGTGGCGTGCCGTCCCTGTTCCGCCCCTTGATCTGACCGGCCACCGATGTCATCACGTTCAGGGTGCCGTCGGGACTGAGCAGTTCGCCCATCCTCATCTTGACGGTCGAACCGCGCGGGCCCTCGACGCGCAGGCGTGCCCAGCCGGCGAAGTTCTGCCCCATGTCAAAGATGAACATGCCGGGCCGGACTTCCGTGACCGCCGTTGGCCGAAGCGTGGCCGTCACGCGGATCGGAGGCACCATCTGGCTGCGCAACGCCCCGAGGAGAGGCGACGGCCCTTCTTCGCCTGCACGTGACCGGGCCGCCAGCGAGGCGCGGGCCCAGACGGAATCGTCAAAGCCCGGCCGATCCCACCCTGACTGCTCCCGGCGTGCGTCGTACACCTCCCCCAGGTACACGCTATTGCGCACCACCGGACCAGTGGCGACGCGCCAGCTCTCGTCGCTGGCCACGGACTGCGTCGTCCCATCTTCGTAGTCGATGTTCAACTGGGCGATCAGGCGGGGCCTTCCCACCGGGACGTGATCGCGCAGGTTGATGCGTCCCCACATGCGGAGCGGCAACGGGTTGAACCAGCCATTGCCCAGCATGACGGCCAACGCGTTGGGGCCACCTTTGAGCAGCGCGGTGACATCGTGGGTTGTGTACAGGACGCGCTTTCCGTAACTGGTCCACGCCGGGTCCAGCGCATGGTCCGATACCTTCTCGCCGTTGCAGCGAAGTTCGTAGTAGCCCAGCCCCGCGGCATACAGTCGCGCGCGGCGCACACCGGCGCGAACCTCAAACGTCCTGCGAAGGAGCGGGGCGGGATCGTCCTGATAGAAATGCTCATCCCGCTCAGGCAGAGGCGTGCCGTCGTCGATCCATCGGCCTTCCCAGTCGGCCGGCAGCAGCAGCCCCATCTCCCACCAGCTCGGCTGGCTGAATGGCGTCGACCGGCCGTTCTGGTCCCAGACGCGCACTTTCCAATGGCCCCGCTCGGCGCTCACAAGCGGCCTGCCCTGATAGGCGATGTGGAGGTGTTCGGCGGATTCAACCCTGCCGCTGTCCCACAGGTCGCCGCGATTGGCCGCCAGGCCTGCCACACTGCCCGCTACCAAAATCTGATACGCAGACTGCCGCTGGTGCCTGGCGGCGGCATTACCGGATGCCAAACGCCAGCTCAGGCGGGGGGCGGCAGCATCGATGCCGAGAGGCGTCCGGAGACCCTCGCAACGCGGGTCGATTGGGAGAATAGCGGCCTGTGCCTCGGCAGCAGACGCGCGGCGAACGGCGCCGAACACGCCCATAACGCCGGCGGCGCCGGCCGCGATCGTTCCTCCGAGAAAGTCGCGCCGGCGGATCTTCATCGGTGTGCTCCCACTGCCGTCATCACCTCCGCACATCCGGATGGCGCTCGCGGCCGGGCTCATACTACCGTGGGAGGGGCTCAGCCAGGCTTGCGCGCGATCCACACCTGCTCATGGGCGGTGTCAGGAGAGAACGGCGTGCGCGCCAAGTCTCCGAAACAGGCCTCAACCTCGAAGCCGACTTCGACAAGCAGGCTCCGCGCCTGTGCCGGCTCAAGCCAGCTGAGACTCAGCCGGCGGTAGCGCCTCCGGGTCAGCAAACCTTCCGCGTCTGCTTCGTCTTCCCACGTCACCACCCTGATGACCTGAGACGCTTCGTTCACCAGGGACGTGACCCACAGCAGCGTCTCCACGCCAGCGGGTGACCGGTACTCGGCACGCAGTTGGACCCGCCGCATGTGATCCACCAGGGCCGGCGTCATCAGGAAGTCGTCGAAGATGAAGAGCCCGCCGGGCCGGAGTTGTGAGTAGACATGGGTCAGGGCCTGGCGCTTGTCGTCCAGGGTCAGCAGGTGGCCGAGGCTGTGGTAGGGCAGCGCGATGAGGCTGGCGGGTGCTTCGAGCTGGAAGTCTCGGAAGTCGGCGTGGATGAGCGTGAGCCGGTGGAGCACGCCCGCCTCCTCGGCGCGGCGGCGGCACCGGGCGAGCATCGCCGCAGACAGGTCGACCCCGATGATATCCCGTCCCCGCCTGGCGGCCTGCACGGCGATTCGGCCGTCGCCGACGCCCAGTTCGACCACGAGGCCTTCCACCGCCAGATAGGCGTCCACGTAGAACGCCAGGTTGGCGCGTGAGGAGGCCGCCGTCTCGGTCCACACGGCGTAGATGTCAGCGAAGCGGTCGTACTCCGCGGCGATCGTCACGAGGGCAGCCAGGCGAAGCGCGGTCCGCTATCCGAGGCTCGGATGACTAGCGCAGAGCGACGATCGCGGCGCTCATCGCGAGCATCAGCGCGGCGGGGAGTGATTTCATCACCGGGTCGCCGACCTTGAGGTGCATGACAATCGCGCCAAGCATGAGCACGGCAATGAGGCCGGCGGCCTCGCGAACCGGAAGCGCTATCCAGACGCCAGCCAACAGGACCACGGCAGCGCCGGTCTTGAGCGCGCCCACGAGATAAAAGGCGACCCCGGGAAGGCCGTACGTGGCAAACTCTTCCTGCAACGTCTGCGCGGCACCGCCGCGATAGGACGTGGAGGATCGCCCGCGCACCAGCCAGACATTCAACAGCCCCAGTCCGACGATGATTTGAAGTAGATTCGGTAGTGACAACCATTCCATGACTATGCTCCTCCAATGACTGACCAGACCGGCGACCAATCCCGCCGCTTTAAGGCCGACCAATCGTGATGGCGCTGTATTATGCCTCGATTGTCGTGTCGTCCTCGGTGTTCCTTTTTTATGGCATCGGCTGTCTGTATTTCCAGGGCATGAGGCGTGACTTCGAGCGATTCGGCCTCAGTCGACTCCGGACGCTCGTGGGCACCCTCGAGGTGCTCGGTGCCGGTGGCCTGATCGTCGGCCAATTCTGGCCGCCTCTTGTGCCGCTCAGCGCGGGAGGCCTGGCTCTGATGATGTCGGTGGGTGTGGCGACCCGCTTCCGCGTGCTCGACTCACTCGCACAGACACTTCCGGCCCTGCTGCTGATGTGCGTCAACCTGTTCATTGTCTGGGTCGCGCTGGGACACCCCAGGGCTGCGATCACGACGGTGGGTCCGTAGCGGTTTATCAACCGACGGTCGAGCCATGTGCGGCGCGCGCGAAGGGATCCCACTGCAGTTTGCTCACGGCGCCTCGTCGCAAGAGCCATGAAAGGCGTGAAGAAACAGCACCTGCCCGAGAAGCGCTGCGCCGCCTGCGGCCGTCTTTTCACATGGCGCAAGAAGTGGGAGCGCGTGTGGGACGAGGTGAAGTTCTGTAGCGACCGTTGCCGGATGATGTCAGCCAGGCGGAGCTGATCAATCGTTCTTATGACTCGCCCGATCGTCTGACTCCTGAGCGAGCCGACGCAAGTCCCTCGCCGAGAAGACCAGAAACACTACACACAAACCAGAAGCGAAAAGGCCAACCAGGAAAATCCATAGCGGCGACACTTCATTTCTCCCGTGAACGTGTGGCCTGTCGCACAAAACCTCCGAAGGAGAGGATTGACGGCACCCAGATGCCAACGAATAGCCCCTCGTCGCGATGCCCCGCGAACCACAACCCGACCGAGAAGAGGAAAGAAATGAATGCAGCTGCGAGAACGAAATAGTCGCTGCGTCTAAACATGGGGTACCTCCATTCGCGATTATACGGGTTCCCGTTCCGCAGAAACAAATGAGCGCACGGTGTGCGTCACCGCCCCCGTACGTGGGCCAACCCCCCATCCACACCCAGCACCTGTCCTGTGATCCAGGAATTGTCAGGGCTCAGCAGGAACGCGATGGCACGAGCAACCTCTGCTGGCTGCCCGATGCGTCCCAGCGGATGCATCGCCGCCGATGCCTTCAGCGCAGCCTCGTTCTCGGTGATCCGCCGGGCCATGGGGGTGGCGACGAGCCGCGGCGCCACCGCGTTGACGCGGATGCCGACCCCGGCGTACGTCGCCGCCGCAGCACGCATCAACCCCTCCACGCCAGCCTTGGCCGCGGCGATCGCGTCGTGATTGGGCAGGCCGATCGTCGCCGCGCACGACGACAGCAAGACCACACTGCCGCCTCTGCTCTTCATGTGCCTGCCCGCCGTCTTCACGAGCGCAAATGCCGTCCGAAGATTCAGCCCGATGGTCTCGTCAAAGTCCTGCGCCGTTGTCAGGTGCGCGGGCTTGAGCAGGATCGACCCGGCCAGATTCACCGCGCCAGTGATGCCCGGGTGGGCTTGGAACAGGGCGTCTACCGCGTCAAAGTCCCGCGCGTCCACGCACGTCGTCTGCGCCCCGCATGTTGCGGCCACCTCAGAGAGCGAGTCCAGTGTTCTGCCCGCGAGCACCAAAGACCAGCCGTCACGATGGAGCAGCTCAACAAGGCTACGACCGATCCCCCCCGCTGCGCCGATGACCAGACACCTGCGATCGTCCATGAATTCCTTCCTTCGTCTGCGGCCTGCGGTCTGACCGCGGCGCGAAGAGGCACGCCTCCAGCACGAGCCCCGAGACGATTATACGGAAACGCGTCGATGGCGACCGGCCAGCTCCGCCACCGCCTGCCGCTCGGCGGCGTCAAGTCGCGCCAGGTTCTTCACCTGCAGCGACATGCGTGGATTACGCGAGAGCGTGGCCTCGTGGCGCATCAGGTAATCCCAGTAGAGCGTGGTGAACGGACAGGCCGTCGCGCCTGTGCGCAGGGCCGGGTCATAGCGGCAGCCTTTACAGTACGGACTCATCCTGGCGATGTACTTGCCGGTGGCGATGTACGGCTTACTGGCCATCAGACCGCCGTCGGCGAGGTGGCGGTTCGCAGTGCTGGTATTGGCC
>SYFT01000111.1 GCA_005799825.1 Acidobacteriota bacterium | reverse complement strand
GTTCCCCCGACCCAGTACGCCCGCATTCTGGACTTCAGCGGATGTGCGAGGTGAAGTGCATCGGCCGCAATGGCCGGCTAACCTCCAAATGCAGCCGACGCGCCGCGTGACGCTTGGCGGCGCGCGGCTGATTTGGCGTCGGTTCGGCCGCTAGGAACTGCTGGCACGGTTGCCTGTTGTCAATACATCGTGCATACTTAGAGTTCAGGGATGGCTGAACTCGAATTTGTCTGGGATGAGACCAAGGCTGGGTCGAACGCCAAGAAACACGGCGTGTCATTCGACGAGGCCCAGTCGGCGTTCTCTGACGAACGTGCCCGCATCATCGACGATCCAGACCATTCCGACGACGAGGATCGGTTCATCCTGCTGGGGATGAGCGCGAAACCGCGCTTGCTTGTCGTGGTGTATGCCTATCGCGATCGGGAAGCCAGGATCCGGATCATCTCCGCTCGCAAGGCTGCGCCCCAAGAGCGAACGCTCTACAACCAGAAGGCGCGACCATGAGAAAACAGTACGACTTCACCAACTCCAGGCCGAATCCGTTCGCGAAACAGCTGAAGCGGGCGGTCACGATCCGCCTCGATGAAGCGACGATCGGCTACTTTCGCGAGTTGGCGGAAGAAACGGGTATCGGTTACCAGACGCTCATCAATTCCTATTTGAAGGACTGCGCCGCCACCGGCCGTCGACCGAGCGTGCGCTGGGCCAAGTCGCAAGGCGCGGCCTAACACGCGTTGCACCAGACGGCGGCCGGTGCCATCATGGGCCGCCGCTGGTGAACGCCAGCGTTGGCCAGCTTGAGCGAAGATCCGGAAGGCGATGTGCTGAGGTACTTAGTTACTCGACCGTGACACTTTTGGCGAGGTTTCTCGGTTGGTCGACGTCGCATCCGCGCCGCACCGCAATGTGGTACGCGAGAAGCTGCAGTGGAACCGTCAGGAGAATCGGCATCAAAAGGGGATCAGCGTCTGGTACCGTCAGCACCACGTCGATGACCGGGTCTAGGATTTCATCAAACGCGCGTGCGTGCGACACGTTGGTGACCACGGTCACCTGACCCCCGCGGGCCTTGGCTTCCTGGATGTTGCCCACCATCTTTTCGAAGACGTGGTCGTCTGGCGCCAGCGCAACAATCGGCAGGTCTTCGTCAATCAGCGCGATTGGGCCGTGTTTCATCTCTCCTGCCGGATACCCTTCCGCGTGGATGTACGAAATCTCCTTGAGCTTCAACGCGCCCTCGAGCGCGATGGGATAGTTGATGCCACGTCCTAAGTAGAGAAAGTCACGTTTGTGGGATAGGCGATCGGCCAACGCCTCAATAGCGCTGTTGGACTTGAGCGTCTCTTCGATCTGCACCGGCAACTGGTCTAGACCCTCCAGCAATTGTCTCGCCCGTTCGTCGACGAGCAAGCCACGCACCTGGGCGAGGTGGACCGCCAGCATCTGCAGCGCCACTAGTTGTGCCGTAAACGCCTTGGTGGACGCCACGCCGATTTCAGGGCCCGCGTGTGTATAGACGGTGCCCTCGGCCTCGCGCGTCACCATGCTGCCCACGACGTTGCAGATCGCGATGCTGCGCGCGCCCTTCTGCCTGGCCTCACGCAGCGCCGCCAGCGTGTCGGCCGTCTCGCCCGACTGCGTGATGACAATGGCGAGGGTTCGGGAGTCTACGAAGGGATCGCGATAGCGGTATTCGGAGCCATAGTCCACCTCCACGGGTAGGCGGGCCAGATCTTCGATCAGAAACTTGCCGACAAGCGCCGCGTGCCAGGACGTGCCGCAGGCGAGCACCACGACGCGATCGATTGCGCGGAGGGCGTCGGCGTCAATGTGCATTTCGTCCAGGAACACCCGGTTGGACTCGACTGATGCACGGCCGAGTACCGTTTCGCGCACCGCCCACGGCTGTTCGTGGATCTCCTTAAGCATGAAATGGGCATAACCAGCCTTTTCGGCCATTGCGGGGTCCCAGTTGATGGTCTGCGCCTCGCGCGCCACGGGGACGCCGTCAAACGTCGAGAACACTGGGCCGGCTTTGGTCACCACCACCATCTGGAGGTCGTCCAGAAGAACCACTTGCCGTGTGTGGCTCAGGATGGCCGTGACATCCGACGCCACGAAGTACTCATCCTCGCCCAGACCCACAATCACAGGCGGGCCGTTGCGGACCGCTACGATGGTGTCTGGCGCGTCGGCGGAAATCAGCACCAGTGCGAACAGGCCCCGCAGTTGGCTGAGTGCACGGCGCACCGCCGCAACGAACCCGTCGTCTCGTGATTCCCTCTCGACCAGGTGCGCCACCACCTCGGTGTCGGTTTCCGTGATGAACGTGTGGCCCTGGGCCACCAACGAGCGCTTGAGCTGGAGGTAGTTTTCGATGATGCCGTTGTGGACCACCACGATCTTCCCGGAGCAGTCACGGTGGGGATGGGCATTCTCTTCAGTGGGCCGACCGTGAGTTGCCCACCGCGTATGGCCAATGCCGTACTCGCCCTGGATCGGGTGAGCGGCCAACACGTCCTCGAGGTGCGACAGTTTACCCGCGCTCCGACGGACTTCCAGCCGACCGTTGCGCACAAGGGCGACGCCTGCTGAGTCGTAGCCGCGGTACTCCAGCTTGCGCAGTCCCTCAACGAGAATCGGCAGCGGAGGTTTCGCGCCGACGTAGCCCACAATGCCGCACATGGACGTTAGTGGTCGCTCTTGGTGGCGGGGCGGCTGGCCTTACGTTTGGTGGCCCACCCGGGCTTGACCACCTGTTGAGCGCGCGCAATGGCCAGGGCGCCTGCCGGCACATCAGATGTGATCGACGACCCGGCGCCCACGTACGCGCCCTTGCCGATAGTCACAGGTGCGATGAGCTGCGAATCACTGCCGATGAACACCTGGTCTTCAATGACCGTCGTGTGTTTCTTCTCGCCGTCGTAATTGCATGTGATCGTGCCGGCGCCGATGTTCACACCGTCGCCGATCGTGGCGTCGCCCAGGTACGATAAGTGGCTCGCCTTCGACCCCTTACCCAGGGTCGTCTTTTTGAGTTCCACGAAATTGCCGACGCGTGCTGAAGGTCCGACGACCGACTGCGGCCTGACGTGCGCCATTGGGCCGATCTGCGCGCCCTGGCCGACCCTGGAGTCAACAATCACGCTGTAATCGAAAACCACCACGTCGTCTTCCACAGCAACGTTGGTGAGACGGCTGCCCGCATGAATGCGGCAACGCTTGCCAATGGCCGTCCGGCCCTCAAGCCGCACGCCTGGGCCCAGAACCGAATCGGCACCGACAATGACGTCTGCATCGATGTAAGTGGTGGCGGGGTCTTCCATCGTCACGCCGCCAAGCAGAAGCAGCCGGTTCTTTCGCTGACGGACGATCAGCGACAAGTCGGCCAGGTCCTGCCGGCTGTTGACGCCCCGCAGCTCGTCCGCGCTTTCCAGGCACAGGCTTTCCACGCGCAGCTTCTTCTGCCGGTACATGGCGACTAAATCCGTCAGGTAGTACTCGCCCTGGGCGTTGTCCGTGGCCAGATCGTTCAGGTTATTGAACAACTGCCGCAACGACAGGGCATAGATCCCGCTGTTGAACTCCTTGATCGCCCGCTGTTCCGGCGACGCGTCGCGTTCCTCGATGATCCGCTCTATGCGGCCGTCGGCGCCACGCACGATGCGGCCGTACCCGTAGGGGTCAGCCAGTTCGGCGGTGAGCACCGTCATTGCGGCCTTGGCCCCCCGATGCGCCTCGAGCAACCGCAGCAGAGTGCCCGGCTCCAGGAGGGGGACGTCTGCGTAAAGCAGCAGGACATCGCCCCTTAGACCCTTCAACACCGGTTCGGCCTGTAGCAGGGCATGTCCCGTGCCCAACTGGGGCGACTGAACCACGCACTGGAGGTTCGGGCGGTTGGCCAGCGCAGCCCTGACCATGTCCGATCCGTGGCCGACAACCAGGGTTATTGAGGCCGTTTCAAGGTGGTCAACGGTCGCCAGCACATGCTCGATTACCGGTCGGCCTGCCAGCGGATGCAGCACCTTTGGCGTTTCGGATTTCATCCTCGTGCCCTTGCCGGCGGCGAGGATAACGACGTGGAGACCGATCATCCTCCGTGATTATCACTTAAGCGCTTGGCGAGGATTCGGGCTTTTTTCAGGAACTTATGGACCTTGGCGGCAGGGATCTCGAAGTGGGCGGCGGCCAGTTTGACCGCAGCTTCCTCGTCAAAACCCATTAATTTAGTTATTTGACCAACAAAAGAAGTCACAGGAAAGGCATCTGGTTCCACCAGGTCAGCCTGATCGGCGGGTCCAACGACCACTACAAACTCACCCTGTTGCCTGATCGGACTTTTATTATCCCATATGACCAAAGTTTCATTGAGCTTAGTCAGCTCTCTGGCGACAATAATCTGTCGTTTGACCACATATTCTGCGACCTCGGCAAGCGTCCGTGAGATCCGATGTGGTGATTCATAGAACACCGCGGTTGTTGGCTCGTTCGCCAACCGATCAAACCAGCGATCCCGCGCCGCGCCTCCCGATGGCGGGAACCCCAGAAAGGCAAACTGGTCGGCGGGCTGCCCCGAGACGGAGAGCGCCGCCGCCACTGCACTCGCTCCTGGGATGGGCACCACCGTGAGGCCTGCCGCCCGCGCTGCCGCCACCAGGTGATACCCGGGGTCGGCGATGGTCGGAGTTCCGGCGTCTGAGACCAAAGCCACCGCCAGGCCAGACTGGAGTTTCTCGATAAGGTGCGGTGACTCCCGGTGTTCGTTGTGTTCGTGCAAGCTGACCAGGGGCTTCCGCACGTCGTAGTGCGCTAGAAGCTTTGAGGTCCGCCGGGTATCTTCGGCGGCGATCAGGTCAACCTCCCTGAGAATTCGAAGAGCCCGGAAGGTCAGGTCTTCGAGGTTCCCGATAGGTGTGGCGACGACATAAAGTTTGCCGGCCATGGTCTCTGTAGCAAGTGTATCTATAATCAGGGGTCGTCCGAGGAGACCAGATGCCTCTTTACGAATACCAGTGTGACGCGTGCGGCCATCGCTTCGAGCGGATCCGGAAGTTTTCCGACCCACCGTTGGAAGACCCCTGCGGCGTGTGTGGCGGACACATCACGAAGTTGATCTCCTCACCCGCCATCCAGTTTAAGGGCAAGGGTTGGTACGTCACCGACTACGCGAAGCCTGGCGCCACCGGCGACTCGAAGACTGCGGCGGCCACATCTGAGGCGAGCGCTGACGCGAAGTCCGATGCGAAGAAGAAGGACGCGTCGGCCGACGGCAAGTCCGACACGCAGTCAGAGACAAAAACCGAGACCAAGACTGAGACCAAGACTGAGACCAAGACTGAGACCAAGACTGAGACCAAGACCAAGCCAGACTCAGCCGCCAAGCCAGCACTATAAGACGGACTCTCGGGCGTGAGAGCCAGCCCGAGCTCCGTCCGAACCCTTCGGCCTTCAGCGCTACGTGACGGTCTTCAAATACTCACGTAGCGGGCCGGCCAGTTCCGGCCGTTGCATCGCGAAGTAGACCACCGCTTTCAGGAAGCCCAGCTTGTTCCCCGTGTCGTGCCGGACGCCGGTGACTTCGCACGCGTACACGGGCCGGTCCTTGAGCAGGTGTTTCAACCCGTTCGTCAGTTGGATTTCACCGCTGTGGTCCTCCCTCGTGGCGCGCAGGGCGCCGAAGATGTCGGGCGTGAGGATGTACCGGCCGATGATAGCCAGGTTCGACGGGGCCTGTTCGCGCGGCGGCTTTTCCACCATGTCCGTGACCCGGTAGACACCGGGCCGTATCGGGTCGGCCGCAATCACGCCGTAGTTCGAAATATCTTCCGGCCGCACGCGTTCAACCAGAATCACCGGGCCTTCTACCTCTTCGTGCACCTTAATCATTTGAGCCAGCGCCGGCGGTGTCGCATCAATCACATCGTCGGCTAGGATGACGGCAAATGATTCGTCGCCCACGAGGGGCTCAGCCATCAGCACGGCATGGCCCAGGCCCCGGGGCTCCCCCTGGCGGACGTACGCGACGTTGATCAGGTCCGAGACCTTCCGGATCTCTGCCAGCAACTCGGCTTTCCCGCGGGCGGTGAGAAACGCTTCGAGCTCAAAGGCCACATCGAAGTGATCCTCAATGGCATTTTTACCTCGGCCGGTGACGATGATCATGTTTTCGACGCCGGAAGCGATCGCTTCTTCCACCCCGTACTGGATGATCGGTTTATCTACGAGGGGCAGCATTTCCTTGGGCTGCGCCTTAGTGGCCGGCAGGAAGCGGATGCCCAGCCCAGCGGCCGGAAAAACGGCTTTACGAATACTAAAAGGCATTCTCAGCATCGTATCGCACCGGCGCGACCGGGCGGTATAGCATGGCTAGATGCTGGACCCCGCCTTTGTCCGAGACAATCCAGAGCTGGTCGCGGCTCGTTTGCGTAGCAGGAGGCTTGACCCGACCGCCGACCTTGCTGCGCTTGCCGGCCTGGAGTCTGAGCGGCGTCGACTGCTTCCTGAGGTCGAGGGGCTCAAGCGCGACCAGAACGCGTCGGGAGAAGCCGTCGCGCGTGCGAAGAAAGCGGGCGAGGACCCGAGTGCGGTGTTTGCCGCGAACAAGGCACGCGGCGGCCGCATCAAGGAGCTGGAAGCCGAGTTGGCGACGATTGAGGCGAAGCGCGACGAGCTCTTGCTGACGTTGCCGAACCTGCCGCACGAGAGCGTGCCGCTGGGTGCGTCCGCGGCAGACAACGTCGAAGTGCGCACGTGGGGAACGGCGCCGGCGATGGCGTTCACGCCCAAGCCGCATTGGGACCTGGGTGCCGCGCTGGGGATTCTGGATTTCGAGCGGGCCACCCGGATGTCCGGCGCTCGGTTTTCTGTGTTGATGGGGGCGGGCGCTACGCTCGCGCGGGCTCTTATCAATTTCATGCTCGATCTGCACACGGTCGAGCACGGGTATCGCGAGGTGGAGCCGCCGTTCCTGGTCAATCGTCAGGCGTTGACGGGCACCGGAAACATCCCGAAGTTTGAGCAGGATCTGTTCAAGATCGCAGGTGATTGGGACCTGTTCCTGATTCCGACGGCCGAAGTGCCTCTCACGAACCTGCATCGCGAAGAAATTCTGGACGGGCGGATGTTGCCGTTGAAGTACACGGCCTACACCCCGTGTTTCAGGAGTGAGGCCGGTTCGTATGGCGCTGACGTGCGCGGCCTCATCCGTCAGCATCAGTTCGACAAGGTCGAGCTTGTGACATTCACAACGCCCGAGCAGTCGCATGATGAACTGGAGGCCCTCACGCGAAATGCCGAAACAGTGCTCGAACGGCTTGGGCTCTGTTACCGGCGCATGTTGCTTTGCACTGGGGACATGGGATTCGCTTCGGCGAAGACGTACGACATCGAGGTGTGGTTGCCGAGCCAGAATGCGTTCCGCGAGATCTCGTCGTGTTCAAACACCGAGAGCTTTCAGGCGCGCCGTGCGCAGATTCGCTTCCGGCCCGACGGGACGGGCAAAGCGCAACTGGCACACACGCTGAATGGATCCGGCCTCGCTGTGGGCCGCACGCTCATCGCGATTCTCGAGAACTACCAGCAGGCCGACGGCAGCGTGGTGGTGCCAGCCGTGCTGCGCCCCTACATGCGCGAGCTTGAAGTCATCACGCCCGCTACCGAATCACCAGCAGTCGATAGTTGGCCGCGTGGAGGAACTGGACGCCACCTTCCATGACAATGGCGCTGTCTTCGATGGGCACACGGAGTTTGTTGCCTCCCCATTCTTCTATCGGGGAGTAGGCGAAGTACTCAAACGAAAACATGTGCTGCCGGTGCAGCGTGAACGTCTGTTGGAACGGCTGCCACGTAGTCATGGATGGCCCAACGTCATGGCCGGCATTTCCAACTGGATGAAAGCCGTAGGCCACGTCCGTCTTGCTATCGGCGTTGGGACGATTGAACGCGATACTGCCGAACCCGGCGGCGACAAGTGCCGCATCGATCGCCTTCATCGTCTCAGTCGCCGTTCGTCCAGGCTGCAGCGCGGGTTTCACGGCGTCACGCACCGTCATCGCCTTGTCGAACGCCGCCTGGATGCTGGCGGGTGGGCGCGTCTCGCCCGGCTTGAGGACGTAGGCCACACGTTTCACATCGGTGGCCATGTTCATCAGCACTACACCCCAGTCGATCATGATCACGTCACCCGGCTGGACGATATAGGAACTGGACGTGGCGACGATCCCTTCAGGGCCGGTGACGTAGACCGACGGCATGTCGAATGACGAGCCGAGTCCGCGCTCGAGCAGGCGGTCCTGCAGCCACCACGCGGCTTCTTCCAACGATGTCTTGCCCGGCGTGATGACTTCATTTGAAAGTGCGCGCTCGGCCAACTGCACGGCTAGTCCTGCCGCCTCGCCATACGCGACTATTTCAGCCGCTACGCGGTGCGACCTGAAGTCGCTGACGAGGCGCTCGGCGCTGACCAGCCGTGAGGCGTACGGTTCGCCCAGCGTCGTCACCAGCGACTGATGCATTGCGTGAGAGAGACCATCGGCTGTGCCCATCTCCTGCGACATGTTCACGCCGATGCGTTTCGGGTCGCGCGCGCGCACGAACTGCAGCAGCATCGACGACGGCCCGAAGATGTCGTAGGCGCCAGACTGTTGCAGCATGTAGCCCGATGGCCCAAGAGCCGCACGCTCGATGCGCGCCATGCCGCGGTCGGTGAAGACGTAGTGGCCGATACCCGTCACATACCCTCGTCCGAGGTCCTCCCAAAGCGGGTCTGTGTGGTTTTCCTTCACCGCGACGATCCACATGTCGATGCCATGCGCCCGCATCGCCTTGGGCAGGACTTGCTCGAACTTGTCGAGGCGAATCTGCCGTTGCAGCTCCCACCGCCTGCGAGCCTCCTGGGCGGAGAGCGTTGAACCAGCCACGGCAAGGGCCAACAGGAGAAGGAGTAACCGGCCAAATAGGGAGGGTCGCATCGCTTGCATCTTAAGTCGTTTCTAGATGCAGTGTTGCCGGAAACGTCGTGCGGAAACGAAGGCCTTGAACCGTCAGGGCGCGTGGTAGACACTGGCGCTGGTCATACCCCGTGTTTCTTGCGACTGCCCTCGGACTTTGTGCGACGTTACGGTGCCGCGAACGCCCGACCGAGTGGCGCGCGGCCAGTATCTGACCGAAGAACTCCTCCAGTGTTTTGTCTGTCACTCCGAGCGCGACTGGACGAAACCCGGCGCGCCGCCCATTCCAGCGACGAAGGGCGTGGGCGCGGTCTGGCTCGGCAAGCCGTGGCTGGTGGCGGCCAATGTGACGCCGACCAACGAGACCGGCATCGGCCGTTGGACGGACGACATGTTGCTACGCGCGATTCGCGAGGGCATCGGCTACGACGGCCGCATGCTGCATCCGCAGATGGGGTACTCGTCGTTCCGCGCCCTGCCTGACGACGACGCTGAGGCGGTGGTCGCCTACCTGCGATCACTGAAACCCATTCGCCGCTCCCTGCCTCAAACAAAGATCCCCGAAGACGAGTCGAAGGACCTGGATGTGCCAGAGCTCTTGATGGCGCCGGTGCCGCTCGTGACGCCGCATGATGTGGCGCAAAAAGCCGGCACCTGGCTCTTCTCGCCGACGGCGCGGGCTACCACACTTCCTGATACACGCCGAAGAACCCAGGCCTGTTCGGCGGTGAAAACCTGGTCACTCGCGGTGAGCGTTCGTCGTCCAGCTCTCACCTGACCAGCGATCCGTCCGGTCTTGCCCACTACGACGAGAACATCTTCCTCGGGGTGATGCGCACCGGTCATGCGACAAGCCGGGAATTGAACCCGATCATGCCGTGGACTGTATTCAGAAACTTCAGTGACGACGCACTGAACGCGGTGTTCGCGTATCTGCGCGCGATGACGCCGACCAAACATGTGATCGACAATATTGATGCGCCATCCGCATGCAAGATTTGCGGCGGCGTGCACCCTCTTGGCAAGTACAACCGGCCCCGGCAGCGGACGCTTGTGAACTACCCGCTGGAGATGGCGGAAGGCGCGGTCGGCATCCGGGTTGTGGGGCGCTCGTCACGACCTGTCCCACTTGCCGCGCCGGTATGACGTCGCTCGTGCTCGAGGGACACTATGGCCGCCCGGTGCCCATCGACTCCTGCGAGGCGTGCCAGGCCGTCTGGTTTGATCGACACGAGAGCCTGCAACGCTCGCCAGCGTCGGTGCTGCGGCTCTTCCGGATTATGGGGGACGCCGGAGCACGCGCACGGGCGTTCGTGTCGAATCTTGCCGCGTGCCCGCGGTGCCGTCAGCCGCTCGTGACGACACACGACCAGCAGCATCAGTCGACATTCGAATACCGCCCCTGTCCCGAAGAGCACGGCCGCTTGATCACGTGTGTTAACGTTCTTCGCGAGAAAGACTTCATCCGGCCGATATCGGCGACGCAGCTCGACGAACTTCGCAAGAACCCGCAAAGCGTCAACTGCTCCAACTGTGGGCCGCCGATCGATCTGGCCTGGGCCACCGTGTGTGCCCACTGCGCGACACCCTTGTCCATTCTGGATATTGGGCTGGTGAAAGCGACAGTCGGCGAGTTCACATAGTGGCTCGCATAACGCCGCTCTATCGCCGCAAGTCGAACATCGCCATCTCTTTGAGATTGCGTACCAGCAGGCGGCCGTCGGAAAACGCCGGATGGTTCCACGTCTTGCCGTCGAGCACAGGGAATCTTGCAAGCTCCACATGCTTGTCGGGTGTCGCACGCACCAGCGCCATGTCCCCGTCTTCGGTCAGCACGATGATGTGGCCGCTCGCCAGCACGATCTGGCCGTAGCCATACCGGCCGCCCTTCCATTTCACGTCGCCGGTCTGCACATCGAGACACGCCAGAATGTTCCCGTCGAGCCCGTAGATGTAACCTTCATACAGCACTGAACTGCTGAACTGGTTCTTCATCCGGTTGTTCTTCCAGACCTCGCGCACGGCGCCACGGCCGTCGGTCATCGCGACTTCAATCACCGCCGCACCCTTGTCATAGCCTGAAGAGATAAACACGCGATTGCGCCCAATCACGATGGGTTGCCCCGCGTTTACGTCGTACATCGTGGCCCACGGAAACTCCCAGAGGAGCATCCCGTTTCCGGGTGCGAGTCCCATCAGGCGCGAGGCGCTGAGCACCAGGATCTGGCGCACACCATCGATGGTCACAAGCATTGGCGAGGCATACGCCTGGCGATCGCTCAGCGCCGACCAGACCGGCTTCCCGGTGCGATGGTCATACGCGGCCACACTGTGATTGCTGGATCCGCCGGGCAGCACCACCACGGTGTTGTCCACGATCAGCGGCGACGCGGACATGCCCCACTGCACGTTGGTCGCGCCCGCATCGGTGAGCATGTTCGTGCGCCAGATGGTGCGGCCGGTGACGGCATCGAGCGCGCGCACTTCACCTTCAGCGCCCTGCGCATACACGACCCCATCGAAGTACGTGGGCGTAGCGCGCGGGCCGTCACCGCCCATAAGCTCTTTGAACTCGGCGGACCACTTAGCGGTCCACTGCTCGCGGCCGTTCGCGACGTTGTATGCGACGACAACTTCCTGACTGCCGCGTTGCTCGATGGTAAACGCGAGGTCGAGATCGTTGACCTTGGCCGTGACCATCGACGCGTATCCGCCACCGACGGGCTGTTTCCACACCGGCGAGAGGGTGCCATTGGGCCAGCTCGTCAGAATTGGCCGCGTGGTGTAGTGGCCGTCCCGAGCCTGGCCTCGGAAGTCGGACCAGTCGAGGGCCGTCGCCGTGGCCACCGTGACCGGTATCTCGACGGTTGCGGTATCTGGCGCGACAGGCGCCACGGCCGCTGCGGGCGTGGTTGACATCTGTGCGACACGATGACGTTCAATGACCTCGGCCTGGGCGTGCGTGGGCGTCACAAAGGCGAGTCGAGTAGCGCCTCCACCGTAGACCACCACGCGGAGTCCGAAGAACTGATACAACACCGCGCCAACGACTCCGGCGAGCGCGGCCGCCATGCCTAAGGCCCGTAGAACTTTCTTGAGTGTTGACATCAGGCCTGAGCGTACTACGGGAAAACCTGTGGGCTACACTTGTCGGAGCGCGGAGGGATGGCCGAGTGGTTTAAGGCGGCGGTCTTTAAAACCGTTGTGCGGTAAACCGTACCGGGGGTTCGAATCCCTCTCCCTCCGCCAGCCTTGGCCAGACGCTCCCTGCGCTCGCGGCTACGGCTGGCGAGCCAGCGAGCGCTCTGCGGAGGCGGACCAGATTATCGATTCACCCACCTCTACCAGATCTTGACGCGTTTGGCCGGCTCTCTGCAGAGCTTGTCTCCGGCCTTCACGCCGAACGCCTCGTAGCAGCCCGCGATATTGCCAAGCGGGGCATTCGCGCGACACTCGGCCGGCGCGAGTGGGTCTGCCATGACCTGCTGACGCAGGTACTGCTCACGCGCTTTGAGCCGCCAGGCCTGCGCCCAACCCAGGACCACGCGCTGGTCGTCCGTGAATCCGTCAAGCACAGGCGACGCTTTTCCCTTGAGCGAAAGTTTCCACGCCTTGTAGACAATCGACAGTCCGCCAAGGTCTCCGATGTTTTCGCCGAGCGTCAGTTCGCCGTTCACCATTAGGCCGGGCGCAGGACTGAGCACGTTGAACTGTTCGACCAAAAGCTTCGTGCGCTTCAGGTAGAGCGCCACTGTCATGAGCCCGATGGCGATCACAAATCGTCAGATATCTATACGGGGGATCTTGCTGCCGCATTGGCCCATTAGCCCATTGGCTCATTTCTTACCCGACGTACCTCGCCTGCACCTCCCGAGCGCCGTGGCCGGTGACCGCCAAGACCTTCAACTCGAAACGGTCGTATTCGACCACGTCACCCACCACAGGCGGGCGATCGAGCAACGCCATGACCAATCCGCTGACGCTATCCACCTCGTCGTGCTGAAGGTCAACCTGGAAGTGCTGGCCGAGTTCGTCCAGACGCAGCAGGCCTGAAACAGTGACCGACCCATCCGGCAACGCGACCAACCTCGGCGCCTGCGGCGTGCCCTCGTCGAGTTCACCCACCACTTCTTCGGCCAGGTCTTCCAGGCTCAACACGCCGGCCGTGCCGCCGTGTTCATCAATCACCACAGCCATGTGCGCCCGCGTCCGCTCCATTGTTGTCAACACCGCGTCGAGTGTTGCTGTCTCGGGGACCACCGGCAGCGGACGGACGTCGGCGGCGGAAATCTGCTCGTTGGAGATGAGACGCCGCAAGAGGTCTTTCACGTGCAGCATGCCAACGATGTGGTCGAGGTCGCCGTCGAAGACCGGATAACGCGTGTGGCGATGTGCCAGGAGCAAACGCCGCAGGTCTTCCGACGAAGCGCCGACGGGAATGCCGACCACGCGGACGCGCGGCACCATCGTCTCCCCAGCCGTGAGGTCTCCGAACTCGAAGAGTTCGCGCACCAATCGACCCGACTCAGAGCGCAAGGCGCCACCGGCCTCGCTCTCTTCCACGATCAGCTGCAATTCTTCGGGCGAGTAGGACTCTTCGTGCGTATCCTGCTGCCGGCGGATGCCGACCAGGCGCAGGCACATCGCGCCGATCCCATCGAGGCCGACCACGATGGGATACAACGCGAGGAGCAGCATCCGCATCGGCCAGAACACCGCGCGCGCCGTGGCTTCGGCGCGGCTCAGCGCGAGCGCTTTCGGAATCATCTCGCCCAGGAAAATATGCAGGTACGTCAGCGCGGTGATGGCCACAAGACTCGACGCCGCATGGGCCGTGATGAAACTGGCGTCTCCCACCAGGCGCTCGAGCCCCGGTTCAAGCCAGACGGCGAGTGTGTGCTCGCCATACATACCCAGGCCAAGGCTGGCCACGCTGATGCCGAACTGCGCCGTGGCGATAAAACGGTCACGCTGGCGTGGCGACGAAAGTAACGCCAGTAACCGCACCGAGAGTCCTTCGCCCGAGGCCGCGCGATGTTCCACCGCCGTACGCGGCACCGCCACTATCGCAAACTCCGCCGCCACGAACAGCGCGTTCGCCAGCAGAAGCAGCGTGACGATCAGGATGACGGTCACCCGCGCACCTCGTCGACGCGCGCGTGGCCGGTGACAAGAAACGCGCCGATCACATCCTGAATAGTGAGCAAGCCAATTGCAGTATTCTCCGCGTCGGTGACCACAGCCTGATGCACCCGTTTGTCGCGCAGCAGGGCGATCACGCGGTCGGCCGGCAGGTCATGCGCCACATGGACGACGGGTCGGACGAGCCGCTCGAGCGGCGAGCCGACGCCGTCGATGACGTACTGGTAGACGAGATCCTTCACGCGCAGCGTACCGATAATCTGGTCGGGCGAGCCGCGATAAACAGGGATGCGGCTGAAGGGACTGGCGGCCATCACGTGCACCAGATCCGTCCAGGTCGTGTCTATCGGCAGCATCGTCAGTTGTGGCAGAGGTACCATCAGGTCGCGCGCGGTGCGCAGGCCCAGTCGCAACGCCCGTCGCAACCGCTTGTGTTCGTCGGGCTCCAGCAGGCCGCCGTCGCGACTTTCAACGATCAAGAGCTCGATCTCGTCGGGTGAGTGAATGTGACGATGCGGGGAGGCTTCGATGCCGAAGAGTCGAAGGACCGCTGTGGCCGACCCGTTGAGCAGGCCGATGAACGGACGGAAAGCGGCCAGCGACCAGCGCATCGGAAGGACTGTGGCCAGCGCCACCTGCGTGGGGAATTGCAGCGCCAGCGACTTGGGAATCAGCTCGCCGAGGATGACCTGCGCCGCCGTCAGGACCACAAGCACGCTGATTGCGGCCGAGGACCCGGCCGTCTCGGGATCGAGTGAGAACCAGCCGGCCAGATGGGGAGCGAGCCAGACAGCCACCGTGGCTTGAGCGTAGGCGCCAAGGAGCAGGCTCGAAAGGGTAATGCCGATCTGCGAGACCGCGACGTACCGATCGAGATTGGCAGGGTCGTTGATGAACGGCATCAGCCGCCGGGCCAGCCAATTGCCGTCGTCACTCAAAGTCTTCACCCGACTGCGCCGGACGCCGACTGCGCCGAATTCGGCGGCCACGTAGAGGGCGTTGATCAGGATCAGGACGAGAATGACCGCCCAGACGGTCAGGGACATGCCGCCTTAGTCTATCTGGAAGGCGCCACCTTGCGGGGGGCAGGTCAGTTTGGTGGGCTGCCGTGCTCCAGCAGTCGATTTCTTTTCCCGATGCCGACGAGCCGAACCTAAAGCGGAGGATCTGTGAGAGGGCGTTCATGGCCAACGTCGTGGAGGAGGTGCGGGGGACACAAAGGGTGATCCCGAGGCACCGAGCCGTGTGGGGCTGGCCCCGCAGCCGATGGTGGACTGGTTTTCGCCCATCGAGCTGAGGCGGGCGGGAGTGAAGGCGGTGCTTGCCGCCACGTTCGGAAACTACGCCGACAAACGCGAAGCGCAGGCGGCGCTGAATCCCGGCGCGGCTCAAGTGCGGTGGCGTGGCTGATGGCGCAGCCGCTATTAGAGGTGCATATAGAGGGCAAAGACGCCGCAGCAGCGGCGGTCACGCTGCCGACTGGGCGATTCGTCGTGCTTGGCGGAGACCAGGTGTATCCGCTGGCCACGCGCGACTAGTACCGGAAGTGCATAGTCGACCCGTACAAAGTGGCGTACGCGACGGGCTAGGGCGAAAAGCCGGACGCAGAAGCGACACGCCTCTTCGTGGTGCCGGGAGAGCAATCTCCTAGCCGAGAGTTTCATATCCACGGCATCTGCGGTCGAACATGCGCGATAACATGCGCACGTTCAGATCCGCGTAGTCGTACACGCGCACGTCGCTACCGCAGTTGGCAACGCAGCCGAGCGGCGTCACAAGTTATTCAGACCCAATAAATTATGGCGGTGAGGCAGGGATTCGAACCCTGGGTACAGGTTTAAGCCCGTACAACGGTTTAGCAAACCGCCGCTTTCGGCCACTCAGCCACCTCACCGGCGCGCGGGACAAAAGAAGAGGATACCGTACTCGTGGGGCTCAGGGCTTGCAGCAATTGGTCGCGGCGCTGCTCAGAACCCGCAGGGGGATCGACACCAGGCGGCTCAGTTTCTTCCTGTCCGAACGGGCGGACGGCACCGCGCCAAGCGCTTCCAGCGCGGCTTTCAGGACCTTGGCCGATGCCGGATCGGGCGGCATTTCCAGCCGATAGTGCATCCAAAGCCCGTCGCGTCGCGCGGCCGCCAGGCCCGACTTGCGCAGGTAGGCCAGATGCCGCGACACGGCCGGTTGCGGCAGATTCAACGCGCCATGAATGTTGCAGACGCACACCTCGCCGGCCGACAACAAGCCAAGAATCCTTAAGCGCGTATCGTCGGCTAGGGCACGAAACAGCTGCTCCAGTGCCGGTAATGTGGGACTCGCCATATTTGCCTTGACGAATGTAACACGGCGGCACATATTCGCCTGAACATATATAACTTGCAGGGCCACCCCCTTCAATCCTCAATCCAGGAAATCAGCCATCCGATCCGCAATTGTCAATTGAGAGGCACCACATGACCCCCAATCCCGATCCTCAATCCTCCATCCTCACCCCTCAATCTCTTGATCCCTTAACTTCCTCGGTGCAGGCGCGTTATGGAAAAATCGCGCGCTCTGTCACCGAGGGCGGCACCCAGGCGTGCTGCGGCCCCACGGAGCGCGGGTGCGGCAATCCCACCGCGCTGGCCACTCTCCACGAGGGCGATGTTGTGCTCGACCTGGGTTCGGGTGGCGGCATCGACGTGTTACTGTCCGCCACACATGTCGGCCCCACAGGTAAGGCCTACGGCCTCGACATGACAGACGACATGCTGGCCCTCGCGCGCGAAAATCAGCGCAAGGCCGGGGCCACCAACGTCGAGTTCCTCAAGAGCCACATCGAGCACATCCCGCTCCCCGACAACTCAGTGGACGTCATCATCTCCAACTGCGTGATCAACCTCTCGGGCAATAAGGACAAAGTCCTCGCCGAGGCGTTCCGCGTGCTGACACCAGGCGGACGCTTCGCTGTCTCGGACGTCGTGAGCCGCCGCCGTGATGTGCCCGACGAAATTCGCCGAAGCGTAGAGTTGTGGATCGGCTGCGTGGCCGGAGCGCTCCATGAGGACGACTTCAGGGCCAAGCTCACGACTGCAGGGTTCGAGCACGTGGACATCGAAATCGTCCGCGAGTACCGCGCCGTTGATGCCCGTCAGTTCCTGAGCGACGCGGGCCTGGACGCCGATACCATCGCGCCCATGGTTGACGGCGCCTTCGGCAGCGCCTTCGTACGCGCGTCAAAACTACGAAGGTGAGCACCGGCCGTGACAGAATCTTCCGGATGCCGCCCCGTGTCCGCTTCGCCCCGTCCCCGACGGGATACCTGCACGTGGGCGGCGCCCGAACGGCGCTCTTTAACTGGCTCTACGCTCGTCGGCACGGCGGCACGTTCATCCTCCGTATCGAAGACACGGACGTAGAGCGCTCTTCGGCCGATATGATCAGCGGCATCCTGAGCAGCATGACGTGGCTCGGGCTCACGTGGGATGAGGGTCCTGGCGTGGGCGGCCCTCACGCGCCGTACTTCCAGACCGAACGCCTTGACAAGTACCGCGCAGCCGCGGCGAGGTTGGTGGAATCCGGCGCCGCGTACTACTGCTATTGCCGGCCGGAAGATCTCGCCGCGAAACGCGCTGCAGCTGAAGCCGCGGGGTCGGCGTGGATGTACGACCGCACGTGCGTGGTGCTTTCCCCCGAGGAAGTGGCCGCCCGCGAAGGCGCCCGCGAACCAAGGGCGGTTCGCTTTTTCGTGCCCGCCGGCGGCACCACCTTCACAGACCTCGTGCGTGGCCACATCGCGTTTGCGCGCGAACACATCGAAGACTTCGTCATTCTCCGTTCCGACGGCTACCCGACCTACCACCTCTCCGTAGTGGTAGACGATGTGGAGATGGAGATTACGCAGGTGGTGCGGGGCGACGACCACATCTCGAATACGCCGAAGCAGGTGTTGTTATACGAAGCGATGGGTGCCACTATCCCCGACTTCGCGCATGTGCCGCTCATCCTCGGGCCCGACAAGAAGCGCCTCAGCAAACGCCACGGCGCAACATCCGTTGGTGAATACGAGACGCAGGACTACCTGCCCGAAGCGATGATTAACTTTCTGGCGTTGCTCGGGTGGTCGCCTGGGGGAAATCAGGAAGTGTTCTCACGCGAGGAACTCGTCGAACGTTTCACCCTGGACGGCATCAGCGGCGGCAATGCCGTGTTCAATTCCGAGAAGCTCGACTGGTTCAACCAGCAGCACATCATGCGGCTGCCCGCCGACGACATCCTGCGCCGCCTCACGCCGGCCATCACCGCCGCCGGTCTCTGGCGCGATTCGTTCTTCACGACCGACGCCGACTGGATCGGAAAGGTCATCGAGTTGCTGAAGCCGCGCGCCCGAAAGCTCGGCGACATCGTGCCTGCGCTCGCGCCGTTTGTCGCCGACATCGTAGTTTACGACGAAGCCGCCGTGACCAAACACCTCAAGGTCGCCGGTGTCGCCGCGCATCTGTCCGCCTGGCTGCAGGTGGTGGAAGGCCTGCCCTCACTCGAGCCCGCGGCCACCGAAGCCGCCCTCCGGGTATTGGCGGCCGCACGCGGCATCAAGCCCGGCGTGCTGATTCACGCCACGCGCGTGGCGGTGGTGGGCCAGTCCGTCAGCCCCGGATTGTTCGAAGTGTTGGACCTGGTTGGGCGCGATCGCGTGGCTGAAAGGCTCCGAGCGTACGCGTCGTAAAGCACCCAGCCCCGTGACCCACCCCGTGACCAAATACGATACGATTACCGCTCGCCGCGCCGCCTTCGAACGGGCTCGCCGAACCCTGATGGCGCGCGACCCTCGGCTGGCCCAGGTCATACGGCGGACCGGTCGCGTTCGTCCCGATTTCGAACCGCGCGATCCCCTGGCGGCACTCGTGCGTGCGCTGGTTTCGCAGCAACTGTCCACCAAGGCGGCGAACACCATTCATGGCCGCGTTATCAAGCTGCTGCCGTCGCTCTCAGCCACACACCTGCTGAAGGCGAGGACGGCCGACTTGCGCGCGGCAGGCCTGAGCGGGCAGAAGGTGGCGTATCTCAAGGACCTCGCGGCGCACGTCGCCGACGGCCGGCTCGATCTTGCGTCACTTTACAAGAAGTCCGATGAAGAGGTCATCAAAGCGATCGTGGCCGTCAAAGGGTTCGGCGTGTGGTCGGCACAAATGTTCCTGATGTTCTGCCTCCACCGGCCCGACATCCTCTCCACCGGCGATCTCGGCATCGTCAAAGGCATGCAACGCGTGCTGGGGATGAAGAGCCGCCCCGCCGAAAGAACGATGCAGCGCGCCGCGGAACCGTGGAGGCCGTATCGATCGATCGCGTGTTGGTATGTCTGGCGCAGTCTGGAGTAGGCCCCATGCTCATACGCCGCTTGATTCTGATCAGCCTGTTGCTAGCCCTCGCGTTTGCTGCTGCGGCGTCGTGGGGGATCGAGCGCGTACGCGCCCGCGACCGCGTGGTGGCGATCGAACGATATGCGGCATCGTTCGCGACTGAATTGGTGCGTGCCAGGTGTGAAGCCAACCCCAATTGGTTTCTGGCAGGACCGCGTGAAGCCGCACCGACTGCGGCGCTACTCGCGATGCCCGATGGTGATGTGCTCGCGCACCGCCCGGATGCGGCGCCGAGACCAGTGGAATTTTTTGCGTACGACATCGAGTACGTCGGACAAACTACGGCCGCACCGAGGCTGCCGGCGTCGATACGGGCCGCCCTGCGTGGGGGCGATACGGCAGTAACGGAGCCCTTCAAGAGCGACGAAGGTACCGGTGTGCAAACGGTGTTTGCCACGGGCTGGAGCGGCCCGTGTGCCGTGTTGTTTTTCCGCATGCACCCGCCTCCCGGACAATTCGCCGAACATACGCGCATCTCCGGCTTCCTGGCGACGGGGGCGTTCCTGGTACTGGTGATCGTCGGGTGGCCGATCGAACGACGTATTCGAACGGTTGGCGCCAGGATGCGCGAGTCGGCGCGCACAGAATATCGCGAACCAGCAGCGGTGACCGGGCGCGACGAACTTAGCGGCCTTGGGTTTGCGTTCAACGAAGCGACGGTAGACATCCGTCGCCTGCAGATCAACGTGCGCGATCGTGAAGCGGACCTTCGGCGCTTTGTGGCTCACGTGGCGACCGAAGCTGACGAGCCCATGCGGGCCGCGCTGGCCACTGGCGACATCGCGCAGGTCACGGAAAGTGCGCTACACCTCAGCAATCTCGTGACGGGCGCGAGGTTCCGCGACCCGGGCGACCGTGTGCAGACCACCGCTGATGTGTCGGTGGCCGCCCAGGTAGCTGCGCGCGAATGTGAACCCGCCATTCATCGCCGGGGCGTGCGCCTCGACGTCACCAACCTCGACTCGGGCATCGCACTGACCGGCGACCCCGCGTTCCTGACCCAGGCCGTGCGCAACCTGCTCTCGAATGCGCTGCTCCGCGTCGGCGAGGGCGGACGGATCACGCTTGACGTGGAGCAAGCCGATGGCGCGTGGACGCTTCGCGTGACCGACACTGGCGCGGAGATTCCTCCCGCCGAGCTGCAGGGGCTGAATGCCGTTCGGAGATTCCGTGGCGACGAAGGCCGCGGCGCCGGCCTGCGCGGCGACATCGGCCTGAGCCTGGCCGTGGTCCACGAGGTGTGCCACCGGTTTGGGCTGACGCTGACATTCCGGCGATCAGCTGCCGGTGGCCTTGACGCGGAGATCGCCGGCAAGCCGGGAACGTAAAGACATGTCACACGCACGTTCACGCCGAGATTTTTTGCGGGATTCATTGACGATCGCCGGCGCGTCAGCCTTGATCCCGCGCGCGGTGCGGGGAGACGACGAGTTTGACTATGTCGTGCTCGGCGCGGGGTCCAGCGGGTGCGTGATCGTGAACCGACTCACTGCCGACCCGCAGACCCGAGTGTTGTTGCTCGAGGCAGGGGGCCCCGATTCAAATCCACTCATCCCGGTGATCGGCCAATGGACGTCGCTCAGTGGATCAGACGTCGATTGGAATTACTCCACGGAACCGGAGCCCGGTCTGGATGGCCGGTCGATCAAGTGGCCACGCGGAAAGACGTACGGTGGATCGAGCGCGATTGGCGCGGCGGCGTACGTGCGCGGCCATCAGCTCGATTTCGATGGGTGGGCCACGGAAGCGGGACCGGCCTGGTCATATCGTGAGGTGTTGCCGTACTTTCTGAAGTCGGAAGACAACGTGCGTGGCGCGTCGCCGTATCACGGCGCCGGCGGCGAGATGGCCGTGGCCGACACTCCCGATCCTCATGCCGGCCACTTCGCGTTTCTCGAGGCTGCGCGCGAGTTGGGGTTCGCCGCCGATCCCCAATGGGACTTCAACGGCGCGCAGCAGGAAAATGGCGCGGGGTTCTATCAGAAGAACCTGCGCGACGGCCGGCGTCATTCCGCTGCCGCGGCTTTCCTTACACCGATTCTTAGCCGGCCCAATTTGACGGTTCGACCCCAGTCATCCGTGCGTCGCCTGCTGTTCACCGGCAATCGCGTGACCGGCGTCGAGTACTTGCGCGGGCGGGGAGTTGGTGCGAAGCCGGTGGTGGGGCGCGTGAACGTTCGTCGCGAGGTGATTGTGGCAGCCGGCGTGATTGAGTCGCCGAAAATCCTGATGCTCTCGGGCATCGGACCGGCGGAGCATCTGCGCGCGCATGGCATCGCGGTGGTGCACGACCTGCCGGGTGTAGGCGCGAATCTGCACGACCATCCGCGCATCGGATTCAGGTGGGCGGGTCTCACGACTCTGCCGGGGTCATCAGTGTCAGCGGGGTTGCTCACGCATTCGGTGCGTGGCGCGAATCCTGGCGCACCCGACTTGCAGTTCTACGTGGGACGTGGGCTCACCGCATCCGATCCGGCGATCGCGTTTTCGGTCACGCTGTGTCGGCCGCACAGTCGAGGGTCCATTTCACTGCGTTCTGATGACCCACTCGCCGCGCCCATCATTCGCGCTGGGTACTTCACCGATGCCCGCGACATGGACGCCGCGCTCGAAGCCGTCCGCCTCACACGCGTCATCGCGTCGTCTCGCGCCTACAACCGACTAAAGGGCGCCGCGGCCGACCCACTTGACAGCGAAACGACGCCAGACCAGATTCGCGCGTTTGTCAGGAGGACGTGTTCGACGATCTATCACCCGGGCGGCACCTGTCGCATGGGCAGGGGAGCCAACGCGGTGGTGGACCCGCACCTCAGAGTTCATGGCATCGAAGGCCTGCGCGTGGCCGACTCCTCCATCATGCCGACGGTCGTGAACGCCCAGACCAACGCCGCTTGCTGGATGATCGGCGAACGCGCGGCGGAGCTCTTGGGAAGTTAGGGCCAGGGGGCCAATAATAACTATTTTCCTATATAACCTATAAACACTTGACTTATATAACTTTCTAAGTAATTGTAGAAATAATGATTATCAGGGACATCAAAGTCGCCGACGAGGTCTGGATCGCGACCGCTCTCCTTTCGCGGGAACAGCCCAACCGCGGCGAGTTCTCTCTCAAGGAAATCGAACAGCGGTTGCGGCAGGAAAACCTGGCCGGGGGTGTCCGGGCGGGCGTGTATCCCCACATTTCGGTGCACTGCGTCGCCAATGTGCCGCCCAACCCGGGGCGATATCGGATGCTCGTCTCAACTGGCCCGTCGAAGCGTCGTCTCTTTCGGGAAGGGGATCCGGCGCATCCGCGTCGCGACGGATCGAAGACGCATCCGCGTCGCGACGACATTCCGGCCGGCTACCACGAACTGATTGACTGGTACGAACATGACTGGTCGGCGCGTGTCGCGCTGGTCGATCCGCTGCTCGCGCTCTTCGGGCAAGGCCGCACCCTGTGGGGTGGGGAATCGGTAGACGACTTCGTCCAGAGCCTGCGAGGCTCCGAGTCGTGACGCGCATCTTCTGGGACACGCATCTGTTCCTCTATCTCTTTGAGGGCGGACCGTCTGCAAATGACGTGAAGCGATTGCGCGAGCGGATGCAGGCGCGCGGTGACAAGTTGTTCACGTCGAGTGTGACGATGGGCGAGATTCTGGTGCGGCCGGTCGCGGCTGGTGGAGGCGTGGCCGACGTCTACGAGACTGCGATCGCTCGTGCGGCGACGCTACTGCCGTTTGATGCCGCGGCCGCGCGGCCCTACGCGGCCCTGCGCGCGGATACAGCGATGGCCGCGTCTGACGCGATGCAGCTGTCCTGCGCCGCGGCCGCCGGCATCGACATGTTCATCACGAATGATGACCGGTTGTCGGGCAAGGTTGTCCAGGGCGTGAAATTCATCACGTCGCTCTCCCGGGCGTTTGTGTAAGAAAACGACCTCCCCCCGCCGCTTGCGTTGCGCAGGGCGATGACCTTGGCAGCGGGCGTTTGGTGGGCTGCGGGTGTCGCGTGGCGTGGACCGGTTGCTCTCGCACGAAGAAGCTGATGAATGGCGATGGCGGATGATGGCCCGACCTCCCCGGACCTAGAGTCGCGCGAACCCACATTGGAAGATCTGTGCGACCTGTGCCGCGCGTGAAACGAGCGCGGGGCCCACTACGTCGTGGTCGGCGGGTTTGCCATTCGTGCTGCCGGCTACAACCGGCGCACCATGGATATTGACCTGGTGGTAGGGGTTGCCCGAGCAAGCGTTTTGCTGGTAACTTTGCACGGTTCGCCGCGAGCATCCTGCCTTGCTGGGAGGTCGTTCAACGGTAGGACAGCAGACTCTGACTCTGCTTATCGGGGTTCGAATCCCTGCCTCCCAGCCAACTAACTTGTTCTAAAAATTCGACTTTCTCTCGCGGCCTCGGGGTAGGCATTGGGCGTGCCGACACCGGTGAATCGTACGCTGCAGGCGCTCGTGGGCCGAGGGCCAGTTACAGG
>SYFT01000110.1 GCA_005799825.1 Acidobacteriota bacterium | reverse complement strand
CTATCCAGCTGAGCTACGGGCGCGTAACGTTTCCCTAATACGCGAGCACGGTATGCACGGACTCGGTCGCCAACTTCGCGCGGCCGCCCAGTGCCACCAGTTCGATCAAAAATTGCACTCCAACGACTTCGGCCCCAAGGCCACGCACAAGTCCCACTGTGGCCGCTGCCGTGCCACCGGTGGCCAGCAGATCGTCAACCACCCGCACCTTCTGCCCTGCCGCAATCGCGTCCTCGTGAATCTCAAGGACATCGGTCCCGTACTCCAGGCTGTACGACGCGCGCCTGGTGGCCGAGGGCAGCTTGCCCAACTTGCGGACGGGAGCAAAGCCCGCCCCGAGCCGATCCGCGACGGCCGCCCCGAAGATGAATCCCCGGCTCTCAATACCCACCACCAGGTCAACCGTCAGGTCCTTGTACGGCGCCGTCATGGCGTCCACCGACGCGCGAAACCCCGCCGGGTCCTTCATCAACGTGGTGATGTCGTAAAACAGAATCCCCGGCTTCGGAAAGTCGGGGACGTGGCGAATTCGTTCCTTGAGCGCATCCATGCAACGACGACCAGTATATCGAAGGTCCGCAGGTCCGGTCAGGACCTGCGGACCTTGATTCGATGCTACTTGACCGTGACCGCCGCGAGTCCCGCCTTGGTCGCCACGGCGTTGTACGCCGCCACGTCCTTGGTCAACACGGCCTGAATGTCGGCGAACAGCTTGTTGGTCTCAGGCAGCAAGTCGTTGTACCGCTCGATGACACCTTTCACGGGCCATCGCTCGGCGCCCGCCGCGTTGCCGTACAACACGGTCCACTGGTTATCGAGCCGGCCCGGGTAGTTCAATCCGTCCTGGCCGCCTTCGCCCTGAATCTGCGTGAGCACGCTCTCCACACCCACCAGCTTCTCGGTCAGCGTCCGGCCCGCGGCCGTCGCCGCGCCGGGCGTCTTCGCGTGTTCGGCCACCTGCCGCTTCACGTCGCGAATCTTTGCCAGTTCGTCATACAGCCGCTTGGTCGTCGCGCCAATGTCGACCGTCATCTTGAACTGCTCGTCGTACTGCGCGGCCGTTGCGGCCGGCGTCCGGGGATCGGGCAGCAGCTTGAACGACTGCGTGGCCGACCATGCGCCCGACGTGACCTTTACGGTGTACGTGCCCGGCTTGAACTTCGCCCCCTGACCACCACCGATGCCCCAGCCCACGATGCCGGCCGGCACGGTGTACGGCGAAGGCAGGCGCGGGTTCCACGTCGCGGTGTTCATGCCCTGATACCCGGTCGCCGCCGCACCACCGACGAATCCGCCACGACCACCCCGGCCGCCACCGCCGCCGCCGCGTGCCCCACGCCCGCCCGCCGGTGCGGCTGCCATCACTGTCGGCGCGGGCCGATCGGCTGGCTGCGCACTGGTCGAATGCACCACAGTGCCGGCCGCATCAGTCACGGTGATCTCCACCGGCGCACCCGGCTTCTCACCGAACCAATACTGGAAGCTCGGCAACCGGCCACCCTGCCGGAATCCATCCTCGGGCGTGAAGAGAATGGCTGCGGTCGCCGACGCCATTCCCGCCGCACTCGACTGCACTGGCGCCAAGTTGTCCATGATCCAGAAACCGCGGCCCTGGGTCGTCACCACCAGATCGTTGCGGTACACCATGAGGTCGGTCACGGGCGTGATGGGCAGGTTCTGCTGGAACCGCTGCCAGTTAGCGCCGTCGTTGAACGACACGTACAGACCAAACTCGGTGCCCGCGTAGAGCAAACCCTTTTTCTTCGGATCTTCGACAATCGCACGCGTGAAGTGCCAGTTCGGGATGCCGTTGGTGCCGTCCGCGATGCGCTTCCATGTCCGGCCGTAGTCGTCGGTCAGGTAGAGGTACGGCGCAAAGTCGCCCATGCGGTATCGCTGCATCGCCACCAGCGCGCGGCTCGGTGCGTGAGACGACGGAGCAATCGCGTTAATCGTCCCTTCCGGCCACCCGGCCGGCGTCACGTTGTTCCACGACTTGCCGCTGTCACGCGAGACGTGCACCAGCCCGTCGTCGCTTCCCGCCCAGAGCAGCCCCGGTGTCAGCGGGGACTCCTCGAACGCGAAAATGGTGGCGTAGACCTCCACACCGGTGTTGTCGCGAGTAATACCCTCGCCGCCCGAGTACTGCTGGCGCCGCTTGTCGTTGCGGGTCAGGTCGGGGCTCATGACATCCCAGTTCATGCCACCGTCGCGCGTGCGGTGTACCACCTGTGACGTGGTGTAGACCGTGTCGGGCGCGTGTGGGGAAATGAGAATCGGCGCATTCCACTGGAATCGGTACTTCATGTCGGCCGCGCGCTGGCCGGTCTGCGAGTCGGCGTAGACGCGCACCGATTCGCTCATGCCCATCCGCGTGTTGGTGCGCGAAATGGCGCCGCCGTAGTTGCCGGCATAGACGATGCCGTGGTCGCGGGGATCCACGGCGATGTAGCCACTCTCGCCGCCGCCGACGGCGTAGGTGGCTTCGTTCCCCTGGCTCGGCACGGCAATCGTGCTGTTGTCCTGCTGCGCGCCGTACACCCAGTAGGGATACCGGTTGTCTACGGTCAGCCGGTAGATTTCCGACGTCGGCTGATTCTCCTGCTGCGACCATCCCTGGCCAGTGGTGACGGCGCCGCCGCCATCGTTGCCGACGATGATGATCTTGTTGTTGTTCGGATTGATCCACATGTCGTGGTAGTCGCTGTGCGAGTTGATGCCCGCGTTGCCGAACGTCTTGCCGCCATCAGTGGACTTCGACGCGCCGACATTGAGGCCGTACACCGTGTCCACATCCACGGGGTCTGCCACGATGTGAGTGTAGTACCACGCGCGCTGCTGCTGAGCGCGGCCCTTGAAACCCGGCGTCCAGGTGATACCGCCGTCGTTCGAGATATAGACGCCCCCCAGGTCGTTGCCCGCTTCCACCTGCGCGTACACACGCTGGGGATTCGCGCCGGAAATCGCCACGCCGATTCGGCCGACCATCACCTTGTCGGGGAGGCCGCCGCCGAGTTTCGTCCAGGTGTCGCCGCCGTTCGTGGTGCGGAACATGCCGCCTTCGGTGCTACCCGACTCGATGGTCCACGGCTTCCGCTCGGTGGTCCACATCGCGGCAATCATCACGTCCGGATTCTTCGGATCCATCGTCAAATCAACCGCACCGGTGCGGTCGCTGATGGCGTGCACCTGCTCCCACGTGGTGCCGCCGTCCTTCGAGCGGTAGACGCCGCGTTCCTTGCTGGGCGCAAACAGGTTGCCCAGGACGGCGACGTAGACCAGGTTCGGATTGGTCGGATGAACCCTCACGCGGCCAATGGTGCCGGCGCTGCGCAGCCCGATGTGACGCCAGGTCTTACCGGCGTCGGTGGACTTATACATTCCTACACCGGGCGACACGTTGCCGCGCGGACACGCAGAACCCGTGCCGACGTAGATCACGTTCGGGTCCGACTGTGACACATCGATGGCGCCAATCGAGCCGGCTTCGAAGAAGCCGTCAGAAATGTTCGTCCAGCTCTCGCCGGAGTTTGTCGTTTGCCACACGCCGCCACCGGTCGAGCCCATGTAGAAGAGCGACGGGTTCGACGGCACGCCGGCCACGGCCGTGGAGCGCCCGCCGCGGCTGAACACGGTGAGGTTGCGGAACTGCATTGTGCTCAGGATCGCCGGGTCAACGGTGACGTTGGGGTTTGCGGCCTGCTGCGCCCGCGCAAGCGGCGTGGCGACCACGGCGGCAAACGCCAACACCCCGAGAATGACCTCTCCACCAGACTGCCAATGTTTCTTCATCTATTTTTCTCCTGTAACGACCGTTCAAAGAGTACCCGATTCGGCGTGCCGCACCAATACGCCCCCTGGGTGTGGCCGCAGCGGCCCGCACCAGAGTGATACAACAGGGGGCATGCTTCTCTCGCTCGTGCTTGCCCTGACCTGCCCCGCCAATGCATCCGCCCAGGTTCCACCCCTGCCACAAGTGACCAGCGAGGTGGTGGTGACCGCCACGGCGTCGCCGGCGCCAACCACCGCCGTGGGACGCACGATGATCGTGCTGACGCGCGCTGACCTGGAGCGGCTCGGCATGGCGTCGATCATCGACAGCCTTCGGCTGGTGGCGGGCGTCGATCCCAAGGCACGCGGCGGCCAGGACGTGCAGACCGACTTCAGCCTGCGCGGCGCCACGTTCGGCCAGTCACTGGTCCTGATTGACGGCGTCCGGCTCAACGACAGCCAAAGCGGCCACCACAACGGCGAGATCCCTACACCCCTGATAGGCATCGATCGGATCGAAGTGGTGTTTGGCCCGGCCTCGGCGGTGCACGGCGCCGACGCCCTGGGAGGCACGCTCCACGTCGTGACGCGAACCGACCCTCACACCACGGGACTTGTCACCGCCGGCGAGCACGGCCTAGTCACCGCACAGGCGTCGGTGTCGGATGGCTTCATGCCTGCGGGATGGACCTTCTCTGGCTGGGGAGGCCGCAGTGACGGCTTCATGTTCGATCGCGATTTTGCGTTGGGCGGCGGCAGCGCGCGTGGCCAGGTGGGCCGGACGCTGACCATTGACATGCGACATCAGCGCCGGGCGTTTGGTGCCAACGGCTTTTACGGCAACGCCCCGTCGAAGGAATGGACCGACCAGACCCTGGTATCGGCCCGATGGGCCCGGAGCGGCGACTCCTGGACGTCGTCCGCTCGCGTCGCGGGGCGGAATCACGGCGACCATTTCCGATGGGACATCGCCAGGCCGGGATTTGCCGAGAACCGCCATCGAACGAATGCGCTGGATGCATCCGTCCAACTGGCCCGACGGGTAGGCCAACGCCTGCTCGTCACCGCGGGCGGCGGCGCCGGTGGAGATTGGATCGCGTCGTCCAATCTCGGCGATCGCACGTACGCGCGCAGACATGGATACGCAGAAGCGCAGTGGACCGCTGGACCGCGTGTCTCAACCCAGGTTGGGGTGCGCTTCGACGAGTATTCAACATTTGGCCCTGCCTGGAGTCCATCAGTGTCGGTCGCCGCGTGGCTGACGCCGTCCGCGCGCGTGCGGGCGTCGATGGCGCGGGGCTTTCGTATTCCCACGTTCACCGAACGTTTCTATGCCGACCCGGCTCACCAAGCGAGCGACATACTTCTGCCAGAGCGTGGTTCCGCACTCGATGGCGGTATCGACTTCGTGAAGAGCGGCTGGACATTTTCCGCGTCGCCGTTCATTCGCTGGGATCAGGACGTCATTGACTGGGTTCGCGCGGTGTCCACCGACCGGTGGCGCACCACGAACGTGCGCGACGTGACCACGTCTGGCCTTGAGTTGAGCGCCTCGCGCAACGTCGGCGCCACACTGCTCCGCCTGCACTACTCCGGGTTGCGTGTTGACGCGCCGCAACTCGCGTTGTTGTCCAAATACGTCCTGGAATACGCCCGGCACTCAGCCGGTTTCTCAGCAGCCACACCGCTCGGCGCGGGTGTGCGGGGCGCGCTCAACGCGGACTACCGCAATCGTGTGGATGGGCAGCAGTACTGGTTGATCGGCGCACGGCTCAGCCGGACCATCGGCAAGTTCGATGCCTTCATCGAAGGCAGCAACCTGCTGGACCAGTCGTACCGCGAAGTGGCCAGCGTGCCCATGCCTGGCCGATGGCTTTCGGTGGGAGTGCGGATCTTCTAGCTGTCCGGCTCGTCGTCGGCGTCGGGTGTTTCCTCACCCCACGGCGCGTCATCACCCCACGGGGATGCCTGTGGGCCTGGGACGATGCCCTCGATGTCAGGGTCGCCGCCTCCACCACTCCGGGGTGCCGTCGTCTTGCGGTCTTTGGCCTCACCGCGGCGCGCCGTCTTCTCCTTCTGCCGTTCCTGTCGAGCCCGTTCCCGTGCGCGTTTCTGCGCGCTGACTTTGGGATGATTTGCCAAGCGATCTCCTCTGCCTTATGTCCGGGCGCGTCAGCGACTGCCTGGAGCGAACTTCAAACCGATCAGCCCGATGACGATCAGTCCGACACACGTGATTCTCAACACCGACGCCGACTCCCCGAACTTCAGGATGCCGACGATTACCGTGCCCACGGCCCCGATGCCCGTCCACACAGCGTAGGCGGTGCCGATGGGAAGGGTCCGGACAGACACCGCCAGCAGCCAGACGCTGGCCACAAGCGCGAGTGCTGTCAGGAGCGACGGTACAGGCCGGGAAAACCCTTCGGTGTACTTCAACCCGACTGCCCAGGCCACTTCAAGCAGCCCGGCCAGAAACAGGATCACCCACGGCATGTCCTTCCAATGTAACCGGTTGGCCGCGGCCGAGCAATGGGCAGAAGTCACGCGGCCGGCCTACGTGATAGGCTCCGGGGCATCATGCTTCACCACGTGAGGGGCTTTGCGCGAGCTGTGCTCGCGATGATCCTCCTGACGCTGACGATGTCAGCACAGGAACCAGTTTCCCAGGAAACCCAGCTCGCCAGGGCCGACACCCTGATGTCGCGCCTCCAGTATGAAGAAGCCTATGTGGCGTACCGCGCCGTGCGGGAGAGCGATGAGGCGTTGACGCGGGTCAAGGCAGGCACCGGCATGGTGCGGGCGCTGCTCAGGCTGAGCCTGTTTGCGGAGGCGGCCAGGGAAGGCGCCGCCGTAGCGGCGCGAGACGGAAATCTGGCGCCCGCCCTGGCGTTGCACGGCGACTCCCTCTGGGCGTCGGGCCTGTTTGATGAGGCCGAAAACCGGTATGAAGCCGCGCTGGCCGTAGATGCCGGCGACCCCACCGCGTTGCACGGCCGGGGGCGCTCTCATGCCTCGCGCCGCCGTTTTGATGCGGCGCTTGCCGATGTGCGCCGGGCGATTGGCTTGTCTCCGAAAGAGCCGGCGTTTCACTACACCCTGGCCGCGATCCTCGAAGAGACCCGGCAGTTCCGTCCGGCCGCCGAGGCGCTCGATCGGTATCTGGATTTGATTCCGTCCCGTGACGAAAGCGACATGGCGAAGTGGGCCGCGGCCCAGTCGGCGTTCCTTCGCAGCTTTGATGACCGGGTGCCGTTTGAGGTCATCAGCCGGCGTGAGAGCTACACCATGCCGTTCAGGGTTGTAGACAACCGGCTGCTCGTGAGTGGCCGTATCAACGGTAATACCCTCGTCGAATTCGCACTCGACACCGGCACCGACCAGACCACGTTGACGCCTGCGCTCGCCGCGCGCGCCGGTGTCCGGCCCACGATCACACTGCAGACGGCCGGCGTCGGCAGTTTCGGCGGGGGCTTCCGCGTGCTGCAGGTGGCGCGGATCGATGAACTCCTGATCGGGGACTTTCGCATCCGCAACATCTCGGGCCTCATCAAGAGCCCCACGCTGACCGAGATTCCGCGGCAGGAGGGCGCCGGATTTTCGCCGCTCGCGCTGGGCTTCTCCATGGAGATTGACTACGAGCGAGGCGTGCTGACCGTGGCGCGACGCTTTGCCGAAGCCGAGTTCCCGACGCGCATCCCCTTACGGATGCATCGCCTTGCGACCGTGCGCGGTACTTTAAACCGGAATACGCCAGCCAGTTTCATTCTTGATACCGGTGGCACGGCCGTCTCAGTGAGCCGGAAAGTGGCCAGCCGGTTGCCGTTGGATCCCGACACACGTCTGGTGCCGGTGCGGGTGTTTGGCACGTCGGGATGGGATCGTGGCGCGTTCCTCCTGCCGTTTGTGGATCTCGAGCTGGCGCCCGGTGTGGGCACCTCCCAGCGGTCCGTCGCGGTATTAAATCTTGATGCACCCAGCGCCCTGCTCGGCTACGAAATGGGCGGCATCATTGGGCACGAATTTCTCAGGCACTACCTCGTGCGCATCGACCTCGAGCGCGGCGAAGTGGGCCTGCGGCCGATCAAGTAGCGGCTCCTACAGGAATTTCTGGATCCGGGCGCGATACCGCGCGTAGATCCACGAGACCGCCAGGAGCACCGCGCCCAGCGCGACAAACGCAATGATGCGCGCCAGTTCCTCGAGTTGCGAAAAATTGAAGAGGTACAGCCTGGCGATACAGGCCAGCAGCACCGCGAGCCCTGAGAGGCGCATCAGTCGCTCGCGGCCGGGACATTCGATCACGTGCAGTGCAGTCGCCTGTAATCCCCACGTCACGGTGATAAACGTGAGACGCAGTTCGTAGAAGATGAGCGCCACCAGCGCGACCGTGGCAGTCACCGACAACGCGATGCAATGCACCTTTTTGACCTCCGCGACCGCCGCAGACAAGAACAGCTCAGCCATGAGCGTGAGGATCTTCTGGCGGCCGAGCGTCTCCGGAGGTGAATAAAACATGGGCGCTCACGGCCCTGCTGGCAATACCGGCGTGGCTGGAATTGGCGTTCGGACTAGAAATGGCGGCGCGTCGATCGCGGGCTAGTGGCAGATGTTCAAGCCGCGATCCAGGACCACGCCGTTTATATCCATGAACTCCCACTCGTACAGTGCCGGCTCAAGTTTCAGCCGTAGCACACCGCCCCTGCCGTCTGATTCGTACGACGATCGCGTGTCGGGAGACGACTACTGAACCGGTTCGTCTAATCGGTGAGCAGTCCGGAGCTGTGTCGCACGATTGCGCGGAGAGACAAGAGCCTGCGCGAAGCTAGCCAGGCGGCATCGCTAGGCCGGAGAGTGCCCGGCATAGTAGGCATTGGGGAGCGTACTGGACGGCGCTGAGTCTGAGCACGGACTGTATGTTGACTCGGGGGGCCGCTAATACGGTCTATCGTCACCCCTCGCGCTGGATTGCCACCCAAGCCATGATCTTCTTGCCGACTTTTATCGGCAACACTCTCCAGTGCATTATCAACGGCGTGCCATTTTTTTTGTAGTTGATTGCCTTGCCTTCAAACCGTCCGCCAGCCTTGAGGGCCCCAGAAAGCCGATCGATGACTTTCTTGTCCGTTCCCGGCCCCTGAAGTATGCGTGGAGTCTGCCCAAGAACATCCGCAGGCTCATGGCCCGTTAGCTTTTTGAAGGCTTTGTTTGCGTAGATGATTTTGCCCGCCGCGGAAGCATCGGTTACCAAGATTGAATCAAAACTGTTCTCCGCCAGAACTTGCAGAAGTGCCAAGCTGGCATTCGTACCCTCAAACACTTTTTCCAACGATGAAGTCATTTTTAACTCTCTCCAGCACAATGGACGCAAATAAACCGTTGCCAGGGCGCCAACGAACCTGCCTATATGCAGCAGGGTCGCTTGACGCTTTACAACCCGATAATTTCGCTACCGACCAGTCAAACACGTTCTGTAACTCCGCAGCGACTCCTACTATTACGGCTGCTCACCCAGTTTGGATCACCCGATTAGCTCCTGACGACTATTTTCCATGTGGGGGCGAACGCGACTCGAGCGATTCTTGAGTTCGATGCTGGGTTGTCACGATCTGTGCGTGATTCAATCTCATGGGCGTCTTTCGCGAGGTGGCCACGTTGAACAACTTGAAGAATTACCCCAGCCGCCCTCGCCAGCGCGCAGATCGTGCGGAGGTTCGGCGCGATGGCATCGTCAAAGTCCTGAGCCGTCGTCAAGTGCGCGGGCTTGAGCAGGATCGATCCGGCCAGGTTCACTGCGCCGGCGATGCCTGGGACCGCTCCCATTAATGGGTAGTGCACGATCTAGACGAACCAGGTCAGTTTGGTCATAAACTACGTGGCTCCGGCACGGACCATCGGGATCAGGGTGGCTAGTTGCTCAGGCACGCCACCTCCTTGCGCTCCGGCTGGACGCGGGTGGCAGGTGGTGGTCGGGCTGAGTCTGAGAAGGGCCGTTATCTGCACTCGGGAGGCCACTAATATCGCTTATCGTCTGGCGAGCAGGACATCACGGGTGCGCGTGCGGACATTTACCGCACCTGCCGAGCGTGTCACCAACCGTTCGAAGTGTCCGACGACGCAATGGCGTGGTTCCGTCGAGTCGCACGCGATTAAGGATGGCCAGAGCCCATTCCGCCAGTGCGCTCGTGAGATTCTAGATCGGCTGACCACTGCCCGCCGGCCCTCCGCATTCGGAGGCCTCCAAACACGGCAAAAGCAACCGAAGGTGCCCTTGTGAAGTCCCCTGGGTTGCAAGTTCGTTGCAAGGTGGAGGGCGAAAAGTGGTCGGGGCGAGAGGATTCGAACCTCCGACCCCTCGGTCCCGAACCGAGTGCTCTACCAGGCTGAGCCACGCCCCGACAACTCCCTAATCTTACTCTGAAATGAGAAAAAGACACCCGACGTCTTTTTTTCCTCAGATCAGCGCCTTCACCAGATCAATCGCCGCATGGTCGGTCAAATCCGGCTGCAAGGGAGTTACGGAAATGTAGCCCTGGTTGACGGCGTGGTGGTCGGAGGCCTCATCCAGGTCCCAGTCGTCTGACGCCTCCTCGATCCAAAAATACGGCCGCTGCCGAGGGTCCAGCCGTCTTGCGACCTTCGTGATGTGATTGCGACGCGCCTGCACGGTGGACCGGATCCCCTTGATTTTCCCCATCGGCACGTTGACGTTCAGGAACGTCCGGCCGGGCATCGGCTGCTTGAGCAGCGCCTCCGCCAGTTGAGCAGCAAATGACGCCGCAGCGGTAAAGTCCCACTCCTCGCGCGTGAACTGCTGCGACACCGCAATGGCCTGAAACCCGAGCAACGCGCCTTCGAGTGCCCCGGCCACCGTGCCCGAATACGTCACGTCGTCGCCGATGTTGAAACCCTTGTTGATCCCCGACACGATGAGGTCGGGCTTGTGGGTCAGGATCTGGTCGATGGCAATGTTCACGCAGTCGGTGGGGGTCCCGTCCACGGCGTACACGCCCTCACCGAACTGCTCCACGCGCAACGGGCGACGCAGCGTAAGTGCGTGTCCCACGGCGCTGGCTTCGGTTTGGGGCGCGACGATGACCACATCGCCGAGGGGGCGGAGGGCGTCGGCGAGCGCGTGAATTCCAGGAGAAAGGTGGCCGTCGTCGTTGGTAACCAGGATGCGTGTCATACGAAGACACCATCATAGCGTCAGACTCGCAGGAACCAGCGGCGGCAATACAGAAACTCCAATAGGACGTAGAGCACGGCGAGGTTCGCGAGCGCAAACAGCAACGAGGCGTTTTTCGGCGAGGCGAAGGGCTCAAAACCCGTAATGTAGAGCCAGCGGTTCGCTGAAATCAGGACGCCATCGGGTCCCATGACCTTGAAGAACAGCAGCGTCTTGACGAGCAGTCCCAACACTACGAACAGGACAAGCGCGTTCGTGCCGAGCACCACCAGCGGCCGCAGGAACGCCTGCCGGCCTCTCGCATCAAACATCCAGAAGCACATCGCAAGCGCGGTTGACGCCAGGCCACTGGTGAACAACACATAGGAACTGGTCCACAGGCTTTTGTTGATCGGGAACGACCGATCCCAGACCAGGCCCATCACAATCGCCGCGCCGCCGCCCGCAATCAGGAACGCAGCCTTGTGCGGCGCCGTACGACGGCCGGTCAGGATGACGCCCGCGGCTACGCCTGACAGCGCCGACGCCACCGACGGAATCGTGCCGAGCAACCCTTCCGGGTCCCATGTCTTCGACTGGCGCCACAAATGCGCCTCTCCGATCACCGTGCGGTCGATCCACGCGCCGAGGTTGCCTGCGGGAGTCAGGTCGCCGGCCACCCCTTCAGGGGCCGGGATAAACTGCATGAGCGCCCAGTACACCAGCAGCAACACGGCGGTCACACCCACGGCCGCCTGCCATGTGTCTTCCTCGTCGGCCTCCCCCATCGCCCTGTAGAACAACGCGGCCGCGAGATAACATAACGCCAGTCGCTGCAGTACGCCCATGAGCCTGACCGTGCTCAAATCAAAACGCGGATACAACGCCAAGAGCAGGCCGAGGCCGAAGATTAGGCCGGATCGCCTCAGAATCACAGCCACCGGCTGCTGCGCCCGCTTCGACAACGTGACGGATACCCCGACGATGAAGACAAAAAACGGAAAAATCAGATCGGTGGGCGTCCAGCCATGCCACTCGGCATGTAGCAGCGGCGCGTAGACCTGGCTCCAATCACCGGGGTTATTGACCACAACCATCGCGGCCATCGTCGCGCCACGGAAGACATCGAGAGACACCAGACGGGAGGAGGTCACAGGTGGGCGCCAGTATAATCGCGCTATGGTGTCCCGGTATATTCCCGCGGCGGTGATTTCCCTCGCCCTGAGCACGCTTGTCTTTGCGCAGAGTCCGGCCGGTCGCATCACGGATGTGCCGGGCATTCGCGTCGGTCACCACACGCTCACTGAGCGGCCCACCGGATGCACGGTGATCCTGGCTCCGCCCAGCACGGTGGGCGCGGTCGATCAACGCGGGGGTGCGCCGGGGACGCGCGAAACGAATCTGCTTTCCCCTGAAAACACCGTGTCAGTGGTGCATGCCATTGTGTTGTCGGGCGGCAGCGCGTTTGGCCTCTCTACGGCTGATGGGGTGATGAAGTACCTGGCCGAGCAGACGATTGGTTATCCGGTGAGCGGCACCGTGGTGCCGATTGTGCCGGCGGCGATCCTGCTCGACCTGGCCGTGGGTGGCCGCCCCGACATTCGTCCTGGTCCCGACTGCGGCTACCAGGCCGCCGCCACGGCGGGTGACGGGCCCGTGTCGGAAGGTTCGGTAGGCGCCGGTGCGGGCGCCACAGTGGGCAAGTTTATGAACAATCGGCCCATGAAGGGCGGGATAGGGACGGCTTCCCTGCGCGGTCCCAATGGGCTGATCGTCGGCGCCGTCGTGGCGGTCAATGCGTCGGGGTCGGTGATCGATCGCCGCACCGGACTCCCGGTGGCGGGCGTCAGGGCCGCGGATGGGCTCACCCTTGAAGATCCGTTTGCCCTGATTCGCGGCGCAGGCACCGTACTCGAGCGCGAGATGGAGAACACGACAATCGGCGTCGTGGCCACCAACGCGCGCCTGACCAAGGCCCAGGCTCTGCGGGTATCGATGATGGCGCAGGACGGTCTGGCCCGGGCCATCTTTCCCGCGCACACGCCCGGAGATGGCGACACGTTGTTTGTGCTGGCGACCGGGGGGCTTGCCGAGGAACCCAACGTAAGCCGCATCGGCAGCCTTGCGGCGGAAGCCGTCAGCGACGCCATCCTGAGGGCCGTGCGCGAGGCCACCGGCCTACCGGGCTACCCGTCAGTGAAGGACATCACTCCGCGTCGTCGATGACGCGCGTGGTTTCCTCATCGATAGGCCTGGGGCCCTGCCGCCTGGCGATCAGATACGACACAGCAAAGATCACCCCAATCAAGCCGAGCGACAGCTGTTTGGGAATGTGGAAGTCCACCCAGCCCACCTGGCTCCCATATTCAATGAAGAGCTTGAGGGCGACCCACGCAATGATCACGAATGCGCCGTCCACCAGCGCCGGGTAGCGCTGGACCAGCGTCAGCAACTGCCCGATCACCACGCGCATCGCGATGATGCCGAGCACGCCGCCAGTGATGATCACCCAGAGCTTCGGTGACATGGCGACCGCCACAAGAATCGAATCTACGGCAAAGACAATGTCGGTCAGTTCGACCTTGATCACGGTCGTCCAGAACACCGACAGGCCCATCCAGGCGTTGGCCGGCTTGATTGCGCCTCGCTCACTTCCGGCGTCGCGCCGGCAGAAGTGGGCGTACGACAGCCACATCAAATACCCGCCGCCGACAAGCTTGACCCAGGCGAAGCCCATCATCTGAGCGGCGAAGATGATGGCGACGATGCGGAAAAAGAAGGCACCGAGAATGCCGTAACGCAGCGCCTTGCGCTGCTGGTCGCGCGGCAACCCCAGCACAAGGATGGCGAGCACCAGGGCGTTATCGGCAGAGAGCAGGCCCTCAAGAAGGACCAGCAGACCGATCGTGACGAGGTCTGATAGCTGAACGTCGAACGGCACGAGCCCTGCCAGTGTAACATCGGGAGTGAAGGGGTGATGCCAGTGGAGTTCAAGGACTACTACGCCACCCTCGGCGTCACCAAGGCTGCGTCCGAGGTACAGATCAAAACAGCCTACCGAAAACTCGCGCGGCAGCATCACCCCGATCTCAACCCGGGCAACAAGGCCGCTGAATCCAGGTTCAAGGACATCAACGAAGCGAATGAGGTGCTGGGTAACGCCGAGTCGCGCCGTAAGTACGACGAGCTCGGTACCAACTGGCGCAATGTGGACCCGGTCGGCGAACAGCATGGTTCTCCGCATGCCCGCCGCCGATCACGCACCGTCACACCCAATGAGATGTCGGACATATTCGGAGAAGGTGTGCCCTCCTCCGACTTCTTTTCCACGTTCTTCGGCGGCACCGAGGCGGGTCCGCGCGGCCGCCGCCAGGCGCGCCCGCAACGTGGACGCGACATTGAGCAGTTGCTGGACCTCACGCTGGAAGAGACCTTCGGGGGTACCAGCCGCCATCTGAAGGTGGAGCGCAAGGGCCAGCCGCACACGGTGGAAGTGAGGATTCCGGCCGGCGTCAAAGACGGGTCGCGGGTTAAAGTCCGCAATGAGGGCGAACCGGGTGGCACTGAGTTGCCGTCAGGGGACTTGCACCTGGTGGTACGGCAGTTGCCTCATGCCACTTTTGACCGGCGCGGGCAGGATCTCCATACACGGCTGACCGTGCCGGTCACCACGGCGGTGCTGGGCGGCGATGTGGCGGTGCCGACGCTGGCGGGGTCGTCAATCAAACTGCGGGTGCCTGAACTCACGCCCGCGGGCCGCACGTTCCGGCTGCGCGGCCACGGCATGCCCGACGTCAGGGATCCGGGTACACGGGGAGACCTGTTTGTGGCCGTCGACATTCAGATTCCAACAACGCTCTCCCCTGAGGCCAAAGAACACTATCAGGCCCTGGAGAAACTGGCAGATTCGTCATGAACCTCAATCCCTACACGGAAAAGGCACAGGACTCAGTGCTCGCGGCCCAGCAGCTCGCAGAGCGGGCAGGAAATCCCGAAGTACTGCCCGAACATCTGCCGGCCACATTTACCACACAGCGCGACGGCATCGTACCCGCCATCCTCGGAAAGATGCAACTCGATGCGGCCGCGATCGGCACCGGCGCGCACGAGCTGTTGAAGGCACTCCCCGCGCCCAGGGCGGCGCGCAACCGGGCCTGCCGATGTCACGGCTTCGCGCCATGACATCGGCAGCGGAAGTGGGCAGAGCGTCGATACATCACCGCACCAGTCTGCCCTTCGAAGTCCACTCGCGCGCTCAGCGCGCTCTACCCCATCTTCTGCATCGCGGCTAGGAACTCGGCGTTCGACTTGGTCTTGAACAGCTTGTCGATGAGCAGTTCCATGGCCTCGACCGGCGACAGCGGGTTGAGCACCTTGCGCAACACCCAGATCCGGTTGAGATCGTCCTTGGTGTGCAGCAGCTCTTCCTTGCGGGTGCCGCTCTTGATGATGTCGATCGCCGGGAACACACGCTTGTCCACCAGCTTGCGGTCGAGGTGGATTTCCATGTTGCCCGTACCCTTGAACTCTTCAAAGATCACGTCGTCCATGCGCGAGCCGGTGTCCACGAGCGCCGTGGCCATGATCGTGATGGAGCCGCCTTCTTCGAT
>SYFT01000109.1 GCA_005799825.1 Acidobacteriota bacterium | reverse complement strand
TTTTTCGACGTTGAGGATTTTACCCTTGATCGGCAGTACAGCCTGGAAGCGCCGGTCGCGCCCCTGTTTGGCCGACCCGCCTGCCGACTCACCTTCGACAATGTAAATTTCGGCTTGTGCGGGGTCGCGTTCCTGGCAATCGGCTAACTTGCCAGGCAGCGCGGAACTATCGAGCGCGCCTTTTCGGCGGACAAGGTCCCGCGCTTTTCTGGCCGCCTCACGAGCCTGCGCGGCTTCAATGGCCTTAGCCACCACGCGCTTGGCTACAGCAGGGTTCTCTTCAAGGAACGCGCCCAACCGATCGTTGACTACGCCCTCGACAATGCCCTTCACGTCGGTATTGCCGAGTTTCGTTTTGGTCTGGCCTTCAAACTGCGGTTGGGGAATTTTCACCGAGAGAATGGCGGTCATCCCCTCTCGAATGTCATCCCCACTGATGGCCTCGGTTAGTTTGTCGCCTAGGCCGTTTTTGGCGGCGTACGCGTTAATTGTACGCGTTAACGCCGAGCGGAACCCCGACATGTGGGTGCCGCCCTCAGTGGTATTGATGTTGTTGGCGAAACTGTACGTCGTCTCGGTGTAGCTGTCGTTCCACTGCAGCGCGATTTCTACCTGTGTGGCATCGCGCTCACCCGACATGTAAATCGGCTTCTCGTTGGTCACCACGCGGTTGGTGTTCAGGTACTGCACGAATTCACGAATGCCGCCCTCGTAGAAGAACTCATGCCGCTTGCCATCCCGCTCGTCGTCAACAATGATGCGGACGCCGGCGTTCAGGAACGCGAGTTCACGCAACCGCTGCGAGATGACCTCGGCTGTGATGGTGGTGGTTTCGAAGACCTCGTGGTCGGGCTTGAACGTGACCTTTGTGCCGCGCTTCTCGGTGGTCCCGGTAATGGCCAGATCGGCCATTGGCGTGCCCCGTTGGAAGCGTTGCTGATGCACATGGCCATTGCGCCAGATCTCAAGTTCGAGCCACTCCGAAAGGGCATTGACCACCGAGATGCCGACGCCGTGAAGGCCGCCCGAAACCTTGTACGCGGAGTTTTCGAACTTGCCGCCGGCGTGCAGCACCGTGAGCACTACTTCAGCGGCCGACTTGCCGCTTTCGTGCATGTCCACGGGAATGCCGCGGCCGTCGTCAACCACTGTGACGGACTCGTCGATGTGAATCGTGACGTTGACGTTTTTGCAAAACCCCGCGAGGGCTTCGTCAACGGAGTTGTCAACAACCTCGTAGACTAGGTGGTGCAGGCCTTGTGGGCCCGTAGACCCAATATACATGGCGGGGCGTTTCCGCACCGCTTCAAGACCTTCCAGAACTTTGATTTGGTCGGCGCCGTACTGGTCGGCTGCGTTCTCGGTATTTTCCATCAGTGCTTTAAACAGCCGTTCACAGACGCATCGGCATAATCACGTAGGTGTATTCGTAGCCTTCGGCCGAGATAGGTTTCATCACGGCCTGGCTCATTTCGTCCTTAAATTCAAGCAGGACGCCTTCGGTTTCCACCACGTTGAGAAAATTGTCCACGTAGTCGGCGTTGAAGCAGATCTGTAGCGCCGGTCCGGAGTATTGAACCGGCAACACTTCGTGGGCCTCCCCAAGTTCTGGCGTGCTTGAGGTGATTTCAACCTGGTCTGTCGCGATCGAAAACTTTACAGCCTTCGATCGTTCATTTGACAGTAGGCGCACGCGGCGCACAGCGGATGCGAGCCGATCGCGGTCGAACTCAATCTGTTTGTCGTTGGTTTTAGGGATCACGCGTTCGTAGGCGGGGAAATTTGCGTCGATCTTGCGAGAAATCAATAAGCGTCCGTCGACTTTGAAAAAGATGTGGTTCTCTCCCTGTGAAAACTCGATGGCGGCACCACCGTCGATGAGCCGGGCCACTTCGTTCAGGGTTTTGCGCGGAAGTAGTATTTCAGACGGCGCAGCGGCGCCCGATGGCTCCTGGACGGTCACTAACGCCAGGCGGTGGCCGTCAGTCGCCACCATGCTCAGTGAATCGGGCCGCATCACCAATTGCGCACCGTTGAGGAAATACCGGGTGTCCTCACTGGTAATGGCAAAACGCGTGTGGGAAATCATCCGCTTGAGCGCGGCGCCAGGCAGCGATGCCTCCAGGGGACCCGACTCCTTAGGCGGCGTCGGGAACTCGCTGGCGGGCAACGTCTGGAGTTTTGATTCAAACCGGTCTGCAGCGACCGTGACGGTTTTGCCCCCCTTGTCCACTTCGATGCGGATATCGGTGTCGGGTAACGCGTTCACAATCTCAAATAGTTTTTTCGCCGGCAGTGTCAGTGTGCCAGGCTTCGACACTATGGCGTCGCAGCGACTGCGTAGCGCGACATCCAGGTCTGTTGCCAGCAGTGACACCGAACTGTCCGCTGCTTCAATAAGCACGTTGGCGAGGATGGGGATCGTGTTCTTGCGTTCAACGATACCTTGCAGGAGGGAAAGTTCTTTGAGGAGATCGTTCTTGCGAACCACTAACTCCATAGGTAGGGCGGCCTCTCTCGACTCTCTCCCTCGCGGAAGAATCGATCAACTCTTTAAGGAAGATCAAAAAGATAGCAGATTATAACAGTAATAAGAGGGTGTGAGTAACCGAAAAAAACGTCGATTACCTTTTAAAACTCAACAACTTACCCTGTGCACGGTTCTGTGGGTATTCGAGGCCAAATCCTGACTGCTCTTTGTGAAGAAATCATTCTGCCAGGTTTTCCACACATTATCCACAGCCGGCGGCGTTGCCTCCCGTGGAAAACCTCACTGCAGCGACTGAAGAAGGGTGTTGATCTGGTTGTTGAAAACCGCATCCTTCTTCCGCAGGTCCTCCACCTTTCGGATGGAGTGAATAACCGTCGAGTGGTGTTTGCCGCCGAAACTTTTCCCGATTTCAGGAAGCGACGCGTTCGTCAGGTTCTTGCACAAATACATCGCAACCTGGCGGGGCAGAGCTACCGATTTCGAGTTGTTGCGTGACTTTAACTCGATCATTTTCATCTGGTAGTAGTCGGCCACGAACTTCTGGATGCCGTCGATAGTGATGGCCCGCTCGTCCTGCCGCAGGATGTCGCGCAACACTTCCTGGGCCAGCGCCATCGAGAGATCGCGGCCTGTAAGAGACGCATATGCCAGCAAGCGGATGAGCGACCCCTCCAACTCCCGAATGTTCGACTTGATGCGGCCAGCGATAAACAACGCCACATCGCTCGGCAGCGATACGCCCTCACTGTCGGCTTTTCTCGTCAGAATGGCGATCTTCGTCTCAAGGTCTGGTGCCTGAATATCTGCGGTCAGTCCCCACTCAAACCTCGACCTCAGACGTTCTTCGAGCTCCACAATCTGATGCGGTGGACAGTCGCTACTCAGCACGATCTGCTTCTGAGCGTCGTAGAGCGCATTGAACGTATGGAAGAACTCCATCTGCGTGCGTTCTTTGCCGGCGATAAACTGGATGTCGTCAATGAGCAACACGTCTACGCTGCGGTATCGCTCACGGAATTCAAGGATCCGGTCATACCGAAGCGCGTTGATGACCTCGTTCATAAATCGCTCCGACGAGAGATACGTCAGCTTTAATCCCGGATGGTGGTTGAGCACATAATGACCGATAGCGTGCATCAAGTGGGTCTTACCCAGACCCACCCCGCCGTAAATAAACAGCGGGTTGTACGACCGCGACGGGGCTTCCGCCACAGCGCGGCACGCCGCATCGGCAAACTGGTTGGAGGCGCCGACGATGAAGGTGTCGAAGCTGTAGCGGGGACTCAGCCCGGCATGGTCATCCACGGGCTCCATGACCGGCTCTTCGCGCCCCTCAGGCACCAGGAGGGGCTCTGACACTGGCGTAGCGCCAGACCCCGCCTGGGCGTCATCTTCCGCCGCCTCATAGGTAAGCTGCACGCCGCGGCGACCCACTTCTCCCAGAGCTTCTTCAATGAGGGCTGGGTAATGCCGTGAAAGCCACTCGGCGGCCATTGGGTTGGGCACCTGCACGGTCATTTGATCACCGCCATCAAGGAGAAGCCGGGTGCGATGGAACCAGCTGAAGTAGCTGAATCGGTTGACTTTGGTCTCGATGCGCGCCAACACGGCGTCCCAGATAGTTTTCGACATTTTCCGCCCAGCCGCCCGCTAAAACGCCTGAAACTACCTTGTTTTCAGGCCTGAGATAACAAAAACCCTTTGTTTTCCACAGTTTTTTCCACACCTGTGGGAAACTCACTTTCCCCCCTGCCCGCGCCGGTTGTCTTGAAACAAAGGGTAGCCACCCTAGCATACGCCCGGCGGCTCCCCAACGCCGGGTCCGGCGAGGCAAAAACCTGGTCCCAGAAGGGCCGGAGGCTACCCGAAGACATTGACAGAGTTTTCCCCAGTCCGATAGCATCTACGTTTCTCCAGAGTTGTTAGACACTCCGAGAGGGAGTCTCATGAAGCGTACTTTTCAACCCAACGTCCGTCGCCGTCGCCGAACGCACGGGTTCATCGTGCGGATGCGCACCAAAAACGGCCGACTCGTATTGAAGCGGCGTCGGGCCAAAGGGCGTAAGCGCCTGACGGTTTCCACCCGCTAACGCGGGCCACAAACGGCCGCGCCGGGGCGACTTTCCATGTCGGTGCGGTTCAGCTTGACGGTTCGCCTGAAGGCCCGCCCTGAATTTTTGCCCGTGCAGGAACATGGGCACCGCGTGGCGACGAAATATGTGACCGTGCTGGGCGTGGCCAACGGCCGGCCGTGTGATCGGCTGGGCTTGATTGCCTCACGCAAGTTCGGCAACGCCGTGGCGCGCAACCGCGCGAAACGTCGGCTGCGCGAGATTTTCCGTCACCAGGAACCCGACACCGTTGGCGCACGCGGACTCAAAGGACTTGATTTGGTTGCCATTCCACGACGGGCGCTCCTCGACGCATCCTTTGCTGTCGTGGACGCCGATTTTTCATCCGCGATCATGAAGATTCGGGAACACGTCTAAATGGCCATGCGACGGACTTCTCAACTTGGCGTCAGCGTCGTGCACGCCTACCAACTTCTACTCTCACCGTTTCTTGGCGGCGCGTGCCGGTTCGAACCCTCGTGTTCCCAGTATGCCATCTCCGCAATGACCCAGCACGGGCTGCTCCGCGGCGGCTGGCTCGCAGTGCGTCGCGTCGTAAAATGTCATCCCTTTGGACCACATGGACTTGATCCGGTGCCGGGCGATGCTCGCTCTGCCAGATCCTGATCTGCCGGTCACACCACATGGAAAAACGCGTCTTCCTCGCAATCTTTTTGTCGTTCGCGATACTGGCGGTCTACCAGACCTACGTAGTGCCACCACCGCAGGCTCCAGTCTCGGCGCCCATGCCGGTTGGCCCTGTCGACGGTTCAGCGTTGACGCCCCAGACGGGCGCGCCGGCGAGCCCCACCGCTCCCGCCGCAGCTCCAGGCCCGGCGGCGCAAGTCTTGGTCGCCGACGACATGGCACGCGACATCATCGTCGACACCGACACCGTGCGGGCGGTGTTCAACACAGAAGGCGCCACGCTGAAGAGTTGGCGCCTCAAGCGGTATTCCGATGCGCGCGGAGAACCGCTCGAACTGGTGCCCGAGGCGCTGCCTCCGAATTATCCCCGGCCCTTTTCGTTTGCGACCGACACCGACGCCGTCTCTGCCGTGCTCATCAGCGCGAAGTACCGGCCGAGCACGAGCGGCCCCCTGTCTCTGGGCGCCGCGTCAGGAACACTGAGCTTCGAGTACCAGGACGCGAGCGGACTGACGGCCCGCAAGATTTTCCATTTTCAACCCGACGGGCTGCCCTATTCGCTCACGGTTGAGGCCTCAGTTGACGTGAAGGGCGTGGCGCGCTCCGTCACACTGCGCATGGGACCGTCACTCGGGTTGGGCTACACCACCGGCGGCGCGATGACCACCACCTATCCCCCGGCCGCGATCTATCACCGCGACGGCAGCGTGGAACGGCCAAGCGCCAGCAGCCTGCTTGAGCAGTCGGCATTTCAGGGCATCCTCCGGTTTGCCGGCGTAGGGGATCACTACTTCCTCTCGGCCGCCGTGCCTGGCTCTCGCAGTGTTCGTGTGGATTTTCAACCGGTCGCTCTGCCGGTTCCCGAGCCCGACGCGACCGCCACCGGTGAAACAGAACGGACCTATGTGTCCTATAGCGTGACCACACCTGGCGCAATGAACATGCCCTTTTTTCTCGGCCCCAAGGACTTCGACATCCTGAAGGCCGTGGACACCCAGATGGTCCGCGCGATTGATTTCGGGATCTTCGCGTGGCTCGTGGTGCCGCTGCTGCAAACCCTGAAGTGGATTAATCGCTTCGTCGGCAACTTCGGCTGGTCGATCATCATTCTCACAGTGGTGCTCAACGCCCTGATGTTCCCTCTTCGTCACCGCAGCATGGTCTCGATGCGCAAGATGCAGGAGATTCAGCCTGAGGTGAAGGTCATCCAGAAGCGCTACGAAAAATTCAAGCTCACCGATCCCGAGCGCCAAAAGATGAACACAGAGACAATGGCGCTCTATAAGCAGAAGGGTGTGAACCCGGCCAGCGGCTGCGTGCCCATGCTGCTAACCATGCCGGTGCTCTTCGGGTTCTACTCGATGCTCTCAGTGGCGATCGAACTGCGCGGCGCGCCGTTTTTTGGATGGATCACCGACCTGGCGCAGATGGACCCGCTGTTCATCACACCCATCCTGATGGGCGGGTCGATGTTTGTGCAGCAGAAGATGACGCCGAGTACAGCGGACCCCGCGCAGCAGAAGATCTTCATGTTCATGCCCATCATCTTTACGGTGATGTTCCTGTGGGCGCCGTCGGGGCTGGTGATCTATTGGCTCATGAGCAACATTATGACGATCGGCCAGCAGTACCTGACTAATCACCTGACGAGTGCCCCCAGCCGGCCGTCAAACGGCGGCGGCACGAGTTCGGAAAAGCGAGCTAAATTGGCCGGCAGCGCCGCCACGCCGAGGGCGATGGGCCAGTAAGCAGAGGACACGAGAATGACAGACACACTAGACGCGCGAGTCACTGATTTCATCACCGACGTGCTTGGGGCGATGGGCCTGAGCCTCGAAGTGTCATTGGATGAGACGCCTGATGCGGTGCGCGTCAACATCACAGGCGACGGCGCAGAGGCACTCCTTCGCCGGCAGGGAGAAACCCTCGACGCGCTCCAGGTCATCGTCAACACCGCGTTCCGGCGCGAAGAGCGCGGCGACCGCCACTATCTGGTGGATGCGCTTGGCTTTCGCAAGGGCAAAGACGATGAACTGCGGGCGACGACGAAGTCGCTGATTGAGATGGCGAAGGCGTCGGGCATTCCTCAGGAAATGGGTCCGCTCAATCCGTACTCGAGGCGACTTGTGCACCTGGCGGTTGCTGAGGTGCCCGGCATGACGTCTGAGAGCCTTGGCGACGCGTTTCTAAAGATCGTGGTCATTTCGTCGCAGCCATAAACGTGGGTTCCGCCAGTGGGTGCATCCTTTTCCACAGCGGACACCATTGTGGCGGTAGCCACGCCGCATGGCCGCGGTGGGCTTGGCGTGGTGCGGATGTCCGGGCCCGAGTCGGCGGCGATTGCCCAGCGCCTGACGCAGCGCCAATTTCCCTTCGAACCCCGGCATGCCACACTGGCCATCGTATGTGACATCGATCAAGTTGTGGTGACCTGGTTCGCCGCGCCCCACTCATATACTGGCGAAGACGTGGTGGAAATCAGCGGGCACGGGAGCCCGTGGCTCCTGCAGTCCATTGTCGAATCGGCTTGCGCGGCCGGTGCCCGCCTGGCCCAGCCCGGCGAATTCACGTTGAGGGCCTATCTGCATGGACGCCTCGACCTCATCCAGGCCGAGGCCGTCGCTGACTTGATAGATGCTGTCACGCCGCTTCAGGCACGCGTGGCTTTTGATCAGCTTGAAGGCACGTTGACGTCGGTGGTGCAGCGCATCGACGCGCAGTTATTTGACTTGGCGGCCAAGCTCGAAGCGTCACTGGATTTTCCCGACGAAGGTTTTCACTTCATCACGCGAACAAACGCGCTGGCGGATCTCGCTGCCGTGCAGGACGCCCTCGAGCGGCTCATCAAGGATGGCCGCCGAGGCCGGCTCATTCGCGACGGTCGGTTGGTGGTGATTGCTGGCCGACCGAACGTGGGCAAGTCCAGCCTCTTTAACGCCCTCATCGGCACGAACCGCGCCATCGTCACTCCGTTGGCAGGGACGACGCGCGACCTGCTGACCGAACAGGTGGATGTGTGGGGCGTGCCGATAACCCTGGTAGACACGGCGGGTTTACGCGAGTCTGCGGATGTGATCGAAGAAGAAGGTGTGAAGCGAGCCGAGCAGGCACGTGAGGTTGCGGCGCTCACGCTGTTGGTGCTTGATGGCAGCCGACCACTCGACGAAGACGACCAGCGGTTGCTGGCCGAGATCGACGGACCGCGGGTAGTGATTGCGAACAAGGCAGACCTGCCGTCGGCGTGGTCGGGATCGGGCATCGCGGTGTCGGCGGTGACAGGCGTTGGCCTCGACCAATTGCGCGCGGCAATCATCGGCGCGTTGTCTGGCGAGCCGGGCACAGTTGCTGGGACCGACGATTTCCGTGACGTGCCTCGAGTGTCGAATCAGCGTCATCTGCTTCAACTCGAGAGTGCGGTGATGGCGATCACCCGGAGCCTGGAACAGCTAAATCAGGGCGCGACTGAAGAATTGGTGTTGGCCGAACTCACTGATGCGCGCGAAGCGCTTGAGTCGCTGACCGGCACACGCACGTCAGATGATCTGCTTCGGCACATCTTTAGCACGTTCTGCGTGGGCAAGTGATGGCTCCTGCTGATTTTGATGTGATTGTCATCGGCGCCGGCCACGCCGGAGTGGAAGCGGCGTGGGCCGCTGCGCGAATGGGTGCCCGTGTGGGGATTTGTACGCTGTCGCCTGAGACGGTGGCTCTGATGCCGTGTAATCCGGCGATTGGCGGCACGGCCAAGGGACATCTCGTTCGTGAGATCGATGCGCTGGGTGGTTTGATGGGTCGCGCGATTGATGCCACAGGCCTGCAGTTCAAGTTACTCAACCGTAGCCGCGGGCCGGCAGTGTGGTCTCCGCGCGCGCAGGCCGACAAGCGTCACTATGGCCGCTGGGTGCGTGAAGCGCTCACGAGCGAGTCGAATATCACGTGGATCTTCAGGCGCGCGGGTCGCGTGTTGGTGCAGGCCGGTCACGTGTCGGGGTTGGAGTTTGAGGATGGCGGCGCGGTGACGTGCCGCGCGTTGGTCGTCACCACTGGGACATTTCTCAACGGCCTGGTCCACATCGGCGACAAGCAACAGCCGGCGGGTCGCGCCGGTGAGCCGCCCACCCATCAACTTGCGGAATCCCTGCGGGGGTTTGGATTCGAGATGGGCCGCCTCAAGACGGGCACGCCGCCAAGGCTCGACCGCAGGAGCATCGACTTCTCTCGGTTCAAGGAAGATCTCGGTGACGACCCGCCAATACCGTTTTCCTTCTCGACCGATCGTATCGACCGGCCCCAAATGTCCTGTCACATCGTTCACACGACGGAAGGTGTGCACGACCTCGTGCGGCAGCATATCGATCGGTCGCCGCTGTACAACGGCCAGATCAGCGGCGTCGGGCCGCGATACTGTCCGTCGCTTGAAGACAAAGTGATGCGGTTTCCAGAGAAAGAACGGCATCAGATCTTCCTCGAGCGTGAAGGCCTGGACGTGGATGAGATCTACGTGAATGGCATGTCGATGAGTCTGCCGGCGGCGATCCAGGATGCGATCGTGCACGCGATGCCCGGGCTCGAAGACGCGGTGGTGATGCGGCATGCGTACGCCGTGGAGTACGACTTCGTACAGCCCACCGAGTTGTCGCTGTCGCTTGAAGCCAAGTGTGTCCCAGGACTGTTCCTTGCCGGGCAGATCAACGGCACGTCCGGCTACGAGGAGGCGGCGGCCCAGGGGCTGATGGCGGGAATCAACGCCGCGCAGCGGTGTGTTGACGCGACGACCGTGGTGCTCAAGCGCGACGAGGCGTACATCGGCATTCTCATCGACGACCTGGTGACGCGCGGGTGCCTTGAGCCGTACCGCATGTTTACGTCGCGGGCGGAACACCGACTGGTGTTGCGGATCGACAACGCCGACCTGAGATTGACCGCGATTGGGCGCGCGGTCGGGATGATTGACGACGCACGGTGGGCCAGATTTGAGGCGCGCGCTGCGCGGCTTGAGCGCAATCGCGCGGCGGCCGCGACCACACGCGTGGTGGTCAACGGACTCACCGGCACCGCGGCCGAGGCGCTGGGACGTCCGCTGGTATCCATGGACAAAGTCGTGTCGGCCGGCTACGCGTTCGAGGCAGACGGCGTGCGCGAGATTGACGCGGCGACGCTTGAAGCCGAGTGCAAGTATCGTGGGTACCTCAAACGTCACGATGCACAGCAGGCGCGCGTGGAATCGCAACACGCCCGGCGGATCCCAGAGGATTTCGACTACAAGGGTGTGCCCGGCCTGACCTGCGAGGTGGTTGAGCGGTTGTCGGCTATTCGGCCCGAGACACTCGGTCAGGCCGGCCGAATCCCCGGCGTCACACCTGCCGCCCTGGCGATCGTCGCGTCGCGGGTGGCGCGTAGGGAACTGGGGAACTGGGGAAACATGTAGCTCGGGCTGGTTCTCAAGCCCGAGGCTGTAATAGACGCAGGCCACCGCCGTAACGCCCGTAGCGGTTTAGACCGACAATGGGTCCCGGTGGCTGACCGCGAGACTGTCTCACGCCTATCCAGACGTATCACGAAGGCGGGCGGGAGCGCGTCTCGTGAGCAAGTGACGAACCTTGCCGCGTATGTCGAGTTGCTCGCGCGCTGGAACAAGAAGATCAACCTCACCGCGCTCCGCGTGGATCCTTTGTCTGATGATGCCGTTGACCGGCTAATCGTGGAACCGGTGATGGCCGCTCGGCGCCTGTTGGCGTCCGATCAGGTTGTGATTGATGTGGGGACCGGTGGTGGATCGCCGGCCATTCCACTGGCGGTGATGGCATCGCATGTGCGGCTGGTGATGGTGGAGGTGAAGGTGCGCAAGTGTGCGTTCCTCCGCGAGGTGGTGCGCCAGTTGAGCATGCCAGGCGCATCGGTCGAGAACTGCCGGCTTGAAGAATTGCTCCTTAGAAGCGAACTGTACGAGTCTGCCGATGTGGTGACCGTGCGGGCCGTGCGGCCGGACAAGCGGCTGATTACGGCAATCCAGGCGTTCCTGAAGCCCGGAGGCCGTTTGTTCTGGTTCGGGGCAGAGGCTTCGGTGAGGCCTGAGATCCAACTACCGTTCGTTTCCGGCCACATGGAGCCGCTTGTGGCCGCACTTGGCAGCCAGTTATGGATCCTGAATAAAAGCTGCAAACTGTTGTAAAATAAGCACTTATATATATTTATAATGCCATGTTCCACGTGGAACAACGTGCGATAACCCTACGACGGATCACAGGGGGCTCCGAGGCGCCGAGGTCTGAACAAATTTGGAAGAGATAGTTCTACCCCATGTTGTTAGTCCTCGTAGGGCGCGCTGGGCTTCAGGCGCGCCGCCCACTGCGGCCTTGAAGCCCAGGTCGAGCCACGAGGCCGAGACAAGGTCTCGAAATGGACACTCGAGCTTGAGAACCAGCCCGAGCTACGTAAAGACCAGGTGCCTTCCCGAACGGGCTCGGCTTCCCCAGTTCCCTAGTTCCCCACTTTCACTTGACCCTGTCGCCCTTTCAGCCGGACAATAGTCACTCCGGCGCCATGGGCGACAGCTAAATAAGTTATCTGCCATATGACCAAACACGCACGCATCATCTCGGTGTCAAACCAGAAAGGCGGTGTCGCCAAGACGACCACCTCCATCAATCTAGCCGCCTCGCTTGCCATGGCCGACAGGCGCGTGTTGCTGCTCGACCTCGATCCCCAGGCCAATCTCACTTCCGGTGTCGGCCTCAAGGGACAGTCCGCTGCCGGCGGCACCATCTACGACGCGCTGATGACCACAGGCCAGCCGGCCCAGGACTTCGTCCTGCCCACTGGCGTCGATCACCTCTTCCTGGTTCCCGCCGACCGCCACCTCACCGGCGCCGAGATTGAACTCGTGATGCTGCCCGATCGCGATCAGCGTCTGCGAACATTCGTGAACCAATTGCGTGGCGAGTACGACTACATCTTTATCGACACGCCACCCTCGCTCGGCCTGCTCACGCTGAATGCACTCGTTGCAGCTGACACAGTGCTCATACCGCTCAATTGCGAGTACTTCGCGCTCGAAGGCATCGCCGACCTCATGTCCACGCTCGACCGAGTGCGCGAGTCGCTCAACCCCAGCCTCATCGTCGAAGGCGTGTTGCTGACGATGTATGACGACCGGACGAATTTGGGCCAGCAAGTAGGCGCGAGCATCCGCGAGTTCTTTGGCGACCAGGTGTTTCGCACGGTCATTCCACGCAACGTGCGTCTGGGAGAAGCCCCCAGTCACGGCGTGCCCGTCATCCTCTATGACGCGCGGTCGCGCGGCGCCGAAGCGTACGTGGCGCTGGCGCGCGAATTCCTGTCTCGCGATCTCGCTGCTGTAGGGAGTCACTGACGATGGCTATTAAACGCCCCGCGCTTGGACGCGGTCTCAGCGCGCTGATTCGAGACACCGCGCCACCACCTCCTCGTGAGGCGCCGGCCGTCGATCGTGGTCGGCCGACCGAACTCGACATCGATCTGCTCTCGCCGAATCCGCGGCAGCCACGACTGCACATCGACGACGCGCGCCTCGCCGACCTAGCCCAGTCCATTCGCGCCAACGGCGTCATCCAACCGATCGTTGTGCGCCACGTCACTGCAGGAGTAGACACAGCCGGCACGTATGAAATCGTCGCTGGCGAACGGCGGTGGCGGGCGGCGCAACGCGCAGGCCTCCTGAAGGTGCCGGTCGCCGTGCGCGATGTGCCCGACGACAAACTCCTGGAAGTGGCGCTCATCGAAAACATCCAGCGCGAGAATCTCAATCCCATTGAAGAGGCGCAGGCGTATCGCAGCTTGTCTGAAGACCTGCACCTCTCGCAGGAATCGATCGCTGAACAAGTGGGTAAGGATCGCGCGACAGTGGCCAACTACATCCGGCTGCTCCGCCTGCATGCCGAGATTCGCACGGCGCTGTCGGACGGCGCGCTCACGATGGGGCACGCGCGCGCGCTGTTGTCTTTGTCCGACGAGGCAGCGCAACGCCGCGTGGGGCGTGATGTTATCGCGCGCGGTTTATCGGTGCGCGAGACGGAAGCGCTCGTGCGCCACGAAACCACTCCGAAGTCCGACGCTACTGAGGTACTCAAGCCCAAGGTTGACCCGAACACTCGCGCGGCCGAAGAACAATTAAAACTCGCGCTCGGCACTCGCGTGCGCATTGTCCGCAAAGGTAAGGGCGGGCGCATTGAAGTGGACTTTGCGAACGAGCCCGAACTGCAGCGCCTCTATGAAAAGCTCACGGAGTCCTGACGTGAAGAAACTCACCGACTACGCCGACTGCGCCGGTTGTGCCAGCAAACTGCAGGCGGTCGATCTTGAGCGCATCATGGAAGACCTGCAGCCTGCGCATGTGGACGATCGGATCCTTGTAGATTTTCGAACCGCCGACGACGCCGGGGTGTACCGGTGGTCGGCCGACTCGGCGCTGGTTCAGACCGTGGACTTCTTTACTCCCATCGTTGACGACCCGTATCTGTACGGTCAGATCGCGGCGGCCAACGCCCTCAGTGACGTGTACGCCATGGGTGGGGAGCCCCGAACCGCCCTGGCGATCGCCGCCCTTCCAAAGGAGGGTCCCCCGCCGGAAGTGATCCGCGAGATCTTCCGGGGTGGTTCCGACAAGTTGCGCGAGGCCGGAGTTGTGCTGCTCGGAGGCCACACCGTCACCGATCCGGAAATCAAGTTCGGCTATTCGGTCACCGGCCACATCCATCCCGATCGGGTCTGGACCAATGCATGTGCACGGGCCGGAGACATCCTTGTGCTCACAAAAGCCCTGGGAACCGGGGTTGTCGTTCGCGCCACGAAATTTGGGTTTTCAACAGAAGTTCAGTGGGAATCCGCTGTCGCATCTATGGTGACCCTTAACCACACCGCAGCGCGAATTGCCGCCGGACTGCGGGCTGGAAGCATCAGCGCCTGTACAGATATCACCGGTTTTGGCCTGATCGGGCACGCTACCGAGGTTGCCCAAGCGAGCGGAACCACGCTGGCCTTCACCGCCGGAACCCTTCCCCTCCTCAGCGGCGCGGCGGAACTGGCGGCGGCGAATCTGCCCTGCGGTGGCCGCTCGAACCTTGTCCACTTCCGCCGGGTGACCGTGGGCCCGGACGTGCCACCTGAAGTTGCGCTCCTTTGTATGGACCCCCAAACGTCCGGCGGTCTGCTTTTCAGCCTAGCTCCGGATGCGGCTGTGGGTTTAATGGACCAACTCACTGCCGCCGGTGTACGGGCGGCGACGGTCGGACGGGTCGAACCGCGCGGTGCCGATGACGTTCTTGTGCGGCTGTCGTAGTTACATGGCTTGGGTTGCCGGGCCGTGGGCGCGAATGGTATAAATGGTCGTTTGGCTGGGGTAAGATCTTCCCCGGCGGAGGCCCCACGTGTTCGGTGAAATCGTCAACCCCATCCCTGCCTGCCCCGCCGCAGGAGCCCATTCATGAGCGTCCGATCCGCTGCTCGCCGTTATGCGGCCGTGTTGTTCGAGGTCGTGCAGGCGAAGGGCGATCTGGCCAAGGTCGACGGTGAACTGAACGCATTCGTCGCAGTGGTTGACGGCCACGCCGAACTGCAGACCGTGTTGGCCCATCCCGCAATTCCGGCGCTGAAGAAGCGCGAACTTGTTGAACAAATTTTGAATGCGTCCGGCGAATTCTCCGGCGAAGTGCGTCGCCTGCTCTTGATGCTGGCTGACCGCGACCGGATGGGCAGCGTGCGGGATGTGGCGGCCGCCTACACCGAGCGACTGATGGCGCACCGCAAAGTGGTGAACGCGCAGGTCGTCACTGCGACCACATTGCCGGGCAACCAGCGCGATGCGCTGGCCAAGGCGCTCAGTGCGGCGGTTGGCGCCGACGTGCGCCTGAAAGAGTCGGTAGACCCGGCAATCATGGGCGGCATAGTCGCTCGCGTCGGCAGTGTGGTGTACGACGCCAGCCTGACGCGGCAACTGGAGAAGATGCGCCGGCAATTGTTGTCGCCCGCATAACCAGTCACGAGAGAAGCAAGTAACACCACGACCGGCGGGGTCAGCGCGCCCCGCCATGAGGACACGATGCAGATCAAGGCCGAAGAAATTTCCAAGATTATCCGCGACCAGATTGGCAACTACGCCGTTGATGTAGATGTCGCGGAAGTTGGCACGGTAGTGTCGGTGGGCGATGGCATCGCGCGCATTCATGGCGTGGAGCGCGCCATGGCCGGCGAAATGCTGGAGTTCCCGAACGGTCTGTTCGGCATTGCGCTGAACCTCGAAGAAGAAAGCGTTGGCGCGGTCCTCCTTGGCCGCTCCACCGCCATCAAGGAAGGCGACGTCGTCAAGCGTACGGGCCGCATCATCTCGGTTCCGGTGGGTGACGAAATGCTCGGCCGGGTCGTAAACTCGCTCGGCCAGCCCATTGATGGCAAGGGCCCGATTCCGACGAAGCAATCGATGCCGATCGAGCGCCTTGCGCCCGGCGTTGTCGACCGCCAGCCGGTCAAGGAACCGATGCAGACGGGCCTTAAGGCCATCGACGGTATGGTGCCCATCGGCCGCGGCCAGCGCGAATTGATCATCGGCGACCGTCAGACGGGCAAGACCGCCGTCGCGGTGGACGCGATCATCAACCAGAAGGGCCTTGGCGTCATCTGCATCTACAACGCCATCGGCCAGAAGCAGTCCACGATTGCGCAGGTGGTGCGCATCCTCGAGGAAGCCGGCGCGATGGAATACACCATCGTGGTGGCGGCCGGCGCGTCAGACCCGGCGCCCATGCTCTACATCAGCCCGTATTCGGCCTGCACGATCGGTGAGTACTTCCGCGACACTGGCCGTCACTGCCTCGTGGTTTACGACGACCTTTCCAAGCATGCGCAGGCCTACCGCGAAATTTCGCTGCTGCTCCGGCGTCCGCCAGGTCGTGAAGCGTATCCCGGCGACGTCTTCTACCTGCACTCCCGACTGCTCGAGCGTGCGGCCAAGCTGAACAACGAGCTTGGTGGCGGTTCACTCACGGCGCTGCCCATCATTGAAACACAGGCCGGCGACCTCTCGGCGTACATCCCGACCAACGTCATCAGCATCACGGACGGGCAGATCTTCCTCGAGTCGGACCTCTTCTACTCGGGCGTCCGGCCGGCCATCAACGTCGGCATCTCTGTCAGCCGCGTCGGCGGCAACGCGCAGATCAAGGCCATGAAGGAGGTCGACGGCTCGCTGCGCCTGGACCTCGCGGCCTACCGCGA
>SYFT01000108.1 GCA_005799825.1 Acidobacteriota bacterium | reverse complement strand
GTTCGAAGCGCGTGAGACGACGGTACGCGAAGCGGCAGAGAAGTCGAAACTCGATCTGGCTGTGAAGCTCCAGCGCCTGGCCGAACGCGCCAAACGCGCGTCGGAGTCGGAAACGATCACGTTGCGTGAGGGCGAACGCGTACTGCGCGATGTGATGACTGCGCTTGAAGAGGTGGGCTCGGGCGAGCATACGAAGGAAGTGACCGAGGCCATCGCTGCGTTGCGCGCGCAGCAGGAAATGGTTGCGCCGCGCGTGAAGCATCTGCGCGACATGGACGACTGGCGCCGCTTCGCCAACGCCCAGCAGCAGGAACAGCTCATCGCGATGGCCGAAGCCATCGTGGCGTCACTCAAGGCCGAAGAAGAGGCCGGCAAGACCGCGGAACTGGCCGCCACGGCGAAGGCGTTGCGCGAGTTCCACCTGCGCTGGCAGGAAGTGGCCGACGCGCCGCGCCACTCGGCGCAGCGGCTATGGGATCGCTTCAAGACCGCCACTGACTTCATTCGCAGCCGGTGCGAAATCTACTTTGCCAAGTTGCGCGAGGAACGGGGCGCCAACGTTGCGGCCAAGGCCACGCTCGTGGAGCAGGCCGAGGCGCTGGCCGCCTCGACCGACTGGGCCAAGACCGCCGCGAAGTTTCAGGAACTTCAGAAGGCGTGGCAGGACACGGGACCCGTGCCGCGCGAAGCCGCCCGCGATCTGGCGCCGCGATTCCGTGCAGCGTGCAACACCTTCTTTACGCAACGACGCGACGACCTAATGTCCAAGAGGAAGGAGTGGAGCGACAATTTCGCCCGTAAAGGGGCGCTGTGCGTACGCGCAGAGGCATTGGCCGAGTCCACACAGTGGGATGCGGCGTCTTCGGAAATGAAGAAGCTGCAGGCCGACTGGAAGACCATCGGCCCCGTGCGCCACAACAAGAGCGAAGTGATCTGGACCCGTTTCAGGTCCGCGGCCGACAAGTTCTTCGAACGGTTCCACAACCGGCACCAGATCGCCGCAGCGGAAAAGATCGCCGAACACGTGGCGCTTGTCGTATCGCTCGAAAACCTTGCAACCGCCGAAGAGGCGCCTGCCGACCTCGCAGCCCAGGTGCAGACGTTGCGCACCACCATTTCGAAGGCCCCGGTCGTGGTCAGCCCCGGAATGAAAGATCTGCACGAGCGCTGGAAGGCTGCCCTGGCCGCACTCGTCGCGAAGTGGCCGGCCGCGTTTGCGGGCACTGACCTCGACCCGGCTGCCATCCATGAACGCATGGAAAAACTTATTGCCAAGGTTGAGGCGCTCATCAAGGAAGAAAAGCCGGCGGCGGCGTCCAACAAGTCGGCCACGGAACTGCTGGCCGAACGGTTGCGTTCAGCGCTGGCCAGTAACGCCATGGGCCATCGCGCCGACGATTCGAAGTGGCGTGCGGCGGGCGAAACGGTCGAGGAAGCTCAGGACGCGTGGCAGCGGATTGCGCCGGTGCCAAGCGAAGATACACACGCGCTGGAAGCCAGGTTCAAAGCGGCATGCAAGCGCGTCATGGAACAGGTGAAGCTGCACGTCAGCGCACCTGTGGGTGGCCCCGGCGGCGGTTTCGGGGGAGGCCGCCCCGGAGGCCGTCCAGGTCAGGGGACGCGAGGACCGACGGGCTCGAAAGGACGTGACGGAGGGCGGGGCCCTGGCAGCCAGGGGGCTCGAGGACCGAACGCCCGCCGGGATCGGCAACCCGTCGGAGCTTAGATCCTGGGGAATTTAGGAACTGGGGAATCTGTGCACGATCTTTCCCCCTACGATCGTATACACAACTTTGGCCTGGCGAATTTCTTCGTCGGGAACCGTGGTGATGTCTTTCGAAAGCACCACGATGTCGGCGAGTTTGCCTGGGGCGAGCGATCCCTTGATGTTCTCTTCGAACGCTCCATACGCCGCCCAGAGTGTGTAGGACTTGAGTCCTTCGATGCGCGACATCCGCTGATCGGCGAAAAACACCGAACCATCCGCCACCTTGCGGGTGACCGTCGCGTAGTAACTCGCGATCGGATCGACGTCTTCCACAGGTGCGTCGGTGCCGTTGATCACCAGGCCGCCTGACTTCATCAGCTTCTGCCAGACGTACGCACCTTCTTCCGCGCGCTCGGCGCCCAGGCGCGCCGTCACGTACGGCGCGTCGGACGTGGCGTGGATGCCCTGCATCGCGGCAATCACGCCGAGTTGGCCGAATCGCGGAATGTCGTTGCGATGGATGTGCTGTGCATGCTCGACGCGCCACCGCAGGTCTTTGCCGTTCCGATTGTTCTTGCGGAATGCCTCTTCGTAGATGTTAAGCACTTCGCGATTGGCGCGATCGCCGATCGCATGCAGGCACAACTGATAGCCGTGGTCGATCGCGAGCTGTGCGGTGGTCCGCACATTCTCGAGGTCGCGCCCAAGGCCGGAGCTGGTCACTGAATCCGAATACGGCGCGAGCAGCCACGCGCCGCGCGACCCGAGAGCGCCGTCCACCGAGATCTTGATCGCGCGCACCGTCAGGTGTTTGTTGCCGTAGTCAATAACGCGCCCGCGCGACAACTGTTCAGGGCTCCCGCCGCCACGAATCATCACCCACAGCCTGGCTTGCAGACGGCCGGCATCGATCATCCGCTTGAAGCGCTCGACGTCGGTCAAACTCGACCCGGCATCCTGGAAGCTAGTCACGCCCTTCGACAGAATTTCGCGGTTGGCCAGTTCAATAACCTGTTCGCCTTCCGCTTCGCGCTCCTCGGCTGTCGGTACCGGCTGACCGGCGCCGCGTCGAATCAGCCCCGACGCGGTTTCACGCAGGAGTCCGGTCGGATTCCCGGTCTTGTCCTTCAGAATTTCGCCGCCGGCTGGATTGGGAGTCTTCGCCGTCAGATTCGAGAGCTCCATCGCCTTGGCATTCGCAAACGACGCGTGGCCGCTCGCATGGGTCAGATACACGGGATTGTTGGGAGAGACCTTGTCGAGCGACTCGTGCGTGGGAAACCCCTCCACGCTGGGCTGCGGCACAGACGACCACTTTTCCTGATGCCACCCGCGCCCGACGATCCACTGCCCGGGCCGCGCCTTGGCGGCCGCGTCGGCCACCATCTTGACGATCTCGTCCCAACTTTTCGTGTTCATCAGTTCGAGGCCCAGCTTCGCCTGGCCGATGCCGGTAAAGTGGCCGTGTCCTTCGATGAACCCGGGAATGGCCGTCTGTCCCGTCAGGTTGATGACCTGCGTCGCTGGGCCGATGTAGCGACCAATCTCGGCGTTGGTGCCCAGCGCCACAATCGTGTCGCCGTTCACGGCGATGGCTTCGGCCACCGGACGCGCGTCATCAGCCGTAACAACCCGTCCGTTGTTGAGGACAAGAGTAGCGGGTGCCACTTGTTGCTGGGCAGATGGCGTGCTGACCAGCAGCATTCCGAGAACAGGCGCAAGAAGACGTGGCTTCAGGTTCATATCGTCAGGATCCCCAAATAGGATACGCGGATCACTTGAATCCGAATCGTTTTTCGGCAAACAGGAAATACGGCAGCGACAGGACGGCGAAGAACGCGGCAATCCCGAACGCGGGGCGGAACCCGAGTTGGTGAATCAGGCCGCCCATGACGGTGGAGCCACTGCCGACACCCGTGTCAAAGGCAGCGAGCATGGCGCCAAACGCCGCCCCGCGCCGCCACTGCGGAATGCGCTTCATGATGTACGCGGTATAGGCCGGATACACCAGGCCGAACCCGGCACCGAACACCAGTGCAGCCAGCAAGAACATCACGATTCCGTTGGCCAGGGCCAGCAAAGTCATACCCAGCGCGGTGGCCGCGAGGCACGGCAACAGCGCGCGCCGGTGGCCGATCTTGTCGAGAAAACGACCCACCGAGACACGGCCGACCAGAATGGCCGAGGCCATCACGGTGAGAAAGAGACTGCGGGGCGAGACACCCAGTTCATCAGCGAACATGGCTGAAAAACTGGTGAGGCTTCCGTAGCCGAATGCGATGAGCGCCATGGAGACTGAGAGCGCGAGCACGCGCCACTCTACTAGGTCCTGAAGTGTGCGCGGCCTGAGTGGTACCGCCGCGGCTTCGCCGCGGTCGTCTGGCAGATGCCAGGCGATGGCTGCCATGATCAGATTTAGGGCGGCCACCTCGAAACACATCGTGGCCCAGCCGAAGCTGAACACCCAAAACCCGAAGGGCGGTGCGATCGCGAGCGCCGTGACCGACGACAACCCCCAATATCCCAGCCCCTCAGCGCGCCTGGTTTCAGGCAGTGTGGCGGTCATGTATGCGCCCGAGGCCGCAAGCAGGCCAGACCAGAACAACCCGTGCATAAACACAAAGGCGAGCAACACACGGTAGTTCGTGATGAAGGCGTAGCTCACCGAAAACACGGCGAGCACAAGGCTGACGACGATCAGAACGCGGCGATGTCCGAGGCGGTCAGCGATCTGCCCCGTGATTGGCGCCGCGAGCGCAGATGCGTACGTCAGGAATCCAAGAAACAGCCCCGCCGCAAACGTGGTGCCCCCAAGTGCGAGCACGTGATACGGCGCCGCCGGGAGCAGCTGGAACAGCGACACGAACACGGTGAACGTGTACGCGCACATGACGAAAAATCTGGGAGTGAACAGCCGGTCCGACAAGCGACAAGTCTATATGGACCCAAGGACCCTGGGCCCTGGACAACAAGTACAATCTCCCCATGCGCCCGAGTGCCCTTTGGAAAGACTTGCCGGCAAAGAAGCGGTTGATTGCTGCCACTGCCTTCTGGAACGATGAACACGGTGTGGAGCAGCAGGTGGAGGTCATCGTGACCATCGCCCGCAAACTCAACTTCAGGCCGAAGAGTGTGCCGTCGCTGCCGATCGAGCGTCGCGCGAAGCTCTTGGCGGGCATGGATGATGTCTCGGACGTGGTCGCCTCGCGGGCGCTGATTGCATACCATCTGGAGGCTGAACGGCCGATGATGGGGGCTTTCCTCGACGCGCTGGCAATCACCCACAACAACGGGTTGATCACGGCCGAAGACGTGGCCGCGCCCGACAAGGCCAGGCTCACCGAGGGCGTGCGGACGCTCAAGACCGCATTCCCCGCTGACGCAGTGCGGTTGTATTTGCACACATTGGTGTTACTGGATGGGGACACATGGGCCAACTTGGACGGACTCATCGACCCGGCAGCCTAGCGTTTTTGCCCACATCTCTGTGGCACTCGACTTGCTTCCCTTCGGCTAGGGGAGGGCGATGTGCGTCCTAATGACGTGGCAGCACGACCCCTCTTGTGTCCCATCTTCCTCCTCCTCCTGATTGGAGACGGGGGCTGGCTGTCACAGGCGTCGGCGCAGACCGTCCCTCCCACCACCCCTCCACCAACAATCACACAGGAAGCGCCTCCTGCGCTGCCGGTGGACCTCGGCCGCATCAAAACAGCCCTCGAACGGCCGATTCGCGTCAGGATTGACGACGGGCGGGTGCGGTTTTATACAGAGACCGTCGCACCTGGAGGCCCGTCGTTCAAGGAGTTCTCCAAGAACTTCGACCTGCGCTTCGGGCCAGTGCCAGGCGCAGGGATGACGCATCAGGAGTTCCTGGGGCTGGTCACGCCCAAAGAATTGTACGGTTCTGGCGGGATCAAACCCCTCGAGATGCTGGAATGGGGCCTGGTCAACCACGTGGGCTGGTGGGCCATTCGCAAGCTCTACAAGGAACTGAGCGAAGCGACCGACGAACGCCGCATCAAGTCCATCCGCGACCAGATCGATCGGGAACTGGCGGCGCTTCGAGGCGGCAAGTAGACTCCCGTCGTGTTGATTCGAGCCACACTCGTTGCCTTCGCCCTGTGGGTGCTGGCGGGCCAGATGGCCCCCACTCTCAGGCCACCTGAAGCTGCAGCGCCAGCCGTAATCGACCTCGCGCAGATCCGGGCCCAGGTGGATGCGCTCATCGCCGCAAGCGGCGCCGAAGTGGCTGTGGCCTGGCGGCCGCTCAATGGCGCCAAGAGCGAAGAGATCCTCATTCGCCCCGATCTCAGATTCCACGCCGCCTCCACCATGAAGGTGCCGGTGATGATCGAGCTGTTCCGTCAGGTGGAAAACGGTTTGCGCAGGCTCGACGACAAAGTGCTGGTCACCAACCAGTTCACAAGCATCTTTGACGGGAGCCCGTACGTGCTCTCAGCCACCGAAGACTCTGACGGCGAAACGTACAAGGCCATGGGCAAGCAGATCGGCCTTCGCGCGCTTGTGGATGCGTCGATTACCGTCAGCAGCAATCTGGCCACCAACATCCTGATCGAACACCTGCGTGCATCAAACGTGCAGGCCACGGTCGATACGATGGGTGCCGTTGGCATGCAGGTGATGCGCGGCGTCGAAGACCAGAAGGCTTTCGACGCCGGCAAGAACAACACCACGGACGCGCGCGGCCTGTTGGTGTTGTTTGAGGCCATCGGCCGCGGCACCGCTGTCAGCCCGGAGGCCAGCGGGGCGATGATCGATATCCTGAAGCGTCAGAAGTTCAACGACGGCATTCCCGCGGGCCTGCCGGCCGGGACGCCGGTGGCGCACAAGACCGGATGGATCACCCGCATCCATCACGACGCAGGCCTCGTGTATGCCGCGCGGCCGTACGTGTTGGTGATTCTCACCCGCGGCATCACTGACCGCGCCGTCAGCGCAAAGCTGCAGGCGGACATCAGCCGCGTTATTGCTCGCGCAGCAAGTTAACCGGATCCACTTTCATCGCGCGGCGCGGGGGACGAGGGCCGATCGGGTCACCGTTACACTCCGCCCGCGTCGCTGAGGACGTGTTTGCGGCGCGCGTCGCCGATGAGGCCTTCCAGGCGCTGGGCCTCTGCGCGAAGTACCGCGTCGCCCAAGGTGGTCAATTCGTAGTAACGGCGGCGGGAATCGGCTCTCGCCGCCGGCCCTGGGCCAGCGTCGCCTGTCGGGGTCCTGGGGTCCCGAAGTGCCGGGGTCGTCGCCTCGGAGGCCGTGGGTTCGGCGATGAGTTCCTGCTCCATCAGCCGTTGTAAAAGTGTATATAGGGTCCCAGTCCGGAGCCTGACGGAGCCGCCGGACCGCTCTTCGACCTCTTTGATGATGGCGTATCCGTGCCTGGCGTCGTCTGCCAAAGCGAGCAATACCTGGAAGGCGAACGGTGTAAGTGGAAGAAAAGAAAGGTGGTTCTTATTGTCGGCGGGCATAGACACAGTTTGGCACATAAATAAGTAGACAATCAATCTACTTTTTTTCTGTGCATTTGATGATTGAATGCCGCCGAAAGGTTGCTGCGGGCACGAGTGGTGGGCGTCCTCGGCCTTGAGGAACAGGCCGAGCTACGTTCGAAAAGGTCGCAGTCCAAGACGGAGCTCGGGTCAGAACGTAGCTCGGGCTGTTCCTCAAGCCCGAGGTCGCCTAGTTGATCCTGATCGCTGCCATCGCGGCAGCATCTACCGCCTGCGCGGCGCCGATGCTGCCATTGGTGACGATCGCCACGCCGCGATCGGCCGCAGCGTCGAAGGCGACGATGGCGTACCAGCAAGTGTTAGAGCCGTTGTGCCAGACGACGCGCCGGTCCGGCGTGGTCTGCGACACCCAGCCCATCGCGTAGGCGCCGGACTCCGGCAGATGCAGCCGCTTGAATGTGTCGGCCTTGACGATGCTGTCCTGGCCGCGTTCACCTCGCAGGTGCGCCTGCCCCCATCGCGCGAGGTCGCTCACCGTCATGTGTAACCTGCCCGCGGGTCCGAGGTAGGGCGGATTGTCGGCCGCGACACCGGGCTCGACGGGTATCAGTGTACCGCTCGACGCGCGCCGATGGCCGCGAGGCTGGCTGATGAGATCGCGCACTCCGGGAGGACCGTTGCCGGCGCTCGCGAGGCCCAGGGGTGACAACACTTCGTCGCGAACGAGGTCCTCCCACGTCTTCTTCGCCTTCGACTCGAGGAGTCCGCCCGCGATGATGTAGCCGAGATTCGAATAGAGGAAGGCGGCTCCAGGTGCGGCGGTCGGGTCTGTCGCGAGCGCAGCGTCGATCAGGCGATGCCGCTGCACATCCACCGTTGGCGCGCCTTGTAAAACAGCCGCCACCTTGCCCGGCAGAACGTTCGCGGGCAGGCCGGCGCGATGGCTGAGTAACTGCGACAAGGTGACGGGCGCGAACTTGCCGGCGCGCGGGCCCAGCATGTCGCCCAGCGTGGACGTCCACGACATCTCGCCGCGCTCTACGAACCTGGCCATCAGCAGTGACGTGAACGACTTGGTGATCGACCCGATATGCCAGAGGTCGTCCGGCGTCACTGGTGTGGGGTCGCCCAGTCTCCGCACGCCCATGGCGCTGACCGCAGATACGTCGGCCGACGAAAACGTGGCGCCCGCCACCGCGGGCAGGTTGGACTGTGTGCGCAGCGTCTCAAGTCGCGCGCCTAGCGACGGCTCCTGCGACGCGATCGGCCGAAGGCCAAGCACCAGGCCCAGACAAACCACCAAAACAGTTCGCACTGGCACGACTCCCCCCTCACCATTCAATCCGACAAACCGTGCAGGATTCCCCTCTTCCGTTGTTGGGCCGACGGCACACATGGGCCGCCTGAGTCGTGGTTGCGACCGGCGCCGCGCTCCGCTTCGGCGCCATTGGGGCCGGCGCGGCTTATCGCGTTGCCAACGACGAACCCTCCGTTGTGGGCATGGCCCTCCAAATTATAAAGGCGGGCGGCTTCAATCCGCACTTCCTACCTGACCGTAACGCCAATAGCGTCGCTGACGGCCCGCGGACCTGCGGCGTCGGACGGCCGATTGACGATCTTGCCGCGCACTACCATCGTGCTTGACCCGCCACCATCCAGGTTGAGCGCATCGGTGAGCTCCAGCCGATCGGCCAGGCGCTGCAACTCGGCAAACGACATCCCCACGCTCGTCTGTTGCCTTCCGTCCACCACGGCCAGCCAGATGAACCCCATCCGATCCACACCCACCATCGTCCTCGGATGCCGCGACTGGATGAAGGCCGTGCCGCTGAATTTCTCCACGTCCCAACTTGTCAGTGACACACCACCCCGGCGAAGAAGCCCCGCGCCATTCACGATGTGGTCGGCAGATTCGAGGCGGTCGCTTTCGAGTCCGTGGACAGATGTCCACGTCCGGCGCACCTCAAGCGTCACACCAGGCTCAAGCACGCGCAGTTGGTCGGGAAGTTCGAGGCCGCCGTACGACAACACCAGGCCATTGGCGGGGATCGGCGTGCTGCCGGCATCGCGCCTCACGGCGGTGATCGTGAGCGGCTTGCCGCTGAGCACCCATTCCACGCCGTTGCCCGCCGTGTCTGTGTGCTCGTGATACTTCGGCGAATAAAGCATCAGCTTGCCGCGCGCGCGTGTGGTGTCAACGCCGTCGATTGGGACGACGACCGAGCGGCCGGCGATGAGGGCGTGGAGTTCGACTCGGGCGCTCACTTGATCGAAGGCGAGCGAGGTGCGCCCGTCGGCCGGCGACCAGATCGCGATGGCCCCCTTGGGGATTGGCGTATCGCTGACGAGGTCCCCGGCTACCTTGAGGAGTCCGATCGGTTCACCGTTATTGATGTTGAAGAAGCCCGCATTGACGGCGGCCAGTGACTTGGCCCGCGTCGCCATTTCCAACACCGGCTCGGCGTACATGACCTGATCGTTTGAGAGTAGGCTGCTGAGCCGCGCGTGGGCTGGGTCGAGACGCAGGAGCGACACGGAAATTGGCCCTGCAGGGTCAACTAGTGTGGAGTCGGTGGACGTGAACAACTCCACGCCGCGGGCGACCTGATCGGGTGCGCTGAGCCAGGCGCCTGGGGCCTGGGGGCCCTGGGCCGCGCCGCAGGCTAGCGTCAGGAGGACGAACAGGATCGAGGCGCGTCGCATCATTGGGTCCCTGACTGAAATCAGGACTATTCTTTCACGCGTGATGAATAGACGCACCTTCCTGCTTGCATCCGCAACACCACTTCTGGCCGCGAATTCGATCGCCGGTCAAACTCAGGGGTTGCCCACGCTGAAACCTGCACGGCTGCAGCCCGGAGACACCGTCGGACTGGTGGCGCCGGCGTCGGCCACGTTTCAGCGGGTAGAACTCGACATTGCGCGTGAGTCGCTCGAGGCGCTGGGCCTCAAGGTCAAGGTGGGCCGGCACATCATGGATCGGCACGGTTCGCTCGGCGGCCAGGACAAGGACCGTGCGGCCGACATCAACCGGTTTTTTGACGACTCGAGCGTGAAAGCCGTGCTTCCCACGCGGGGCGGCTGGGGCACGTCACGGCTGCTTCCGTTCCTTGACTACGAGACCATTCGGCGCAGTCCAAAAATATTGATGGGCTTCAGCGACATCACGGCCCTGCTCAACGGTATCCATGCGCGAACGGGCCTTGTGACGTTTCACGGGCCCAACGCCGGCGGGCGCTGGGACGAATACTCGGTGAGCCTGGTCAAGCGCGTGCTGTTCGACGGTGAAGCGGTGACGTTCGATAACCCGAAGGAAACGAGCGACCGCAACGTCCTCACCCAGACAGAGAATCGCATTCGCACCATCACGCCCGGCCGGGCCACGGGGCGACTGCTGGGCGGGAATCTGACGGTATTGACGGCGATTCTCGGGTCTCCGTACGTGCCGAATTTCGATCAGGCGATTCTGTTTCTCGAGGACGTGGGCGAAGACTGGTATCGCGTGGACCGGATGATGACGTCGCTCAAACTCGCGGGCATTCTCAGTAGAGTTCGCGGTGTCATCTTCGGCACGTGCAGCGAGTGCGGACCCGGCGAAGGCTTCGCGTCGTTCACACCCGAGGAGATCTTCGCCGACCACCTGGTGCCTCTCGGCGTGCCGGCCTGGCACGGCGCGATGATCGGCCACGCGCAGCCCCAGTGGACGCTGCCCGTCGGCGCGATGGTGACGATCGACGCGAGTCTGGGTACGGTGACGATGGTCGAGGGGGGGGTCACATAGGGGGACGGGTGTCTGTTTGCTTCACATCCGTGTCGGCCCGGTGGGTGTTTCCGTCACTGGGACGTTCCCCACGACAGCTCCGTCAGGATCGCAGGGGGGCGCGACAAGTCCCGTCGTTCGCCAGTAGAAACCGAGTATCGTGTGCCGATGCGATTGATCCTCTTCGTGCTATGTCTCACGCTGGCGGCTTGCTCTGGCCCACCGAAGCCCGATCCTGCTCCTGAGGCGGCGCCGGCCGCCTCAAGTGCCGGCGCATCGGATGACGTCGGGTTCGCACCCGTCGCGCCGATCCGTATCGATGTCGTGGATCATCCCGACGCGTATGTGGACGGGCTCATCGCCACCCTCAGGACGCTAGTCTCGAAACAGACGGACGCAACCAAGTGGCAGAAGGACGCCGCAATTCACTTCTGGCGCCTGCAGAATCGGCTCGACCGCGGCTGGCTCTCAGCAGACCAGGAAGCACGAGTCGTTGGCGCCATTGACGAGATGACGTCGGCGCATCCGGAAACGAAGGCTTATCTCGACCATCGCAAGTGGATGGTGCAGCATCTCGCTGTTGGCAAAGTCGCACCTGAGATCGCGGGCAAGGACTTCGACAATGCCGAGTTCACACTGAGCGACACACGCGGCAAGGTGACGCTGGTCGTGTTTACCGGCGAATGGTGCGGACCTTGCCGGAGCGAGTACCCCTATCAACGCCTCATGCTTGAACTGTACAAAGACAAGCCGTTCGCGATCGTGGGGATCAACAGCGATTCGAAGCTCGACGTGGCCAGGAAAGGCAAGGTCGATAGCCGCCTTCCTTACAGGTCCTGGTGGGACGGCTACACCGCCAAGAACACCGAGGGTCCCATTGCAACCGCGTGGGGTGTGACCGGGTGGCCGACGATGTATTTGCTGGATAAGGAGGGCGTGATTCGATTCGCGGGCCTCCGCCACGAAGACCTGCTGAAAGCCGTGTCGCAACTGATGGCCGAGAAGGCCCCCGAGTAGCTCGCGCGCTATTGGAGCGTCGTCGCGAGGGCTTCGAGGCGTGCCGTCAGGGACGGCGACACCGGCACTGTCACCAGGCGCATGACGCTGCGCACCGCCTCGGCCGACCACCTGCGCCACGCGGCAAGTGCCGGGGCATGGTCTGCCATCTTCGGTCCATCGCGGAGCTCGACGGCCACGCGGGCGCGTCCGGCGGCCGCGACAAGCTCGGCCACCTGCAGCGACATGGCCTCATCAGCGGACGCGAGGACCCAGGCCGACGTTGCGCATTTCCTGCGGGCTGGTCTTGTCGGGTGTGTCAACACTCGAATGGTAGTAGCGATCGGTGAAGTGCCAGTTCAAGAGCGAGGGCACACCCGCAGGGCCAAACACCGTGTGGTCGCTTCTGCCTTCGTAGGGGTTCGTCTTCACGACCCATGTCGATTTCTTCGCGATCTGTTCGCACACGGCCCGCTCAAAGCCGCCGCCGTGCAGCACCCCAGCACCACAGCGCCCCAGCACCACAACGAACGTGTCATCGCGCACTCCATCCCAACATCTGCTTCTCCAGGCTCAGGGGATACGAGATCGCCACATCAACAACCTCGCCTGCGGCATTTCGGACTGGCGCGAGTTCGGGTTGCACAAAGCCGGTATACGACGGCAGTTTCAGCCGATCCACACGCCCCACCACCTCGTCGCGCAGGGTTGGGTCAAAATGAATGCCGTGTGTTTCAAAGAGCGCTTTCGCGGCCGGGTAATCTCCGGTGGACTTGATGCGCTGCACCTCAGCGAGCAACTGCCCAACGCCATCGTGGAACGCCTTGACGTCCACCATCACGTAGTAGGTCTTGCCCTCGCGTTTGCGCACTTCGATCGACGATGTATGCGCCATGAGCCAGTGCACAATCGCCTGGCGGTTGCGCATGTGGTCTTCCTCGATCTGCGTGCCCTCACGGACTCGTCGCAGTTGGACCAGGGCATTACGCGCGTACGCCTCGTACTCGGCGAGCACGATCTCAGCCTGGTGGTCGGCGGGCAACATCCCAAGGTCGGCGATCCTCGGCTCGCCCACGAAATACAAGCCCACCAGGTCGGCGCGTGTCTCTTCGAGCGCTGCGTACTGTTCCTTGATCGCCAGCTCCGGCCGTCCCTCAAGATGGGCCTCAACCACGCCGCTCCCATGTCCTAGTACTTCGTGAATGCCCGTGGTGACTTCACTGGCCAGTGATCCCCACTTCTCAGCCCGCACCGCTTCCTCCGGCGACCAGCAGAACTCCTCGCGATAGGCCTTGGGCTGTGACTTGTCGTAGGCCTCAGACACGTTAGCGATGGTCACGGACTTGCTGCCGTGCTGTTCGCGAATCAATTGATCGTTCGGCAGATTGATCCCGATCGGAGTGACCGGGCCGGAGTCACCGGTCTCCATCACGACATCAATCGCGCGTGCCGTCACACCCTTCACGCTGGTACGTCGCCACTTCGCGTCCCACGGCATGCGATCCTCGAACCACTGCGCCGATTCGGCCAGCCGCTGGATGCCGGCGGTCTTGCCAGGATTGACGTAGAACACGAGGGCTTCCCACGCGCCCTTCACGCCCCGCGCGTCCATGTAGTTCTCGATGAAGCCGTTGATGGTATCGACCGGCGAGTCTTTGTCTTCCACCCACGCGATGTCGTACGCCACACGATCGTTGTCCTCACCCGAGTGGTAAAACGTGATCAGCGCCTCAAGGGCCTTGCGCATGGCGGGCGTGGCGTACGGCAGCGCAGCCGTCAGGTGCCGGCAGATGGCTTCGATGTGCGCACCGTATTTGCCACCGACGCGATAGACCTCCTCTTCCAGCCGCCCGTCTCTGGTCTTCACCACGCGGGAGTTCAGGCCGTAACGTTCGTCTAGCCCGACCACGTCGGCCATGGTGACGCCGAGGTACAGATTGTTCGCGCTGTCTTCCAGGATGTCGCGCCCCTCGCCAGGTGTCTTGTTGGTCACAAGTGGCTCATGCGTCGCGTCAAAGAACGCCGGACGGAGCCGTGCCAGCGTGTCCGCCAGCGCAGTGGCGTCGAGCGCAAGTGTCCCGGCTTTCCTCGCCTCGGCTGCGGCAGCCGACAGTTCCTCGAACGAACACCTGATCACACACTTGCGCGCTGTCAGGTTGTTGTAGGGACCACAGTTGATCCAGAACAGCTTGGTATAGCGGCGAATCTCGTCGATCACGTCACGCGGGCTCGCCCCCAGCGCGTCTTGATTTGCGGCCCGCACGATGCCCTCGAGAACGGCACGCATCTCCAGGTTGTGGCGATACCGCTGGTCGTAATAGATGTCGCGGCCGGCCAGCGCCGCCTGGGACAAGTGCCAGATCAGGATCTTCTGGTCGGTCGGGAGTGCCTCGAAGCCATCGGCATACAACTGCACCACGGCGGCTTCGTCGATTTGTTCAAGCAGGTATGGTCGGTCCATCAGATGTCGATCTTCTCTCGGTGACCAGGGGTCTTGACGTTCCACTTCAGCTCGCGCTCCACGCGCGCTTTCAGCGTGTCCATCGGCCCGGTTTCGCCATGGACCAGGCACAGCGTAGACGGCGCGCGTTTGAAACTCTTGAGCCAGCGCATTGTTTCATTGCTGTCGGCATGCGCGGACACGGAGGCGAGTGATTCGATGCGCGCCTTCACGACTATTTCTTCGCCGTGGATACGCGTGGTCTGGGCGCCGTCCTTGAGCTGCCGTCCGCGCGTCCCTTCCGACTGATACCCGGCGAACAACACGGTATTGCGGGCCTCGGGCAGCACTCGCTTCAGGTGATGCAATACGCGACCACCCGTGGCCATGCCGCTGGACGAAATCACGATGGCCGGATGCGGGTCGTCCTGGACCTTGCGCGACTCAGGGATCGACGCAATCACATGCAGGCGTGCTGTCAGGAAAGTCCGCAGCCCCGCATCGAGTTCGTGCATCCGATCGCGGTATTCAGCCAGCACTTCGACGGCCATCGGGCTGTCCACATACACCGGCAACTCGGGAATGGCCTTGCGCTCTTCAAGGTGCCGCACCCAGTACAACAATTCTTCGACCCGCCCAAGCGCAAACGCCGGAATCACGATCTTCCCTCGGCGCTTCACTGTCTCATTCACAATCCTCGCCAAGTGCTTCCCATCGTCATCCGCTTCGTGCACCTTGTTGCCGTAGGTGGACTCAACGAGCACGACGTCCGCATCGGGCGGCGGCACGGGGTCCGGCAACACGGGACGACCGTAGCGGCCCAGGTCGCCGCCAAACAGAATAGTTTTGCCTTCAGCGGCCACCGTAATGCGAGCGTAGGCTGACCCGAGGAGGTGCCCGGCGTTCAGGAACTCCAACTCAAGGCCTGGAGCGATGGGCACGGGTCGATCGTAGCCAACAGGTTGAAGCTGCAGTACCGCCCGAGCCGCGTCGTTCTCTGTAAACAGCGCTAGCGCGGGTTTGTGTTTGGTGTAGCTCTTGCGGTTGGCGCGCTCCGCGTCTTCTTCCTGCAGGTGAGCGGCGTCCGACATCACGATCTTTGCGAGTTCGGCGGTGCCACCCGTACAGAACACCCGGCCGGTGAACCCCTGCGCCACCAGTCGCGGCAGCAACCCGCAGTGATCCAAGTGCGCGTGGGTCAGCACCACGACGTTGATCGACGACGGCGACACGGGAAACGGCTCCCAGTTGCGCTCGCGCAGCGCCTTGAGGCCCTGAAACATCCCGCAGTCCACGAGCACCCGCGTACTGCCCACCTCCAGCAGGTACTTGGATCCTGTAACCGTTCGCGCTGCACCGAGAAATGTCAGGGTCATGCAAATAACGCCACCTGGCCGCCGGTGTGCCAGAACAATATGGTTTCGCCGGCCGAGAAGCTGTCTCGTCGGATACGTTCGATCAGCCCGGCCATGGCCTTAGCCGTGTACACGGGATCGAGGACGATCCCCTCGTGCCGAGCCACCATCATGAGCGCTTCGCGCGAGCTTTCTGTCGGAATGCCGTACCCCTCGCCGACAAAACGATCGTCCACTACAATGTCGCGATCCGCGCCGAGGGCGGCATACGATCCGCCAAGACGGCCGGCCATGCCTTCGACAAGGTCGCGAACCACGGCAGCCAGGGCCGGAGACGATTCATCGGCGCTGATGCCGATGATGCGCGCTTTGAGGCCGAACAGCGCACATCCGGCTATGAGCCCCGCCTGCGTCCCACCTGAGGACGTGGAATGCACGATGACGTCGGGCCGAAGACCTGCGACGAGGACTTCCTGAATCCCCAGGGCAAAACCCGCCGCGCCGATCGGCGTTGACGCGCCCAGCGGAATGACACACGGACGTCGGCTCGCCGCTCTTTCTTCTTCGGCAACACTTTCCATCATCGAGGCCCGTTCGGCCCTAGATGAGGCATAACGGACATCGGCGCCGAAGAGTTCGGCGAGGAGTGCGTTGCCGGTGGGGTGTTCCTGTTGGACGCCGTTGACCACCAGGACCACGCGCAGGCCAAGCGCGGCGCCCGCGGCCGCCGTGGCGCGGCAGTGATTGGACTGCAGGCCGCCGCAGGTGATGAGTGTGTCTGCGCCGGCGAATGCAGCTTCAGCCAGCACCGTCTGAAGCTTGCGTACCTTGTTGCCGCCCATTCCGAACGACAGCAGATCGTCGCGCTTCATGTAGAGCGACGGGCACGCAGGCCCGAGCGCCGCGCGCAGTCTCGTGAGCGAGTCGATCGGCGTGGAATCGGGCGCCAGAATGACGCGGGGCAATGACGTCAGCGACGCGAGTGCGGTGGCCACCAGGGCAAGTCTATACTTACTGGCCGTGACCAATCCGCTCGTTGAAGCACTGGAGCACACGCCGAATGTGCTCTCGATTGAATTGCGTCCCCCCCGGGCTGAACTGGATTCAGTGGCGGGCATGGATGCATGGATTGACACCTACCACGCCGTCCGCGGCCTTGTGCGCGACGGAATGTTCGTATTCCTGACCGACAGCGCCGTTGGCGCCAAGGAAGAGAACAACCTTCGGCATCTGGTCATCAACCTGGGCACCGACGTGCCGCGCAGCCACGTCATCCCGTTTCTGACCACCAAACACACGCGCGAGTATTGCCTCTCGTACGCCGAGAGCGCGCTGCATCAGGGGTTCTCGACGATGGTGGTGCTGGGCGGGGATAAGTCGGTGGGGCCACCCCGGTGTGTGGAGCACGCGTGGCAGTTGCGCGAAGATGTTCGCCGCCACGTTCCCGATTTGGCCTTGGGCGGATGGGCTAACCCTCATCAGAGGTCCGAATTGCAGGTGGGCTACCTCCGTGATGCGCGGTTCTCTGCGGAGTTCTTTCTGACGCAGGTGGTTTCGCACCACGACCTGCCCAAGGTGGAAAGCTTCCTGACGGCTCGGCAGGCGGCCGGCGTCACGACGCCGGGAATCTTCGGAGTGTTCTATTACCGCAGCGCGAACCCGAAAACGCTGGCGACGCTCAAGCAGTTCCTGACGGTGCCAGCCGAGGCCCTGACGGCCGAGTTCGCGGCGGGCGAGAGTCCGGAAAACATTTGCGCCCGATCGATTCGAGAACTCCGCCGCGCCGGCGTGCGCCACCTGTATCTATCGAACCTGCCGACGCAAGGCACGCGGCAGACGCTGGAGCGCATCCTGGCGCTGGTCTAGTTATCTTTACGAGGCATGAAGGCCTGAAGGATCTTCAAGGGCAGGGAGCCCCTTCATTCCTTCTCGACTCGTGTGACAGTTCCCGGAAGAGTCCTGCCCCAGACGCCATCAAACACGGAGTCGGCGGCGCAGCGGCGGCGGCGCGGAGCGAGCTCAGCGGCACGGTATTTTTCGCTCACCAGGGCCTCTGGTGAACCGGGGTGGCCGACTGCCACTACCACGGCCGGCTCGAAGCCGTCGGGCACCTGGCACACCTCCCGTGCGATGGCGTGACTGAAACCTCCCATTTGCCGGATGGCCAGCCCTTGCGACTGGGCCTGCAGCGTCAGTAAGGCGACGGCCTGGCCGGTGTCGTAGTATGCACTCCGGTTGACTTCGCCCGTCTGCTCCACTGTCATCTGCACGACTGCCAAAATCAACACTGGTGCCGTGCCGGCCCACGCCTGATTGCTGGCGTCCAGGGCGCTGAACAGCGCCTGATAGGACTCCGGCGATTGCTGTCGGTGCGTGACGACAAAGCGCCATGGCTGTTCGTTGCGCGAGGAGGGCGCCCAGCGCGCAGCCTCGAACAGGCGCCACAGCTCGTCCATCGAGACCGGACGAGCGGCATCAAACGCCCGCGGGCTCCAGCGCTCGCGGATAAGAGCCAGCACTTCATGGTCGGCGTCGGCGTGCTTAGGATGTGTCATTGATATGTTCGGGGGTCGCGCTTTCAGTATCATCTCAGGAATGGCTCAGTTCCTGGACTCCGTGCCCTTCTCTGGAATTATCCGCATTCGCGACATGATGTATTCGGTCGACGGGCCGTTCCGCCTCGACCAGGGCGACGTCAGCTTCGACGCCCCTGAGGCCGTCAAAGAAGCGCTTCGCCGTGGGATCGCCGAAAACCGCACGCACTACGTCCAAACCACAGGTATTCCGCCGTTGCTCGACCTTCTGGTAGAGAAGATGCGCACCAGAAACGGTATTCCGATTGGTGGCGCGGACGAGGTGATGGTCACCAACGGCGGCATTCATGGCCAGTACATCGCGTGTCTTGCGTTGCTCGAGCCGGGCGACGAGGTGCTGGTGCCCGATCCCTGCTGGCCGCCGACCGTGAGCAACATTCTGGCCGCGCAGGCCGTGCCCGTGCCGTTTCCTGTTTACGAGTCGCTCGGCTGGCGTCCCGACATGGACGAACTGGCGCGGCTCATCACGCCGAAGACCAAGGCCCTCCTCATCAACACGCCCAGCAACCCCACCGGCGGTGTGATGACTCGCGACGACGTGGACCAACTCGCCGCGCTGGTCATGGAGCGCAACCTCTGGGTCTTCTCAGACGAGGCGTATGAAGACTTCGTGTTCGACGATCACGAACATTTCAGCATCGCGTCATGGCCGGGCCTCTACGAGCGCACCATCCCGCTCTACACGCTCAGCAAGACCTATGCGATAACCGGCCTTCGCCTCGGTTACCTCGCCATCAAGGATAAGAAGATCAACGAACGCGCCCGGAAGATCGTATCGTTGACGACGTCGAATGTGTCTTCGTTGATTCAGTATGGCGCGGTGGGTGCGTTGCAGGGTCCGCGGCAAGTGGTCGACGATTTCAAGATCGAACTGGGCGCGCGGCGCGACCTGTTCTACGAGAAGTTGCCCAAGGCGTCCAAGGGCATTCTTAGCGGCGCTCCACCGGTGGGTGCGTTCTACGCGTTTGTGAAGATCGATCCCGCGTGGAAGTCGCCGCTGCCGAACGCGCCCGAGTCCTTGTCGTGGGCAATGACTGAGTTCCTGATCAAGAAGGCGCGGATCGGGTGTGTACCCGGCGTGGACTTCGGATCACGCGGCGAAGGCCACATCCGGCTGTGCTTCGCGCGCGACCGCAAGGAACTGGACGGCGCGCTCGAGTCGATGGAAGCGCACCTCTAAGGGTGCGTTACCTCACTTCGCCACCAGCACCGCTTTGACAAAGCCTTCGCTCATCGAACCCAGCACCTTGATATAGCCGCCGGCGGCGCTGCCCCTCACGACAAGGTCGTCGCTCTTCTTCAGCGCAGCGATCACCTTGGATGTGTCGCTCGCCGTGGCCATCAATGTCACGCCGTCGATCTTCGAGTGGGCGACGTCGCCTTCGTTGAAGCCCAAACCGGCGGTGGGCGCCTCGCCGTCGCCGAGCGCGGCCACCACCATCTGGCCCTTGCCCATGTTTGAGCCCGACTGCAGTTCGCCCGATGCACCCAGCGCACGCTCCTGCTGGAGGTTCTGCATCCCCTGGCCCCGCTCAACCACCACAAAGTCGTTGGACTCCTGGGCGTAGATCCGAATGAGAGCTGAGGGCGACTCGAGCGAATACCTGCGCAACCACCCCCAGCGCTTCATCGGTGGATTCATTCACCGCGAGCGTGCCGTACAGCGTGGACCTTTTCAATCTTGTCTTTGTCCCTGTCCTGAGCGGACACGGGCGCGTCCACAGCCAGAGCGGCCACACAAACGAGGGCGGATACAACAAAACGAGGGTAATGAGTCATGGGTTACATAGCTCACTTGGGCTGGATGTTAGCGCAGGTGACGACCGCCATCGACGCGAATCGTTTCACCCGTCGTGAAGTCTGAATCGATGAGCGCGAGCACGGCTTTGGCCACTTCGTCGGTCCCGCCCCACCGGCCCAGCGGCGTAGCTGCCTCAACCCCGGAGCGCTGATCTGCGGAAAAGTCCTCTGGCGGCAGCACGGGTCCTGGCGCGATGGCGTTGACCAGAATACGGTCCCCTGCCAGTTCCAGTGCGAACGCTTCCGTCAGCGCCTTCACTCCGGCCTTGGCCACGTAGTAGCCCGTGTAACCACGATAGCGGGGCCGTCCGCTGGCCGCGGTCCAATCGGTGAAATTAATGATGCGCCCGCCGCCGGCGCGTCGCATGTGCGGAATGGCGGCGTGCATACAGACGAAAGTCCCGCGCATGTCGACGCCAAGCGTCCGCTCGATTTCCCAGGTATCGAGTTCGTCGAAGGGGGCCTCCACATACCGCGACGCCATCATCACCAGCACATCGAGGCGGCCCATCTCGTCCGCCACTTGCTGGAACGTGGCTTCAACGACGGGCGCTTCGTCTGTGACATCGCACCGCACCACCATCGCTTTACGCCCAAGAGCGCGAACTGCGTCGGCCGCGACTTCTGCGGCATCGGGGGAGCTTCGATACGTGACGGCGACATCAGCGCCGCGGGACGCGAGCGCGGTGGCAAGCGCCAGACCCATCCTGCGGGCGCCGACCAGCAAGGCAACTTTGTCCGCAAGAAGCATTTCTTGGCACTTCAAATACACGAGGCGTGAAGGTCTGAAGGTTCGTCCCGAGGGGAGTTCCTTCAGTCCTTAATGTCTCATGTGAAAAATCAGAATTTTCCCCGGAGTCTCGCTCGGCCGGCCTGTCGCGAGGCGCGGGAGGCTTCGCGCTGGCCATCCAGTGACCACTCGCCGCCACCGATGAAGGTCAGACAGAGCAAGGCGCCAAGCAGGATGAGGCTGAACTCGAACCCCTGGCCGCGGTCGGTCAATCCCGTCCAGTTGAGGAAGAACCCGTTAGCCCACTGGCCCTTCCACATGGTCAGCAGGGTCACGAGGCCCATCGCAGGCGCGGCAAACCGGGTAAACCAGCCGACCACGAGCAGCAGTCCGCCCAGTGTTTCGACGACACCAACCGTCACTGCCAGGAGAAACGAGGGATTCAGGCCGAGGCTCGCAAACTGCTGCGCAGTCATATCGAGACCGCCGACACCGATGGCCGGTCCGGCCCACAAGCCAAACAGCTTATGTGCGCCGTGTGCAACGAATACGACGGCCAGTGCGAGCCGCAGCACCACCAGACCAAGTCCGTTCACGCCCTGCCCCCCTGCTGTTCGCCGCTATTGTGCCACCATCCGCGCTATGATTCTCAGGAAATCCGACGTTACAACAACAGAGAGGAACAGCGATGTGGACCCGACGGCAATTCCTGAATCGCACCAGTGCCGCTGCTGGCGCCGCCTTCGCCACCTACAACCCCGAAGCGCTCAACCGCCTGCGTGAAGCTGGAGAAGCCCAGAGCGGGCGAAGCCTGGCTGACGTGGCCCGCGACGAAGACTTCTGGCGTGTGGTCCAGGAAGGGTTCACGCTCGACCGCACCATCGTCAACCTGAACAACGGCGGTGTCTGCCCCAGTCCGCGTGTGGTGCACGAGGCGCTCAAGCGTTACCTCGACATTTCAAACCAGTTACCCGCGTATCACATGTGGCGGATTCTTGAACCCAACATCGAGAGCGTGCGGCGCGACCTCGCTCATGACATTGGCGCCGACCCCGAGACGATCGCCATTACGCGTAACGCCAGTGAGTCTCTCCAGATCGCGCAACTCGGCATCAACTTGAGACCCGGGGACGAGATCCTGACCACCAATCAGGACTATGGCCGAATGATGAACACGTGGGAGCAGCGTGTGCTCAGGGACGAGGTCAAGCTCACGAAGATCAAGTTTCCGGTGCCTCCCGTGCAGTCTGATCTGGTGCAACGCTTCGAGGCCGCGATCACGCCAGCCACGAAGGTGATCCACTTCATGCACATTTCGAATCTGTCAGGACACATCTTCCCCGCGAAGGAGATCTGTGACCTCGCCCGAAAGCGCGGCATCATCACCGTGGTTGACGGCGCGCACGCGTACGGGCACTTCCCGTTCAAGATCACAGACTTTGACTGCGACTACTACGGCTCAAGCCTCCACAAGTGGCTCCTGGCTCCGGTCGGCACGGGGTTGCTGTACGTTCGGCCCGATCGCATCGAGAAGACCTGGGCTCTGCAGCCGGCGGCGGCCTCTCAGTCGAAGAACATCCGCAAGTTCGAAGAGATCGGAACCCACCCCGCGGCTAATCACAACGCGATCGCCGAAGCGCTCATGTTTCACCGAGGCATCGGGGGCGAACGGAAAGCCGCGCGCCTGCGTTACCTCAAGGCCCGATGGGCCACTGAACTCACCAAGCTTGATCGCATCGAGTTGCACACGGGAATGGATCCGGCCCACTCGTGCGCCATCGGCACGGTCGGCATTAAGGGAATCCCGCCAAACGACATTGCTGCGAAGCTGTGGGACGACCAGAAGATCCTCGTGACGGGCATCGCAGTGGGTGAACCCCAGAGCCTGGAGTACTCCGGCATCCGTGTGACACCCAACGTCTACACCACGGTGGACGAGGTGGACGTGTTCATCGAGGCGATGACCAAGCTCGCCAAAAGCTAGGTCACACGAGGCGTAAAAGATGCCTCGTGTGGCTAGATCAGGCCGCGCTCCGTCGTGCTTCGGGGTAGGATCATTCGCATGTCTACGCAGGCGCCGGTGCACGTCGCCACCCGTATTTCAGGCTTCACGTATGCCATTCGCAACGTCGTGGCCGAAGCCCGGAAAGTCGAGGCTGCGGGCCGCACCGTCCGATATCTGAACATCGGTGATCCGATCCCGTTCGGGTTCCAAACGTCGCCTCATCTCATTGAAGCCGTCGATCGGGCCATGCGTGACGGCCACAACGGCTATACGGCTTCTGTGGGCATTCTCTCGGCGCGCGAAGCCGTCGCCCGCGAGTACGAATCGCGCGGCATGCCGGTGGGGGTTGACCGCGTCATCCTGACGGCCGGCACTTCCGAAGGGATCGAACTCGCGCTGGGCGCCATGGCGGACGCGGGCGACGAGGTCTTAGTGCCGACGCCCACCTATCCGCTCTACACGGCCGTGCTCGCGAAACTGGGCGCGAAGGCGGTGTTTTATCGCACCGACCCCGAGGATCACTGGCTGCCAGATGTGGCCGATATCGCGGCCAAGATCACTCCGCTCACACGAGCCATCGTGGTCATCGATCCGAACAACCCGACAGGTGCGGTCTACCCTGAGGCCACTCGCCTGGCGCTCATCGCCCTAGCCCACTCGTCGGGTGTGCCGATACTGGCTGACGAAGTGTATGGCGACCTCGGGTTTGACGGTCCGTCACCGCTGCTCGGAAGCCTCGACCCTGACGCACCAATTCTGTCGTTCTCGTCGCTCTCAAAGGCCTACGTGGCGCCGGGTTGGCGCGTGGGTTGGCTGTCGGTCGGCCGATCGCCGCGTCTAAACGATGTCCTGGCGGCGATCAAGAAACTGGCCGACGGCCGGCTGTGCAGCACCGGCCCAATGCAGTACGCCATCGAAGCGGCGCTCAATGGAGACCGCAGCCATCAGCGCGAATTCGCGCGCCAGCTCGCCATTCGCGCCGACCTCACTGTGTCGAGGCTGAATGCGATTTCCGGCATCACGTGCGTGGCTCCCAGGGCGGCTTTTTACGCCATGCCGAAAGTGGCGTTGCCTTCGGGCAAGACCGACGAGGACTTCGTGCTCGCGCTCCTGCGCCAGACGGGAATTCTCTGCGTCTACGGCTCAGGCTTTGGTCTGCCGGCGGCCGACGGATTCTTCCGCGTGGTGTTTCTCGCGCCACCGGATCTGCTCAGCGCGATCTACGATGACATCGCGACATTTACCGCGGAGTGGACGCGCTCGTGAAACTGTCGATCATCATGCCTGCTTTTAATGAAAAGCGGACCATTCGTGAAATCGTAGCCCGCGTGCTCGCCGTGAACCTTCCGGATATCGAAAAAGAACTTGTCATTGTTGACGATGGGTCGAGCGATGGGACGAGAGACATCCTGGCCGAACTGGACGGCAACAATGGGATTCACGTGTTCTACCACACGTCGAATCAAGGCAAAGGTGCTGCGGTCGCGCGTGGGATGCGCGAGTCCTCGGGCGACATCCTGCTCATGCAAGACGCCGACCTCGAGTACAGCCCGGATGACTATCCCATGCTGCTCAGACCGATCCTGCGTGGCGACGCCGACGTCGTGTATGGATCACGCTTCCTGGGATCGCCGAATGGGCACCGGGTGCTGTATTTCTGGCACTCGGTCGGCAACAAGCTGCTGACGCTGCTCTCGAACGCGGTCAGCGGCCTGAACCTCACTGACATGGAGACGTGTTACAAGGCGCTGACCCGCGACGTCGCCAGTCGTCTTGATTTGCGCTCGAAACGTTTCGGGGTGGAACCGGAGATTACCTGCAAGGTGGCGCGCCTGCGCGCGCGTGTGTACGAAGTACCGATTTCCTACAACGGTCGGACGTATGCCGAGGGCAAGAAGATCGGGTTCAAGGACGCGATCCAGGCAGCGTGGACCATCCTGCGTTTCTCGCGGTGGGAGGCTCCCGAAAGCGACGTCGGCGCCATGACGCTGCGGCGCATGTCGCGGCTGGGCGTCTACAACAAGTGGCTGCACGATCAGTTCGACTCATTCCTTGGCCGTCGTGTGCTCGAGGTCGGGTCGGGCGTTGGCAACCAAACCCGCTACTTCGTCGAACGCGAGCGCGTGATTGCGTCAGACATTGAACCGCATTACGTCAAGGAACTGCAGGCCACGGTGGGGCAGCGGTCCAATGTCCGCGTCGCGTCGTTTGAGTTTCCGCTCACACAGGCGGCGCGCGCAGATCTTGCCGGCGAACACGTTGACTCCATCGTCTGCATGAATGTGCTGGAACACATCGAGCACGATCGCGAGACACTGCTCGATTTCGCCAGAGTGCTACCCGCCGGTGGGCATCTCGTGTTGCTGGTGCCGGCCATGCCTTCCATTTACGGCACCCTCGATAAACACCTGAATCACTTCCGGCGATACGACCGTGAACCCCTCCGCGCGCTGCTCACTGAAACCGGCTTCGAGGTTGAGGCCCTGCGCTACCTGAACCAGCCCGGTGTCTTTGGCTGGTGGCTGAATTCGCGTGTGTTGAAGCGGCGGGTCATTCCCCGCGGGCAGGCAGGCGCCGTCAAGTGGATCATGCCGTGGCTGCGCGCGGAGAATCGCCGGTCGCTCAGTTTCGGCATGTCGCTGCTGGCGCTTGCCCGACGAAAGTGAAGCGGGCCACCCTCCTCTACCTCGTCATCACGTGCGCCATGACCTGGCCGCTGGCCACGGTCATGCACAAGGAAATTGCCGCCGACATGGGCGACCCGGTGTTTATATCGTGGGTGCTGCTGTGGACCGGTGGTCAGGTGCTCGCCTTCCTCTCGGGCGACTTCAGCGCGCTCTCCCGCTACTGGCACGGCAACATCTTCTATCCGGAGCCGCTTACGCTCGCGTACTCCGAGCACTTCACCGCGCAAATGCTGCAGGTGTTGCCGGTGCTCGCCGCTACCGACAACGTCGTGCTGTCGTACAACCTGCTCTTCCTCTCGACGTTTGTGTTATCCGGACTTGGCATGTTCCTGCTGGTGCGTGATATCACGGGCCGGCCAATTGCGGCGTTCATCGCGGGCCTCGCGTTTGCGTTCGCCCCGTACCGCATGGATCAGTGGTCACACCTGCAGGTGCTCTCGTCGCAGTGGATGCCGTTTGCCTTGTACGGGTTCCGCCGGTATTTTGAAACCGGTCGCTTGCGCGCACTCGTAGGAGGGTCGGTGGCGCTGATTGCGCAAAACCTGTCGTGCGGCTATTACGTGCTGTTCTTCGCGCCGTTTGTGGCGGCCTACGTATTGTACGAACTGGTGGCACGCCGTCGACTGCGCGACTGGGCTGCCTGGCGCGCGTGTGGTCTCGCAGGCATTGTAGTCGTCCTTGTCACGCTGCCGTTCTTGACGCCCTACCTTGAAGTGCGGAACAGCGGAGTGGGCGTCAGATCACTTGGTGAGATAACGTCGTTTTCGGCCGACGTACATGGGTTTGCTACGGCATCGGAACGACTGAAGTTGTGGGGCACGCATCTTGTTGCGTTTCCCAGGCCTGAAGGCCAGGGGTTCCCTGGTTTCGCTACCGTGGCGCTGGCTTTTGTTGGCATCGCCGCCGGCGTCGCCCGCCGGCGAAAGCAGGATGTCGCTTCAACTGCACCAACGCCATCGCCACCGCGGCAGATGCTGACCGGCGCGCTGTTCGTGCTCCTGGCTGTGCACCTGGTCGCCACGGCGAGCGTGCTCGTGACTGGGAGTTTCCTCATCTCCATCGAGGGCGCCTGGGTGGAGGCACGCAGCGCCGGGGACCTGCTGCTACGGACGGCAGGTCTCTTTGCGGCGTGGATCCTTGTCCGGAGGCATCCGGGTCGGCCGGCCGCAGATGCAGCACGATCGCCATGGGCGTTTTATGCCATGGCCGCACTGGCGGCAGCGGCATTTGCGCTCGGACCCGAGATTGCAGTCAACGGATTGGTGATTAGTCCGGGGCCGTATGCCTGGCTCATGCACTACGTGCCGGGGTTCGACAGCCTGCGCGTGCCCGCACGTTACCTGATGTTGATGGCGCTGTTCCTGTCCGTGCTTGTGGGACTTGGCGCTTCAGCCATCATCGGCCGCTCACGCCGGTTTGGCACGGCCGTTGTGCTGGCCGCCAGTATGATGATGCTCGCGGAATCGTGGCCCACGGAATTTCCCACCAATGTCCGGCTTGCGGCGGGCCGCCTGGACATCACGCCACGATACCTGGGCGTAGGCCGGAACATTCCGCCCGTCTACCAGGCGATTCGCGATTCGGAGTTGCCGATGGTCCTGCTCGAGCTTCCATTTGGCACTGCCGCCTGGGACCTCCACGCGGTGTTTTACGCCGGGTATCATCGGCAACGGTTAGTGAACGGTTACTCGGGGTTCTTCCCCGAGAGCCATCTATTCCTCGCGCGAATGTTCAACGCACGCGGCACGGCTCCAGAGACCACCTGGCGTGCTCTGCTCGCGACGAGGACGACGCATGTGCTGGTGCATGAGGCGGCTTTTCCGGAAAAGGAGAGGCGCGACATTTCTGACTGGCTGAAGGCCTCCGGCGCCCGCGAGATTCTTGCCAACGGAACGGATCGACTCTTCATCATCCGCTGACGATAGGAAATGAGTTCTATACTGGGATTATGCGCGTAGACCCCCTGGCGTTTCTCACCACCGAACTCGACTCCCTCCGCGAACAGGGCCTGCACCGTTCTCTGCGAATTCTCGAAGGGCGCCAGCAGGCATCCTCACGATTTGATGCGCGAACGGTTGTCAATCTTTCGTCGAACAACTATCTGGGCCTGACTACACACCCGAGATTGATCGAAGCCGCGATCCAGGCCATTCGCGATTACGGTGTCGGCTCCGGATCGGTGCGCACGATTGCCGGCACCATGGAAATCCACATGGAGTTGGAGCGGCGCTTAGCCGCGTTCAAGAACACTGAAGCCGTGGCGGTCTTCCAGTCGGGCTTTGCCGCGAATGCGGGCACCGTGTCTGCCATCCTCACCAAAGAAGACGTCATCATCTCTGACGCGCTCAATCACGCGAGCATCATCGACGGCTGCCGGCTGAGCCGCGCCGCGATCAAAGTGTTTCCGCACAAGGACGTGGCGGCCGCGCGAACAATCCTGAAGGAATTGCCCGGTTCGCAGCGCAAGCTCCTGATCACCGACGGCGTGTTCAGCATGGAAGGTGACCTTGGTCCCCTGCCGGAACTCTGCGACCTCGCCGAGGAATTTGGCTGCATCATGATGGTCGATGATGCGCATGCGAGTGGGGTGTTTGGGCGGAACGGCCGAGGGACCATCGATCACTTCAACATGCATGGGCGCGTTGACATTCAGGTGGGCACGCTCTCTAAGGCCATCGGCGCACTCGGCGGTTACGTGGCCGGATCCAAAGACTTCATCGACTTCCTGTACCACCGCGCGCGTCCGTTCCTGTTCTCCACCTCGCACCCACCGTCAGTGGTTGCGTCATGTCTGGCGGCTCTTGATGTACTGGAACAGGAACCGGAGATCATCGAGCGGCTCTGGGCCAACACGCGATTCTTCAAAGCCGGTTTGGAGTCCATGGGTTTTGATACGGGCCTCAGTGAGAGCCCGATCACGCCGGTGATCGCTGGTGACGGGGTCAGGGCCATGAAACTGTCGGATCGGTTGTTCCAGGAAGGCGTGTTTGCGCAAGGTATCGCGTTCCCGACGGTGGCCCGAGACAAGGCGCGGGTGCGCACCATTGTGACCGCCACGCACAGCCAGAACGAGCTGCAGTTTGCGCTCGACGCCTTCAAGCGGGTGGGCTTGGAATTGGGTCTGATCTAAACCCTCCGGGCCTGATCCCGCGTATGTAAGGGGTGTCATGACTTCGCCGTGGAGACCCTCTCGGAACTTCTTCGACGAATACACGCGCGGATTCGATCGCATCGAGTTTCAACGGCTCTTCACGCGTGATACCGCCGACGCGTATCACTCTTTCTCCAGGGGGCTGGACCTGCGGGCGCTGGCACAAGCGCCCTGGTAAAAGCGCTGGCCCACACATCTCCGGCTGTTCTTTGTGGCTTTCGCCATGCGGCTGTCGTCAGGGCGACGTGTGTTGTACGCCTTTGCTGTGGTGGCGGCGGTGTTCGGCCTGCTTGGTTTGTTCGACAGATTCGGCACCGTCACGGTGTTCCTGTTCCCGATCAGCCTGGATCTGTACCTTCCGCAGCGGGTGGAAAGCCCGTCGTCGATGGTGCTGGCCTTCCTGGCGATTCAATTGTTGGTGTTGATGGAGGTGGCCGACCGGCTGTCGCTCAAGATCGCCCTTGAGATTGCGCGCGACGTCCAGATTGCGATGTTGCCGCGGGAATCAAAAGAAGCCGGCGATGCGCGCGTGTTCGGTTACACGGCCCGCAAACACGGTGGGCGATGTGTTTTACGATATCCTTCCATTGGCCGATGGACGGCTGATGGTGGCCGTGGGAGATGTGGTGGGCAAAGGCCGTCCTGCCGCGCTGTTGATGGCACTGTTGCTGGCGATGCTGCGCACGCTCGTAGACGAGGGGCTGGAGTCGGTGCGGCCCATCTCGCGACTCAATGTCCAGATCTGCCGGCACAGCCAGGGACCCCGGTTCATTACGTTCTTTTTCGGAGTCTACAACCCAGCCGATAGCTCCCTTGAGTACGTCAATGCCGGCCATCTGCCGCCGATGGTCAGACGCGCGTCTGGCGCCATCGAGCGGCTCGATCGCGGTGGCGTGGCGCTGTTCATGCAGATGCGCGAGTCGGCCCCTCGGTCGTTTGTGTGACCAATGGATCCACGGGTTTCTGCTTCCCGAGGTGCGCCTGACATGGCAGATGGCCGACAACACCCATCTGGCCATCAAGGTCGAACAGTTGGGTGGGACATTCGACTTCCCGCTGACACTGACCATTTACCATGCCGACGGGTGCATAGAACTATTCCCGTTGGTAGTGACCAAGCCGGTTGGTGGGATCGTGGTGCCGGTCCCCGCCCCTGTCCGCCGCGTGGACACCAGGGACGACACGAGCCTGCTGACGGTGAAGCGATAACCTGCCCTCGCTCAGGGTACAATTTAGGGGTTATGGAAACGGTCACGCTGACGATTGACGGGGCTCCAGTTACGGTGGAAAAAGGCAAGACGGTGCTGCAGGCCGTGATACACAGCGGCGGTCATGTGCCGTACTACTGCTACCACCCCGGGTTGGGCGTTGATGGCTCCTGCCGCGTCTGCATCGTCAAGATCGAGAAGATGCCGAAGCTACAGACCTCGTGTTCGATGGTCTGCACAGACGGCATGGTCGTGAGCACGAATACCCCCGACGTAGAGGCCGCGCGCGCCAGCGTGTTTGAGTTCCTGCTGGTCAATCATCCGCTCGACTGTCCGGTGTGTGACAAGGGCGGCGAGTGCCCGCTGCAGGATTATTCCTATTCGTACGGCCCTGAGCGGAGCCGCATGGACTTTCCCCGCCGCGTGTTTGACGGCGAGGGTGTGAAGGCCGACGTGGACTTCGGTCCCACGCTCATGCTCAACCGCAACCGGTGCATCATGTGCACGCGGTGTCAGCGCTTCATGGCCGAAGTGGATGGCGATGCGCAGATCGGCGTGTTCCAGCGCGGCGTGCACAGCGAAATTGCGACATTTGAAGAACAGGGCGTCGTGTCGCTGCTCTCGGGCAACCTCGTGGACGTGTGCCCGGTGGGCGCCATCACCACACGCGACTACCGTTTCAAGTCGCGTCCGTGGGACAACCCACTGGCGGTCGATACCATCTGCACGTTCTGTGCGAAGGGCTGCAACACCACCGCGTGGATCAAAGCGAAGCCCGAGTGGGCAAAAGGCGCGCAGTTGGTGCGCATGACGCCGCGGGACAACGCCGAGATCAACAGCTACTGGATGTGTGACCTCGGCCGCTTCGACTATCACTGGATCGAAAGCGACCGGCGCCTGCTTCAGCCGCATGTGCGCACCAGCCGCGGCTCTGATGCCACACCGTGGGCCGACGCGCTGATTGCGGTCAAGGCGGCGGTTGACGGCGCCGGCGGTGCAGCCCACGCGCGCGTGTTGGTGTCGGGCCACGCGTCACTCGAAGAACTCTACGCGTTGAAGCAGTTCGGTTCGCTCACTGGCGGGGTGACGTTCGGCTGGCGCTACCGCGAGAAACCACAACCGGCCAACACGAAGTTCCGGATTCCGGCTGTGGATGCACCGAACCTGCGCGGCGCCATCGATCTTGGCTTCATGATGGCCGCCATCGATGGTCCGGCAGACGTCAGCGAACTGCGCGCGGCGGTTGATGCGGGCCGCGTGAAGGTGCTGTATGTCATGGACACCGGCCCCGAAGGCTCGCTTGGCGAGACGGACTGGATCGTGGCCGCCCGCGCGGCCGGTAAGGTCACGACGCTGATCGTACATGGCGTGCTGAGGACGGCCCTGTCGGAACACGCCGATATCGTGTTGCCCGGTTGTGCGTTTGTCGAGAAAGACGCGACGTTCACAAACATGACCGGGCACGTGCAGACGGCCTCGCGCGTGATTACGCCTCCAGGAGACGCCGCGGAAGACTGGCAGATTCTGTCGAAAGTGGCGGTGGCCTTCGGCGCCGATATGACCGAGTCGTCGGCCGGCGCCGTGCGCCAGGCCATTGCCTCGGCGCTGTCCGCTGTGCCTGGTTACGCCAAGTTGTCGGAGGTGGCGTTCTCGCGGCCCGTCTCTGCGCGGCAATACATGCAGGCGTCAAACCCGTCTGAGCGCGGCAAGTGGGACTCGATGTTCCAGGACCTGCCCCCGGTGAAGTTTGGCGAAGACTTCGGTCCACTCCCTCGCGCCGACGTTATTCCGCTGCGCCTCGTGGAGTAGGACCCGTCCGCACGCGAAGCGCTCCTGGGCGCACGCCAATCTCCAGCGCCCCGGACGTTTCAAAGACTTCTCCGTCCACGTGGCATACGAGGGCGGAGCCGTGCACGGTAGCCCTGGTGGCGCGTGATCGCTCGAGGCCGTGTGCAGGGCTGCCACTCCGCCAGAACAGCCGTCTGCCCCGCCAGAACTGCTGCAGTGGTGTGCCGGCATCCACCAGCACGACATCGAGCACGCCATCCTGGAGGCTGGCGTCCGGCGCCAGCACCGCGCCATTCCCATAGGTGGGCGCATTGGCAAACGCCACTAGAAATCTGCGGCCGCGTCTCGCCTCTTCACCATCCCCGGTGTGCCACTTCACTTCGTAGTGGTCTGCCGAGTACGTCCAGGCGAGGGACACTCCACTCTTCACGTATCCCATGGCTCCGCGCTGCGAGCGGCCGGCGAAGGCGCGCGCCACGGCCGCGTCAAAACCGACGCCGGCGATGTTGAGGAAGATCCGGTCGCCGACCGTTCCGACATCGATGGCCGTGCACGATGACGACAGTGCGATCGCCATCGCTGCATCGGCACCTGAAGGCAGTCGCAGTCCACGCGCAAGGCCATCCCCCGACCCACACGGCAGGATTCCCAGTGCCGTGGGCGTTCCCACCAGCGCCTGCGCCACTTCATTCACGGTGCCGTCGCCGCCCATGGCAATCACCGTGTCATATCCCTGGTCCACAAACGCGTGCGACAGCATGCGGGCGTGGCCCGGCCCTTCAGTCATGACGGTGGTGGCGTTGATGCCCGGCGCGGCCGTGCGGGATTCTATGAATGCGCGGCGACGCGCGGGTTCACCTGGCCGGCTTCCGCGACGCCCGGAGATCGGATTGATCACGATGCCAACACGCATGGGGGCAGTGTTATAGTAGCGGCCAATGCCAAACAGGGCGCCCAATAAAAGCCGGATTCTTGTGCTTCTAGTGCTCGCCCTGGTCGTCGCAGTCGGCACTGGCATTCAGACTTTTCGATTTGATCAGCAAGTAGCCCGCGATCGCTTTCTGGAAGATTCCATCACGCAGCAACTGAACGCCACGGACCTCGCACTGGGCGAGTTGCGCCATGCCCAAGCTGCATACGTCGCGGCCGGCCAGGGTTCAATGGTCCGGATGAACCAGTTCGACAGCGTAGCGACTCGCGTGGAAAGCACACTGCGCGATCGTCAGCAGGCCACGCGGTCCGCCGGTGCCCTTGCGCACTACGACGCGGCTCTCGAACAACTTGGCACGCTGCGCACCTCGGACGCGCGCGCCAGGAACTACGTGGACAGCGAGCAGTTCATCCTGGCTTCGGACGTCATCTTTGTGGGCAGCCTCGAGATCATCGGACGCATCTCAGCCAACGTGTCGGCGGCACGAGACACCGAGATCTACTCAGCCCGTCAGGTGCTGGCCACCACCACGCAGTATCGCCAGGGCCTACTCGCGGGAGGCCTTCTGTTTACCCTGCTCGTGGGGTTCGTCGCTTACCGTCAGATCGGCAAAGGTGCGCCGGTGGAAATCGCCTCTGCGGTGGCCGCGGTAGCCAGTGCCCAGCTACCCGAGTCCCAGCCGGAAGTGGTTCGTCCCGCACCTTCTATTTTCCAAACGCCCTCTCTGGCCGATACGGCGGATGTCTGCGTGGACTTGGCACGGTTGCTCGATGGCCGCGACCTTCCTGCCCTGCTGAGCCGCGCGGCGGCCGCGATTGGCGCCGACGGCCTGGTGCTCTGGGTCCTCGACGAGTCCGGCCAGACGCTGCGGGCCTCACTCGGCCACGGCTACTCCGACCGGATGTTGAAGCGGCTTGGCCACCTTCCGGTATCAGCCGACAACGTGACATCGCTCGCCTGCCGCACCCTTCAACCCCAGGTGGTGCCCAGCACGGCGGACGGAGGCCTGGGCGCCCTGGCGGTTCCGCTCATCAGCTCCACGGGGTGCGTGGGCGTGCTGTCGGCCGAGGCCTCAGAACCTTTGTCTGAAGGCCATCACCTGCCGGTCGCCCGCCTCATTGCGGCGCAACTCTCTGCCGTCATTTGCCCCGACGCCGCATCCGCCACCGCCGCGGCGCATTAGGGGGACACGCTCCCCCTCCATCGTCATCGGTTGCGTACAGTGAACTGGCTAGAGGCCCTTGGTTTTACTCGCGTTTCCGTACGGCACACGTCTTGAGTGTCGAAGCGTAGTGAAGTCGCTCGACGTCACGCGGGATGTGTCTTTCTCACGACAGGCAGGCGCTGGCATCGCAGCATTCCGTGGCTCGTTGTCTGACGGCCGAGCGGCTTCATTCAATTAGGAATTGGCGGAACTGACGGAACTGAGAAACTACGAGCGCCCCAATTTCCGTCAGTGCCGTCAGTTCCTAATTACAAAGTTATCTTTAATGCCACCACAGTGGTGTCGTCATTGGGGGGAAACCCAGCGCGGTGCGCTTCGACGGCTTCGACGATGGAGTCGACGATTTCCTTGGCGGTGAGGTGTCTGGTCTTTGAGACCACATCGATCAGGCGTCCGCTTCCGAACTCCTCGTTCTTCCGATTCATCGCCTCTGACACGCCGTCCGAGCAAAATACAAACACGTCACCCGAGGTGAGCGGCAGCGTCACTTCGTCGTACGTCATTCCGGGGAATGAACCGAGCGGCACGCCAGGCGCCTCAATCAGGCCGCAGGTCTCGCCAGACGCCCTCACCGGAAACGGCACGCCGGAGTTGGCCAGCGTCACACTCCTCCGTTTGAGATCGAAGATCGCGTAACACAGCGTGCAGTAATACTCTTCCAGCTGACGTTCGTAGAGGATGGTGTTGATCGACATCAGCACCGCAGCGGGCGACGATCGCTCGGGCACATATCGGCGGCGGAACGTGCGGCCACGCACCAGTTCGCCAGCAAATACGCTGTAGAGCGCCGCCGGCACACCTTTGCCTGACACATCGCCCAACGCCACAATGAGCGTCTGCGACTCGGGCACGAGATAGTCGTAGAAGTCGCCACCCAGCTCGAGTGCCGCCGAAAAAGACGCGTCCACATCAACGCCCTTCAGTTTTTTAGGCAACTTGGTCGGCAGTAGCGCAGCCTGCACGCGACGGGCAAACCGCAATTCCTTTTCCAGGCGCGCCTCGGTCTGCGACCCTTCTTCGTAGAGCCGCGCGTTTTCGATCGCGACCGCCGCCTGGCTCGCCAGCAGCGTCAGGATTTCCACGTCGCGCTTGGTGAAGGCGTCGAGTTCCGGGCTCTCGAGGTCAAAGACACCGATGCAGCGATCCTTGAGCAACATCGGCACCACAAGCTCCGACCGTACGTCGTCAACCGCCTTGATGTAGCGCGGGTCCTTCGATACGTCGGGTACCATCACCGGCTCGCGATGTAGTGCCGAGTAGCCCACAAGTCCCTCGCCAAGGGGAACCTTGGGCAGCGCCACGCGATCGCCGAACTGCACGGCGACCTTCATCTCAAGTTCCCTGGTGGTCTCGTGAAGCAGAAGGATTCCGAACGTGCGGTAGTCCACCACGCGCCTGGCCAGCTGCGCAATCCTCGAGAGCAACTCGTCGAGGTCCATGAGCGCGGCGACGTCGCGACCAATCTCGGCCAGCGTCTCAAACGCTTCGGTGTCGAGCCGCTGCTGCTCGAAGAGACGCGCGTTGACCAGCGCCACCGCCACGTGCGCAGCAAACTGCCTCAGGATGGCGGCATCGCGCTCCGAATACATGTCGCGCGATCGGCTCAGCACATTGAGCGCACCGATGGACTTATTCTTATGCACCAGCGGGACGGCTAGCGTCGAGGCCATGCCGGGCACCACTTCCACGTAGCTCGGTTCAAGCGCGATGTCGTCGACGAGCATGGTTTCCTGGGTGCTGACCACGCGCCCCACAATACCGTCGGTGATGCGGGGACGATAGTGCGTGGCATCCGGATATCCCACGCCGTAGGCAATCCGCAGGTCGCGGTGTTTATCGTCCAGCAGGTAGACGGCGAACGCGTCAAACGGAATCAGACGGCCAATCAGCTCGGGAATCTTCTGCAGGAGCTCGTTCAGTTCCACGACCGACGCCACCTGGCCGCCCAGGTCAAACAGCGTCAGCAGGACATCACGCTCCTGGCTGCCCGCAGACAGGTGTGATGGCAGACGGTTGGCGGGAAGCGGGGTCATGGCAGGCAAACAACGCGGGAGGAACTGGTTGCAATTATACTTAGTTTGTCCAGCGCTCCGACCCCATGACCGACCTACAGCTTCCCCTCGACTATTCGGCAATCGAACGCATCCTGCCGCATCGGTATCCGTTCCTTCTGGTGGACCGCATCATCGAGCTTCAGCCTGACCACCGGATCGTGGGTATCAAGAACATTTCGGACAACGAACGGTCTCTGTCGAGGTCGCCAGGACAGCGGCCGGCGCTGCCCTCTACCCTGTTGACCGAAGCGGTCGCACAAGTCGGCGCCATCCTGATTCTCTCGAAGGCCGAGAACCAGGACAAACTCATCTTTTTCATGGGGATCGACCGCGTGCGTTACCGCTGCCCCGTGCATCCGGGCGATGTGGTGCGCATCGAGACCGTGGTCAAGCGCCTTCGCAGCCGGGTGGGTGTGCTTCAAGGCAAAGCTACCGTGAAGGGGCGCGTCGTCCTCGACGGCACCATGACGTTCGCCCTCGGTCCTCGGACTTGAGGAATAGGCCGAGCTTCGTTCGGAACAGGTCGAGCTCGGCCGGTACGTAGCTCGGGCTGGTCCTCAAGCCCGAATGTCTGCCTCAGATCAACCGCAACATCAACAAACCGTTGATCGCCTTGAGGCGATTGAGCGCGGCGGCGGGCACGGGTGCGGTCACGTCGGCTACCACGTAGGCAACGTCCCTGGTAGCGCTGGCCCAACCCACTACGGCGACACCGGCTGCTGCGAACGCATTGGTGACATTGGCCGCCGCCTGCTCGGACGCGGCGCAGGCGCAGACACAACGATGCGCAGTCTGGCGTGGGGCCACCAGATCCGGGAAGTTCACGGCGTTGCGCACATGGCCGTGTTCCAGGAAGTCACGCACCTGATCGGCCACCATCATTGCGCAGTTGTCTTCGGCCTCGGCCGTGGACGCACCCAGGTGAGGGGTGGTCACGCACTTCGGGTGTTTCACAGTCAGCGCTGTAGGGAAATCGCTGATGTACGCGAGCGTGTGCCCAGCGTCGAGGCTGGCCAGCATGGCCGGTTCGTCCACGATTCCGTCGCGTGCGAAATTCAGCACGGCGCTTCTGGGTTTCATCGCCTTCAGCCGATCGGCGTCAATCAGGTGGCGCGTGGCCGGTCCCAGCGGCACGTGCAGCGTGACGAAGTCCGCGGTGCGCAACGCTTCATCCAGCGACCGCGCGCGAACCACGGCGGGTGACAGTTGCCAGGCGGCATCCAGCGTCAGCCCGGGGTCGTAGCCGACCACCTGCATGCCCAGCGCCACTGCGGCGTTGGCCACGCGGCCGCCAATAGCCCCAAGGCCGATCACCGCAAGGGTCCGTCCAGGAAGCTCGGTACCTGCGAATGCTTTCTTGCCGGCTTCCACTGCCTTGTGCAGTTCGGCGTCTGACCCGGCGGCGTCACCTACGCGGCGCGCGAACTCCACAGCCGGCACAATGTGCCGGCTCGCCAGGATCAAACCGGCGATCACCAGTTCCTTGACGGCATTGGCATTCGCGCCAGGCGCGTTGAACACGGGGATGCCGCGCTCGGTCATCGCCGCCACCGGAATATTGTTCACCCCGGCCCCAGCCCGGCCGATGGCCTTCAGCGACGGCCCGAACGTGGCTTTGTGCAAGTCCGCTGACCGCAGGAGGATGGCATCCGGGTCCACAAGGTCGGCGCCGGTGGTGAAGCGCTCCCGTGGCAACCGCTCGAGGCCGGCAGCAGCAATGTTGTTCAGAGTCTGGACGGTATGCATGGCACGGTCGGTCCGGCCAAGGATATCAGGCTCGTGATGGGCGCCTAACCGGGCGCACCACCAGCATGCCCACGACGATCACGAGAGCCGCGGCGATCATTGACACCCGGAAAGGCTCACCCAGAAGGAGCGTCCCCAGCGCCACTGCAATCACAGGGTTCACATACGTATGGAGCGATACGGTGGCAATCGGCAGGTGGCGCAGCGCGTAGGAATAGGCGGTAAACGCGACGACCGAGCCGGCCACCGTCAGGTAGACGAGCGAGGCCAGCGTGCGCGGGGAGAACGCCAAGTGCGGCCACTCCCCCATCGCGGTGCCCGCAAGGGTCATAAACAGGCCGCCGAAGAACATCTGCACCGCAGCCACGCCAAGCACGTTGCGCGACATGGAGTGCCGGCGCGTGTACGCCGATGCAATCGCCCAGGCGATACACGCCACTTGCACCGACAACACGCCCAGCACCACGCCTCGGCCCGTCACTCCGCCAAGCGAGATGTCGGGCCACACCAGCATGACGATGCCGAGAAACCCGATCAGCAGCCCGCCCCACTGCCGCGGCGAGAGACGATCGGCGCCAGGGAGCCAGGCATCAATCGCCACCATCCAGAACGGTGAGGTGGCAATTACGATCGCCGTCAGCCCGCTGGCCAGGTACTGCTGGGCCCACACTACGCCGCCGTTACCGAGCGTAATCATCAGGAAGCCGAGCATGGCCAGACGGCCCCACTCGCGTACCGGTGGCATGGTCTGCCCCCGCACGAGCAACCACAGGGCGAGGAGCACTCCGGCAATGAGGTACCGGATCCCGCCCATCAGAAATGGGGGGATAGTCTCGAGCGCAATCTTGATGGCGAGAAACGTGGTGCCCCAAATGAGGCACACGGCGGCGAAGGCTATCCATGCATTCCGCCGAACCACCGGAGTCATATTCATGACGGCTTGTACAGCACGCGCTCCAGCCGCCGGTGATAGGCCGTGAACGGGCCGTCGCTGTCATCGGCCTCGATGTGTTTTCTCACCTGGTGAATGCGGGCATCAAGGTCATCCACGGCTGCCAGGATAAACGCCTCAACCGTCATCGGCTCCACGGGCGACCCCATCGCCTTCTGTCCGTGGTGCGATAGGATCAAGTGCTCGATCCGGACGGACAGGTCGTGCGGGAAATCCGGAATCTCACGCATCATGTCGCGCACCATGGCGGCGCCAATCGTGATGTGGCCGAGCAAGTTCCCTTCAACCGAATAGTCCGTTGTCACACCGTAAGACAGTTCTTCGAGCTTGCCGATGTCGTGCAGGATGGCGCCGGCCACGAGCAAGTCTCGGTTGGCGCCATAGGCGTCGGCGAGGAACGCCACCGAATCGATGATCTTCAGCACGTGTTCCAGCAGGCCGCCTCGATACGCATGATGGACGGTCTGGGCCGCTGGCCAGATGCGCAGGCGGTCGCCCTGCGTCTGCGCCACGCGCGTCAGCAACTCACGGACCGGCGGCGATGACACACGCGCAATGTGAGCCTCGAGCTCGCGCCACATATCGTCGATCGGGCGCGGCGCGCACGGAATGCAGTCTTCCTCACGAAAACCCTCAAGCGCGTCGCGCTGCGCATCGATGCGACGAATCTTGTCAATCACCAGTTCCAGACGCTGGTTGAAGAGATTGCCGCGCGCCTGAATCTTGACGAACTCCCCGGCGTCAAACTCTTCCTTCAGGCCTTCCACATCCTGAAAGACCTTGCCCTTGATCTCTCCTGAAATGTCCTGCAGTACCACCGCCAGATAGTTGCCGCTCTTACCGCTGCGCAGCTCTTTCTTTGAGCACAGGAAGTAACCCCATCCATTGGCGGCGCCTGTCAGCTGAGCAATCCTGGGTAATTGAGTCATGGTCAATTCGAGTGTACTTCGAGATGCTAAGATTCGGCAGCATGCCGCCCCCCACGCCCATGGCCGGCGTTCCACCTCCGACGCTTGGCAACGATGCGTTCCAGCATCTGTTCGAAGGCCTTCGCGAGGGCGTCTTCATCGGCCTGGTGTCGGCCGACACCACGGCGACGCTGGCGGCCAACCCCTATCTGCGCCTCATGATGGGTTGGGCTGAAGACGTGAGCGTTACCGACGTGCGCCCGTTTGATCTCGATCGTTTCGTTGATCCGCTGGCGCGCGAAAGGTTCCTCGCACAACTCACGCGCGACGGCGCCGTGCACGATCACCTGCTGCGCCTGCGGCGGCTTGACGGCACCGCCATCTGGATTGAAGTGACCGCCAGATCCGAACCGCTGGCGCACGCGCTCAGGGTTGAGGCCCTGATGCGCGACATCACGGAGCGAAAACAGCTTGAGGATAAGGCGCGGGATGTCTTTCGCCAGTTATCACAGGCTGAAAAACTCGCAGCCCTCGGCCAGACCATGTCGGGCGTGGCACACGAGCTGAACAATCCGCTCGCCATCATCCTTGCGTGCGCGGAACGCCTGACCAACCGCCGCCTCGACGACCTCACCCGCCGTGACCTAGATGCCGTGCATAACGCCGCCGAGCGGGCCGCCCGAATCGTCCGCAACCTCCAGACATTTGCGCGCAAGCGTCACACGACCCGTACGAAGGTCGACCTAAATCACGTGGTGCGCGATACGCTGGCGTTGCGCTCCTACGAACAACACGTAGCCAATGTCGTGATCGTCGAAGCGCTGGCCGCGGGCCTGCCCCTCGTCTTTGCAGACCATCACCAGCTGCAGCAGGTCCTGCTGAACCTCGTGATCAACGCCGAACACGCCATGCTCGATGCCCACGGCCGTGGCGTCTTAGTCTTGCGCTCATGGCATGACGCTGAGCGCGACTCGGTCATGCTCGAAGTGAGCGACGATGGCCCCGGTATTTCAGCGGAGATGCAGGAAAAAATATTTGACCCATTTTTTACGACCAAGGCCGTGGGCAAAGGCACAGGCCTCGGACTGACCGTGGCCTACGCCATCGCGCAGGAACACGGGGGGCGCCTATCCGTGTCGTCGGTGCACGGGCGCGGCGCGGCGTTTGTGCTGGAACTCCCTGCGGGAGGCATCCACGTGCGCGCGCCTGAACCGGCGGCCGCGCCCGCGCCGGTCGAGGTGCCCGTCGGCACCCGTGCCCTGGTCGTCGAAGACGAGCACGCGCTTGGCGAGGCCGTGGCCGACGCTCTGCGCGACGCCGGATTTGAAGTGGATCGCGCGGCCGATGGCGAAGAGGCGATCGCCCGCACGCAGCGCCGCGCCTACGACGTGATTGTCTGTGACCTGAAAATGCCTCGCGTGGACGGCGTGGCGTTTTATAACCACCTGGCCGCAACGGCTCCCGCGCTGACGCGCCGGGTCATCTTCGTCACGGGTGATGTGGCCGGCACCGAGGCCGAGGCCTTCCTCGAACGCAGTGCATGCCGCTGGCTCGCCAAGCCGTTCCGCCTACGCGACGTGGTGCGAACAGCCCGCGACGTGATCGGCTGATCAGGCCACCGCGTACTTCGAACAGGTCGGCTGTCCAGCTGCCGGCGCCAGTGTCTTGCGCAAGCGGCTCATCGCCCTTGCATGAAGCTGCGAGACTCGTGACTCGTTGACGCCAATCTCCTTCCCAATCTGCTTCATCGTCGCCTCCTTGAAGTAATAGAGACTGACGATGCGGCGCTCGCGCGGGGGGAGGGAGGCGAGTGCAGCGCGAACGTGGTCGCGCACTTCCTTGTGTTCAAACTGCTGGTCTGGCGCCGCGGGTGCGCTTGGTACCATCACGGCGGGCAGCGTATCCGTGTCCACGTTGTCGTGATTCGCGAGCGGCGACGTGGATTCAATGGTGGTGATCCGGAGGATAGTGCGCTCCAATCGCGACTCGTCGGCGCCAACGCGCTTGGCGAGATCGGCCATGGATGGCTCGGCGCCCAATTCGCGGCGCAGGGATTCGCGGGCGGCTTCAAGCTCGCGGCGCACACGGCGCACTCCGCGCGGCCAGGCATCGCGGCGCAGCGCATCGATCATGGCGCCGCGCACGCGCCGCTCAGCGAATGTCTCGAACTTGATACCGCGGCTTTCATCAAAGCGATGCGCCGCGTCCATCAGCCCCAGCACCCCGTCCTGCACTAAATCGCTGACAGCGACCGAATTTGGCATGGTGGACGCCAGCCGTCGGGCCATCGATTCCACAAACGGCAGGGTGGCGACAACACGGTCATTCTGGTGATCGGCGAGGGGCGCGCGTTGCATGAAAAACCTCCAAAATTGAGCCGGCGGTGGTTGCCGGCAGTGAGGTGTAGGGCAACAGCGGTGCCAATTCGCAAGACGAACAAAAAACGAACCTGCAAGCTGGCGCGAATACGGATAAAAGGTGTTTATTTACAATGATTTAGAGTGAAAATACCTGGGTGTGAATCAGTGTGCAGTTGTGTGCCGAACCATGTCTTTGTGGTCAGATTGATGACGCTTTAGGCGTCAGGTGTCAATTTGTCGTCACGAACCGGGTGGGAGGGCAGCGCTCCGGATTCGTTGCGTGGTTCGAATTGCATCCACGGTGCTGGCGACGACCTGGCCGGCGCGGGCCCGGTGCGTGTCTTCCCCCAGTCGATGTTCAAGCAACTCGGCGTTCGCCAGGATGATTCCGAGTTGATTGTTCAGGAGGTGGAATAATTCATTCAGGTCGTCGGCCGAGGGCAGGGCCTGCGGCGTGAGGCTGGCCATGGTCTCAGGCCGACCGGCGTATGTGGCCGGCGTCGCTCAGTTGCGGTAGCGGTGAGGCCATCGAGTCGGCTCGGTCGGGTGCGACGCCATCCCGCCAGAGGGTGTCGGTGAAGATGCGCACGGAACCGCCGGCGGTTCTTACGTACTGCACCTTTCCACTGGCCATCCAGTTGTAGATGGTGCGGCGGCTGACACCGACCACATCACAGGCGCGGGGGATTGAAACGGTGGTGCGTTCAAGCATACGTCCGGAACTATCGGCAGGCCTTTCGGAAAACTGTAGGTCCCGCGGAGGTCGATTGGGGGCGCCGAAGGATTGACGCTGCGGGGCCTGGATGTCAACATGCCGTCATCCCATCGATGTCTTCTGACACCAACCCCCCACTTCACCTTCTGTTGGTTGATGACGAGGAGGCTTTCAGAGATGTAGTTGCCGAACGGCTTGCCGATCACGGGTACCGGGTTGAGCAGGCGGGTACGGGAGAACAGGCGGTTGCGCGTCTCAGCGAATTTGCGTTCGACATCCTGCTAACCGATTTGCGGTTGCCTGGCGTTGATGGCCGGCAGGTGCTTGAAGAGGCGTTTGCGCGGTACCCCGACATCATTGCGGTGGTGATTACCGGGTTCGGCACAGTGCGCGAGGCCGTGGACGTCACGCGACTGGGGGCAGAAGGCTTCATCACGAAGCCCTTCCAGTTCGAGGAGTTGCTGCACGCGTTGTCCACAGCCGTGGAGAAGCGCCGGTTACGTTCGGAGAACGCGTACCTTCGTGAGCAGTTGCGCGGACGGTTTCATCTGGGTGGCATCATCGGCCAGGCGGTTCCTGTGGTGCGCATGCTGGAGTTGATCCAGACCGTGGCCGGCACATCGAGCACCGTGCTGATCACGGGAGAAACCGGCACAGGAAAAGAGTTGGCCGCCCGCGCCATTCACGATGCGAGTCCGCGGCGGCAGCAGCGATTCATGGCGATCAACTGCAGCGCCATTCCCGAGACGCTGCTTGAAGCGGAACTGTTCGGTCATGTGCGCGGTGCATTTACTGGCGCGGTGGCCAATCGGCAGGGCCGGCTGGAGCAGGCTAATCGAGGCACGTTGTTTCTGGATGAAGTGGGGACCATGAGCCTGCCGCTGCAGGTGAAGTTGCTGCGGACGATTCAGTCGCGTGAGTTCGAACGTGTGGGCGAATCGCAGACAGTCAAAGTGGATGTGCGCATCATTGCGGCGACCAACTCCGACCTGAAACAAATGGTGGTGGACGGGACGTTTCGCGAGGATCTGTACTACCGACTCAACGTGATTCCCGTACACGTACCGGCGTTGCGCGACCGCCGATCAGATGTACCGTTGCTGGCGCAGCACTTTCTCGATCGCTTGAGCCAGGAGTCGCCGGCACGAGGACGGGTCACCATTGCGCAGGACGCGCAGCAGGCGCTCATGGCGTATCACTGGCCTGGCAATGTGCGGCAGCTTGAAAATGTGATGGAGCGGGCGTTCGCGCTGTCGCCGGGACGCGCCCAACTCGAGTTGGCCGATCTGTCCGATGAAATTCTCGCCACGCCTTCCCAGGCCGCGGCCGAGCCGGAGGCGCTGCCGACCGCTGGTGTTGACTTTGATGCGCTCGTGGCGCAGTTTGAATATGGCCTGATTCGTCGCGCGGTGGAACAGGGTGGCGGCAACAAACGGGTGGCCGCGGACCTGCTGAAGATTAAACGCACCACCTTGATAGAGAAACTTAAACGCCTGGAGCGTTCCTGAATATGCCTCCGTCACATTCGTTCTGGGTCATTCTGATCGGCAAAACGCCCACGTCGTTTCGGGCGAAGGAGCGCGAAGATCTGGTGCCCACGCTTCGGCAGCTGCAACGCACACAAACGGATGTCACACTCCGGTGGTTTGAGCGTGGAAAAGTATGGGAGTCGCCGGACGCGGCCGCTGGGGCAGCCAAACTCGCCGAAACCGAGGCGCGTGAGAAACGCACCAAGGAGTGGAGGCCTGGCGGCGAGCATCGCGACCCGAGGGCCCGATTTGAAATGACGCGCGATCAGAAGCGCGCGAAGTTTAAGCGGGAACAGTCGGGTGGCGACGGCCCGAAGTCGGAGTCGCCGTTTGGCCCGAGGCCACCGCGCAAGGATCAGGCGCGGCCTGATCGACCGCGACCTGACCGCCTACGACCCGACCACCCCAATTCCGGTCGCCCGCGTTCCGATCGCCCCTGGTCCGACCACAAGAAACCTGACGGCCGCCCGCCGCGGCCGCCGTTTGACCGTGCCAAACCCGACCGGCTTCGATCAGACCGGCCGGGCTCCGATCGCCCACGGGGCCGGTCGGATAGGCCCTGGTCGCCTGGCGGCCCGCCACGGCCGCGCGAGGATCGCCCACCCGGCCGCAGCCCATTTCCAGATCGAGGCCCGCGCCCGCCGAGGCGCGACGACCGGGAGGGCGATCAAAGAAGGCCCGAGCGCCGGGACCGGCCACCGGGTCCGCCGATGAAAAATCCATTCGGAGATCGGCCCAAACGTGAACAGAGCCGTGAACGACGCCCCGATCGCGGCCCTGAACGTAGTCCTGATCGGCCCGATCGGCGCCCCGATACCGGTCGGCCTGGTCGTCCCCCAGCTGGTCGCGGGGGTGGTTTCAAGCCGCCCAAACGGCGATCGTAGCGTCCGTTAGATTGGTCGATAAGCCAAACAATTGATATACCTGGGCCTATCAGCTAGTAAATAGATTTGGTCAAATGGACTATTAAGCGCCTGTCGGTATTAAGTCGCTAGAAACAAAGAAGTTCATAATGAGGTCACGTAGTTCGGGAATCGACTTGGCACTGTTGATCGCCACCCGCAACTGAGCTCCTCCGTCGAGGCCTTTGGTGTACCAGGAGCCTAGAGCTCTTAACTTGTTGATGACCCAGCGTTCGCGGCCCCGGGCCTCGGGAGGTGGGCCTTCGATTTGGCCCGGAGCCGTATGGCGGAAGCCCGAGGCCTCGCTGACCCTCTCGTCGATCAGCAAGTCCATGTAGTCCAGCAGGAACTGCCCGCGGGCTTCGATCGGTACCGGCCTGGGCACTCGTCCCATCGCGGCGTCGGTCGCCTGTTGAAAAATCCAGGGGTTGCGTAAGGCGCCACGACCGACGAGGACCCCTGCCACGCTGGATTCGCGCAGTCGCGCAACGATCTGGTCCGGTTCAACGCAGTCGCCGGATCCAAACACGGGGATGGACACACCGGCCGCCACCTGGGCGATCAGGGTCCAGTCGGATTCGCCCGAATACGATTGCGCTGCGGTGCGGCCGTGCACCGCGACTGCCGCCGCACCGGCGTCCTGCGCCATGCGCGCCAGCAACGGCGCGTTGATGTCGTGTTCGTTCCACCCGGCGCGCATCTTCACCGTGACTGGAATCTTCACGGCCTTCGCCATCGCGCTGATGATGCTGGCCGCGTGCGCCGGCTCGCGCATCAGGCTGCAGCCGGCGTGGTGTTTGGCGATCTTTGGCACCGGACATCCCATGTTGATGTCCACGATGTCGGCGCCCATGCCTTCAACGATTTGCGCTGCTTCGGCCATCTTCGATGGCTCGCCGCCGAAAATTTGAATGGAAACCGGTCGCTCTTCTTCGGTGTACTCCGCATACTCGAGTGTGCGGTCGATGCCGCGCACCAGGCCTTCGGAGCTGACCATTTCGGTCACGACCAGGCCGCAGCCGCCCTGACGTTTCACCAGCCGCCTAAATGCGGTGTCGGTCATGCCCGCCATTGGGGCCATCACCACCGGCGAATGCAGGCTGACGCTGCCGATTCTCGGCATGTCAGTCCACTTTCTTCTGGGACGCTCGATGCTGGTCGTAGAGCTTCTTCAGTTCTTCGTCTTTCCACTCGATGATCGCCTGCCCGCGCAGGCTCTCAACAAACTTGAGCATCTCAACCTGGCCGCGCTGACCCTGCACCTTGTCGCCAACCTGGTTACGCACCGTCTCAAACGGCTCAACCGCAGACTCGTCTTTTAGCTCAACCTTCAACAGTTGATAGCCAGTCGGTGTCCGGAGGGGCTCTGCGATCTCGCCCGTCTTCATCGGCCCCAGGAGCTTTCGCAGACCTTCAGCCAGTTCATTTAGGTTAAGCGGCCCAATCAGACCTCCGTTGGCCTTGGATCCCGACTGTGAAAACTCGGTGACGAGCGCCGCGAAATCTTCGCCCTTGAGTGCGCGCTCGCGGGCGGCTTTGATGTTTTCGAGCGCGGCTTCGTCCAGCGCCACATTCACCACCTGCTCGCCGGCACGGGCGTCGCTCGGCACGAGCACCGAAATCTCGCGCACCGTGATCATCGTCGGCTTCATGAACTCTTCGGGGTGAGCGCGGTAGTACTGGCGCGCTTCTTCTTCGGTGATCGCAATACGCGGCGCCACGTCGCGCGACATCACTCCCTGACGCAGGTATTCCTTTTCAAGCCGCTTGCGCAGGATTTCCGTGGTCATTCCCTGCTGCGACATGGCCAGTTGAAACGTCTTGTCGTCGAGCTGATTGTCTTTCTTGATGCCCTCGATGTAGTCCTTGAACTGGGCGTCACTCAGCCGGATGCCAAGCTCACGTCCACGCTGCACCACAATCAGATAGTCAACCGCGTTCGCGAGGAGTTCGGGCGTAATCTTGATCAGTTGCTCGCGAAGCGCCGCATCGTTTTGCAGATCCATCGGCGTCAGGTCGCGCTGAGCCTGATCGCGCAAAGTCTCGATCTGCAGTTCTTCGAGCTCGGTCTTGGTGAAAATGGCCCCGTTGACCTTCACCAGCACCTTCTGCAACACCACCGGCCTTGACTGCACCGGCGGAGCCGGCGTCTGCGCGGCCAGCACGCCAGCCGACGCCACTGCCAGCGCGACCGCGCCAATTACTATTCGCTGCTTCATTTCAAAAAATCCCTGCTCCCTCGCACCGGTTCTGCGTAGGGCGTGGCCTCAGCCACGCCAAATGGATCTTACCCCGTCAGCCCGCGCCCGAACTCCTCGAGCACCTGCCGCACCCGTTCAAACACACCACCGGGCGCCCGCGGATCCGTCGGGGCCTCGGCCAGAATTTCTTCCCTGGTGAACCCCGTAGACACCTCGCCGGTCGTTGCCCTGGTCGTCCACCAGGATTCTCGGCCCGGCGCTACATCCGGGGCCTTGATCCGACCGGTTGTTTGTGGATTCAGACGCCCGAGTGGCTGAAGAGTCGGCTTTACGACCGCGGCCGTCGGACGAAGGATTGGTTTGGTCATGTCGAGCTTGACGATGGCCGGGGGGAGAAGCGTCAGATCGCCCCTGGTTTGGACCATTTTCAGCAACCAAACCGGGTCGAGCTTCGCGGACTGTCTGAATTTGAACACCACGGCCTGACCCTCACGTTCCAGGGTCTCCAGACCCAGCCTATCGGCCATCGTTCTGATCTTGGCGTATTCGGCTATGTTTAGCACTGTTTCTGGCAATAGACCATAACGGTCACCGAGTTCTGCAATTAGCTCATCGACTTCTGCTGTTGTCCTGGTGTTCGCCAAACGCCGGTACGCCGCCAGCCGCTGGTTCATGTCGGGGATGAATTGCTCGTCAATCCGGAGGTTGAGCTTCAGATTGACCGCGGTCCGGCGGTCATCCTCGATCTCCTCGCCCTTCAGCTCCCGAATGGTCTCTTCGAGCAGCTTCGTGTACATGTCAAACCCGACGGCCTCGATGTGCCCGCTCTGCTGGCCGCCCAGGAGATTTCCGGCGCCCCGGATTTCAAGGTCCAGGGCCGCAATTCTGAAGCCCGACCCGAGGTCGCTGAATTCGCGGATCGCCGCCAGCCGCTTCCGAGCGATTGGCGACAGCGACTGTTCGGGCGGAATCAGCAGGTACGCATACGCCCGTCGGTCCGAACGCCCCACACGCCCTCGCAGTTGATAGAGCTGCGACAGGCCATACCGGTCGGCCCGGTTGATCACAATGGTGTTCGCGTTCCCAATATCGAGTCCGTTTTCGACGATGGTGGTGGAGACAAGGACGTCGTACTTGTGGGCGACAAAGTCAACCATGACTTTTTCAAGCTCGCCATCGCCCATCTGGCCGTGGCCAATCGCAATCCGCACGTCGGGTACCAGCCGCTGAATCAGCCCGGCGATTGACAAAATCGACTCCACACGATTGTGGACAAAGAACACCTGGCCGCCCCGTTCAATTTCGGTCCTGATCGCGCGGGTGATCACGTCCTGGTCAAACTTCACCACGTGCGTCTGAATCGAGAGGCGGTCGCGCGGCGGCGTCTCGATCACCGACATGTCGCGAATGCCCACCAGCGACATGTTCAACGTTCGCGGAATCGGCGTCGCGGTCATCGTCAACACGTCGACTTTTTTGCGAATCTGCTTCAGCCGTTCCTTGTGCACCACGCCGAATCGTTGCTCTTCATCCACCACCAGCAGGCCGAGGTCGCGGAACGCCACGTCCTTCGACAGCAGGCGATGTGTGCCAACGATGATGTCGAGTTGGCCAGACGCGAGCTTCTCGAGCGACGCCTGCTGCTCAGACTTGCTGCGGAACCGGCTAACCATGTCGATGCGAACGGGGAAGCCGGCAAACCGGTCCTTCAACGTGCGCTCATGTTGAAACGCCAGCACTGTAGTAGGCGCAAGGAACGCCACTTGCTTTCCATCCATCACGGCTTTAAACGCCGCGCGCATTGCGACTTCCGTTTTGCCGTAGCCGACGTCGCCGCAGAGCAGGCGGTCCATCGGCATCGTGGATTCCATGTCTTTCGAAATATCCGCAATCGCCGACTGCTGGTCGGCCGTCAGCACATACTCAAACGCATCGTCGAACTCGTGCTGCCAGTGTGAGTCGGGCGTGAATGCATGGCCGACCACGGCTTTGCGCGCCGCGTAGAGCTTGAGCAACTCCTCGGCCATGTCGCGCATGGCCTTCTTGACGCGCGTCTTGGCTTTTTCCCAGGTGGCGCCACCCAGTTTGTCGAGGGTCGGTGCGGCGCCGCCGGTGTATTTTTGGACAAGGTCGAGCCGGTCCAGAGGCACGAACAGTTTATCTTCGCCGGCGTAGCGAAGTTCCATGAACTCCTGCGCTTCGCCGCCTGACCCAATGGCCATCTTCTTGAGGCCGACGAACCGGCCAATGCCATTGTCGATGTGGACAACGAGGTCGTCCACCTTGAGGTCTCGGAAGTCTGAGACAAACGTGCGCGCGGCGGACTTGCGGCGCTCGCTGCTGCTGCGGCGTTCCTCGTCGAAGAGGTCCGTCTCTGCAAACAGCAGCAGGTTGCCGGTGGGGAGGTGGAAGCCCCGCGACAGGTGGCCGGTAGTGACGAGCACGGTGGCCCGAGCCATGTCTTCGTTGTCGCCGATGACTCGGCCACGCACTTCGTAGTCGGCCAACAGCTCGATGGTGCGTTCAGCGCGGCCGGGCGTGGCTGCGATGAAGACGACGGTGTCGCCGCGCTCGCGCGCTTGTCGAATCTCTTCGACCCAGTCCCCGATGCGCCCTCGATACTCCAGCACCGGCTGACACGGTACATGCACTTCGCCAGTGGCGTCGTCGAGCGCCAGTTGCGAAATCCTGGAACCGCGCTCGAGCCACGCTTCCAGGTCGGCCCAGGTCAACGCAAAATGTTCGTACGGCAGCGCCAGCGCGTTCTTGGCCGACGCATCTTGCGCGCTCAACCGCCACTGTTCTTCAAGTCCACGCCCACGCGACGCCACGTCGTCGAGTTCGTAGATCAGCAGCGCGGCACCGGCGCGACGGACGTAGTCAATGAAGGTAGAGGTACGGTCTAGCGCCGCTTCGGCGTGTTCGGAACTTCGTAGCTCGGCGTGTGCCTCAACGCCGAGAATCGCCGGCATCAGCTCGCGCTGCGGCGTGAGCGTGAGCGAGTCGAGCGCCTTGAGTGAGCGCTGCGTCGAAGCGTCGTAGCGGCGGACAGACTCGATGATGTCGCCGATGAACTCCAGGCGAATCGGCTGTTCTTCGGAGGTCGGATACAGATCGACGACGCCGCCGCGAACGAAGAACTCGCCATGTTGATCGACCGGATCCTCAGGAGTGAAGCCGGCGACGGCTAGGCGTGCGCGCAGCTCGTGTACCGGAACCTCGACGCCTGGTTTCAGGATGATGGTGGCGGCTGCCAACCGGGAAGGGTCGGTGAGCCTGGGTGGCAGGGCCCGAGCGGAGGCGACCACAAGTTGCGCCGTGCCGGTGGCCAGTGCGGCCAGCGCCCGTGCTCGCGCTGATGCCACTTGAAGGTGTGGAGCGAGCCCCCGGTACGGATCGACTTCCTGGGAGGGGAAGGGCAGCACGGCCTGTTCGGCCTGAGAATCGGACAGCCCTTTCATAACGCCCAGGAAAAACCTGGCGTCCTGGGAGACTTGTTCCACGTCCTGGTCGGTCGGCACCACCAACACAACTGGGCCGTCCTGCGCCAGTGCCGAGGCGTGGAACGCCACAGCACCTGGGCCAAGGCCGGCCAGGCGCGGAAGCGATCGGGAAAGGCCGGCGCGAGTGGCGGCCGACTTCAGCAGCGATCGGAACGCGAGGGACGCTGACGGATGAAGCACGAAAGAGAACACTTCATGCTAGCAGGATGTGGGTTTGTACACGAAGCGTGAAGGACTTGAAGGAGCCTTGGATCAGTCCTTCATGCCTCGTGTTGATTTGACCTTTTCGATGATCGCGGTTGTGGACCAGCCCTGTTCCACGGGCATCAGGATGACCTTGCCGCCTCGGGCCTCAACCGTGTCGCGGCCAACGATCTTGTCTGGCGCCCAGTCGGCGCCTTTCACCAGCACGTCCGGCTGAATCGCTTTGATGATCTCGGCCGGTGTCTCCTCGTCGAAGACCACCACTGCGCTCACGCACGCGAGGGCGTCCAGCACCTCGGCCCGTTCGGACTCCGGTGTGAGGGGTCTTGTGGGTCCCTTGATCGCGCTGACCGATCGGTCGGAGTTGATCGCGACGATCAGGACGTCGCCCTCAGCGCGCGCTGCTTGCAGGTACCTGGCGTGGCCAGGGTGGAGCAGGTCGAATACGCCGTTGGTATAGGCAATGCGCTGGCCCGCGGCGCGAGCGCGCTCAGCCCATGCGGCGGCTTCGGATCTGGACGAGAGAACCACTCATGAAGGTTATCGCAAGTGCCAGAGTGTACGCCGCGTGGGATAGGGACCCACGCGCTGGACGCGGGACGCCTGCCCTGGAGCGCCGTTTTTCCACGTCGGGAGCCGGAGGGCGGCACGGTGACGCGCACGGCGGATGAAAACTCCGATCGCGGCCTTGGGAACCAGGCCGCGCTACGTCAGGAAGGCCGCGCTACTTGGGCGGTTTGAACTTGATCGCGGTGGAGAAGTCCCAGCGGTGCTTCGGGCGGTAGATGCCACCGTCCTTGATGCGAGACTTCACGCGGAACGTGTGGAGCAGGCGATGGTAGTCGTACGGGGCGCCGTCGCGCTTATGAACCGCGACGTCCAGCTTATAGGTGCCCTCAACCAGGTCGAGTGAATCCACCGTGAGGGTGACTGTCGCTTCGCCTTCGAGACGGTCGGACTCCAGTTCCTCGATATCCGTGTTGGTGCCATAGACCATGGCGCCATCGGCAGTGAACAGACCGATGCCAAAAACAAAATCGCGAACGGGTGCCGCGGCCTTCACACCGAGAATGACGCGCATCTGCTCGCCGGTGTGAAACACGTGCGTGGACTGGCCGTTGGCATCCTGGAAATCCACCGACGCGATCTCCACACCGCCCGATCCCCAGCGGCCCTCGCCCGCCTGATTCATGTCGCCGAAGTGATGCTCGGCCGCAACGGGCCCGCTCGGCGCGGCCTGCCCGGCGCCGCCGGCATCCTGCTTCGCCTTTTCATCCGCCGCGGCGAGGAACCGCTCTTCCTGCCGGGCCACATCGGTGACATACGTCCCCACCACGCGCGTGGGATCGCCTTCGGCCTTCTTCTCACCGGCGTCAAGCCACACGGCTTCGTCGCAGAATCGCTCGACCAATCCCAGCGAGTGCGTCACCAACAGAATGGTCTTACCGCGCCGCTTGAACTCGCCAAACTTGTCCAGGCACTTGTGCGTGAACCCCTCGTCGCCAACCGCCAGCACCTCGTCCACCAGCAGCACATCGGGATCCACGTGAATGGCCACGGCAAAGCCCAGGCGCATGTACATGCCGGACGAGTAGGTTTTCACGGGTGCGTCGATGAACTCGGTGAGCTCGGCGAACTCCACGATTTCGTCGAAGCGCTTGGTGATCTCCTTCTTCGTCAGGCCCAGCATGATGCCGTTGATGAAGACGTTTTCACGACCGGAGATCTCGGGGTGGAACCCCGCGCCCAGTTCGATGAGCGCCGAAATGCGGCCGTCCACCTGGACCGTGCCGATGGTGGGCTTCGTAATGCCGGCCACCAGCTTCAGTGCCGTGCTCTTGCCCGATCCGTTCCGGCCGACCACACCATAGGTGCAGCCCTTCGGCACCGTGAACGAAACATCTTTCAGCGCCTGAAACGTCTCCTCGGGCCTGAGCTTGCGGACGAGGTCCCCGGAGAGCAACGCGCTTTTCAGCGTGGAAAACTGCCGGCCGCCATACCGGCGATAAATCTTGCTGACGTGATCAAGCGTAATGGCCGGCGAACTCATACGGCCTCCGAAAACGAATCACGCAAACGATCGAAGATCCAGTAGGCCGCCAGGAACAATACGACCGATGCACCGCCCAGTGCGAGTAGCCACAGCCAATGGCCGAATCCGCCATCAAAGAAGAGCACTTCCTGATACGAGATCGCCAGGTGCGAAAATGGATTGAGATCGAAATAGAACTTGTAGTCCTTGAATCGCTCGTCGGCGTACCAGTAGATGATCGGCGTCGCGAAAAACCAGAACGTCAGGAGGTTCGACACTAGGTCCTTGACGTCGCGGAAGTGCACGGCCAGCGCAGAGAGCACAAGCCCGAGGGCGATGGTGAACAGGAGCTGCACCGCGACAATCACAAAAAACCATGGCAGCTGCGGCCAGTTGGGCACCACGCCGTACCACCACATGAACGCCGCCAGAATCGGGAGGCCGAAGATGAAATGAATCATGTTGCCGAGCACTGTGACGATCGGCAGCACTTCGGCGGGAAACAGGACCTTCTTGATGAGGTTGCCGCCGGAAATCAGCGACCCGGTGACTTCGTTGAGCGATGACTGGAACCAGGTCCAGGGCAGCAGAGCGGTGAACATGAACACCGCGTACGGCTGCGTGTCTTGTGACCGATTTTCGAGCAGGTAGGTGAATACCCAGTTGTAGATCAGCAACAACATCAGGGGGTTCACAAACGACCAGAAAAACCCCAGCATCGATCCCCGGTAGCGCGCCTTCAGATCACGCGCCACCAGACTCTGGATGAGGCCGCGATACCGAAGGAGTTGTCCGAGGTTATGCCACATCGCCTGCGGCGTCGACCTCGACGAGAATCACGGTGATGTTGTCGGGCCCGCCGACGGCGTTCGCGGCGTTGATCAGGGACTGCGCGCACGCAGCTAAATCGCCGGGCTTGGTCATCAGCTCACTCAGGCGGGCCGGTGGCACCACCGAGGACAATCCATCGGAGCAGATCAGCAAGCGATCCCCGGCTTTTAGATCTACTTCCTTGATGTCTACTTCGGGATCAACGCCGCCCGAGATGGCGCGCGTCACCACATTCCGCCAGGGATGCCGCTGGGCATCGTCATCCGTGAGCACACCGGCGCGCACTTGCTCGCCCACCCACGAATGGTCGTCGGTCAGTTGTCGCAGCTTGCCCTCGCGCCACTGGTAGGCGCGGCTGTCACCGACGTGCGCCACCTGCGCCATGCCGGCAGGCTGCAGCAGGATCGCAACGGCCGTGGTTGCCATGCCCTTGAGCTCGGGATCCGCGCCAATAGCCGACGCCACGCGCTGATTAGCCAGGCGAAGCGCGGCGATCAGGCGATTGGCCGCCAGCGAGTGCGCGGTATCATAGGGAAAGGGCCAGGCCTGATTGAGCTCTGCGTTGCGGGTGTCGTCAATGAACGCTTCAATCACCTGCACGGTCAAACGCGACGCCACTTCGCCGGCTTCGTGGCCGCCCATCCCGTCGGCCACCACGTACAGGCCAAGGTCCTGACGCTCGCGGAACGCGTCTTCGTTGCTCTCGCGTCGAAGGCCCGTATGGGTGACGGAGACCGAGGTGATTGGCGGCATCAGGTCAGCCGCGTGTCCGCGCGTGTTGTGACACCTGCAGGCGAGTGATCGCCCGCAGAAGCGCGATGCGAGCGCGCTCGTAGTCCATTGCCGATGCGCCGCCCTTAACGACCTCGGCCAGTCGTTCTTCCGCGCGCCGTTTGGCAGACTGGGCACGTTCCAGATCGATGTCGTCGGCCTTCTCGGCGATGCGCGCCAGGATGGTCACGCGGTCCGGGAGAATTTCGGCAAACCCGAATCCGACGAATCCGTGAAACTTCTCAATGCCTTTCCGATACCACATCTCGCCCACCTTCAGGCTGACGAGCATGGGCGTGTGGCCTGGAAGGACTCCGAGAAATCCTTCCTCGCCGGGCAACTGCAGCTCATCCACTTCGTCGTGGACGATCGCACGCTCCGGCGTGACGAATTCAAGGCGTAAGGTCGTGGGAATGGCCATGAAACGTCTTTACTGCTTCTTCGACCGCTCGATGACTTCGTCGATCGTGCCGGCCAGGTAAAATGCCTGTTCTGGAATGTCGTCGTGTTTACCCTCGACAATTTCCTTGAAGCCGCGCACCGTCTCGGCGACGGTGACATACGCGCCCTTGAGGCCGGTGAACTGTTCGGCCACGAAGAACGGCTGCGACAGGAACTTCTGGATCTTGCGCGCGCGCGATACCGTGAGCTTGTCGTCTTCCGACAGTTCGTCGATGCCGAGGATGGC